>DASYFA010000106.1:0-35804 GCA_036498705.1 Paenibacillus sp.
CAAGTTACTGATGGTAACGAGCACAAAATCCCGTTTGGTGGCGATGGCGGAGGGGTTCCACGCGTACCCATCCCGAACACGACCGTTAAGCCCTCTAGCGCCGATGGTACTTGGACCGAAGGGTCCTGGGAGAGTAGGAAGCCGCCAAGCAATAAGAACCACTACCGATTATCGGTGGTGGTTTTTTTATCCCCAAGTGGATAACTGGACAAGGGGATTATCACTAATCTTAGGTTATCCTCAAATTGCACACAGTTGTTCACAATACTTCTGATATTTACCGAAATTAACACAAAATATATTATTCAGCATCAACTATACACAGTCTTATACACATATTCAGTTGATATATCAGATGTATATATTTCTATCCACATAAATGAAGCAAGACAAACTCCAATACAAATTTATTATCCACAGTAACGTAGAAAGCATATTTAGTTGATATATAACTATCCACAGATTTTGCAGGCCTATTCTGTACCAGTAGCAAAATTACATTAGCAGCCCGATAAATTGGCTATTTAGAGTATGAATCGGAGAATGAGGTGTTCGAAAGGCTATTTCAGTTACTAGTGAAGAACAATTCCTGCAAAAGTGCAGCTTTTTTCTTCGACAAACAGATCGTAGAGCACAATTCCTGTAAAAGTGCAGTTTTTTTACTACTAATGGATCGGAAATACAGATAATTCAGCGAAATTCCTGCACTTTTACAGTTATTTTGCTGAATTCAGCGATTTTCTTTATAAAAGGATGCATTTATGCATCTTTTTATTGTTTTCCTCTTAGTATATTCCTTTTTCGTTATATTACGAGTGTTAGACCTATGACAGTTTTATGTGGTTGACGTGTACTCCTCCATCAACAATCCCACCGAATCCTTGAATTCTGTTCAAATTACTTCCCCTCCCTACAGTCGAACCTTACCTAATCCCCGGCATTTACTTTGAATTTTTATAAAAAGAAGTTGAATACGTCAAAAGACCTGCGCGCTGACATTCCGTAAGATAGAGGTAGGAATACCAAATAGCGATGGAAAAGGGGCGTATCAACTGATGAGAAAGGGATTATCGTTGCTTATTGTAACCGCTTTAATTTTGGTTCTAGCCGCATGCGGAAATGGCGGAGATGGTAAGGCTAGCAGCGGAAAGAACGGGACGATCGGAATTTCAATGCCATCCAAGACATTGGAGCGCTGGGTGGCCGATGGCGCGAATATGAAGAAAGAGTTTGAGTCTATCGGATACGGAGTTGACTTACAGTACGCGGAGGACGTTATCGAGAATCAGGTATCCCAGATCGAGAACATGATTACCAAGGGTGTAAAAGTTATTGTCATCGCTCCGATCGATGGAGAATCGTTGACAGATGTATTGGATAAAGCAGCGGAAGCAAATATCGATGTTATTGCTTATGACCGTCTGATTAAGAAAAGCAAGCATGTAAGCTTCTATGCTACCTTTGACAATTTTAAAGTAGGTGTACTGCAAGCATCCTATATTGAAGATAAATTAGGATTGAAAGATGGCAAAGGGCCATTCAATATCGAATTGTTCGGGGGCTCGCCAGACGATAACAATGCTTACTTCTTCTATGACGGAGCAATGTCCGTACTGCAGCCATATATCGATAACGGCAAGCTGGTCGTTAGAAGTGGTCAGACCACAATGGATAAGATCGCTACGATGCGCTGGGATGGTGCTACAGCCCAGGCACGGATGGATAATTTGCTGAGTGCTAACTACGCGGATGCTAAGGTAGATGCTGTTCTGGCACCGAATGATGCGATCGCCATAGGGGTTATCTCTTCCCTGAAGGGTGTAGGTTATGGTTCTGCGAGTAAGCCGATGCCGATTCTAACCGGTCAAGACGCAGAGCTTGCCTCTGTAAAATCAATCATCGCTGGTGAGCAAACATCGACCGTCTTTAAAGATACGCGTGCACTGGCTAAGAAGGTAGTTACTATGGTACAGAGCATTATGAAAGGCGAACAAGCAGAAGTAAACGATACAACGACGTATGACAACGGTGAGAAGGTCGTTCCTTCCTATCTGTTGGAGCCAGTCATTGTAGACAAAGACAACTATAAGAAGATTTTGATCGACTCGGGCTACTATACCGAAGATCAATTAAAATAATTAACCCAACGATTTAGTGGCGGCCAGCTTCATGGCTGTCGCTAAATCATTTATAACGAGATTTCCGAAAGCGGGGTGCAGCATCATTGACGGCAGCAATTTTGGAAATGAGGAAGATTACGAAGACTTTCCCGGGCGTTAAAGCACTGGAAAATGTAAACCTCCGTGTGCAAGAGGGTGAGATACATGCACTGATCGGTGAGAATGGAGCCGGCAAATCAACGCTGATGAAGGTATTAAGCGGGGTATATCCACATGGCACTTATGAGGGCGACATTTTATTCAAAGACGAAGTCTGCGAATTTAAAGATATTAAGCAAAGCGAGAATAAAGGGATCGTTATCATCCATCAGGAGTTGGCTCTAGTTCCTCAATTAACGATTGCGGAAAATATATTCCTCGGCAATGAGCAGACTCGAAAAGGCGTTATCAACTGGAACGAGACGATTGTCAAAACGCGAGAGCTGCTAGAGCTCGTTGGCCTGAAGGAATCACCGAATACGTCCATCGGAGAGATCGGCGTCGGGAAACAGCAGCTGGTGGAGATCGCGAAAGCATTAGCCAAACAGGTGAAACTGCTCATCTTGGATGAGCCAACGGCAGCGCTGAATGAGGATGACAGCGAGAATCTGTTGAACCTGCTGCTCGGATTCAAGAAACAAGGAATTACCTCAGTACTGATCTCTCATAAGCTAAATGAAATTACGAGAGTCGCTGACTCGATCACGATTCTGCGAGATGGCAAATCGATAGAGACATTGGATATGAAGAAGGATAACGTGACAGAAGATCGGATTATCAAAGGGATGGTCGGCCGTGAGCTTACGAATCGCTATCCAGAGCATACGCCGAAGCTGGGGGATCTATTTTTCGAGGTGAAAAATTGGAACGTGTACCATCCCGTGCTCGCGGATCGCAAAGTGATCGATGACTGCAGCTTTGAAGTGCGTCGCGGTGAGATCGTGGGTATTGCTGGGTTAATGGGCTCAGGAAGGACAGAGCTGGCGATGAGCCTGTTCGGGCAATCGTATGGACGTCGCATTAGTGGCGAGATCCGTAAAGACGGGAAGCAGCTTCACTTGAAGAACATTACCCAAGCTATCGAAAATGGGATCGCTTATGTGACAGAGGACCGTAAAGAGTACGGTCTGATTCTAAATGATGATATCAAGCGTAATACGACGCTGGCGGCGATGAACAAGATTTCCAAATGGTTTGTCATTAATGATAACCAGGAAGTCGTCGTGGCTGAAGATTTTCGCAAGAAATTGAACATTAAGGCACCGAGCATTCTGCAGAAGACCGGAAATTTGAGTGGAGGCAATCAGCAGAAGGTAGTGCTCAGCAAGTGGATATTTTCCGGTCCGGACCTGCTCATTCTGGATGAGCCTACACGGGGGATTGATGTCGGCGCCAAATATGAGATTTACTCGATTATCAACGAGCTTGCCGATTCCGGTAAAGGCATTCTGATGATATCCTCCGAATTGCCAGAGCTGCTCGGCATGTGTGACCGAATCTATGTGATGAATGAAGGAAGATTTACCGGGGAGATCGCAAGAGAGAATGCAACGCAGGAAGCCTTGATGAGATTGATGACCAAGAGTAGGGGGAAGATCCAAGATGAGCACCATAACTAAACTGCTGCGCAACAATATACGGCAATATGGAATGTTCCTGGTCCTTGTGCTGATTATGGGACTATTTCAGATTTTGTCGGACGGTACTTTGCTTAAGCCTCTGAATATTACGAACCTTGTACTGCAGAACAGCTACATTCTGATCCTTGTAATCGGTATGCTGTTAGTGATCATAACGGGGCATATCGACCTGTCCGTCGGTTCGATTGCAGCATTTATTGGGGCCATGGCGGCTGTCATGATGGTCAATTACCATTTGTCCTTCCCGCTCGCCATGCTGCTGTGCTTGCTGTTGGGAGCGCTGATTGGGGCATGGCAGGGCTTCTGGGTAGCCATGGTCGGCATTCCGTCCTTTATCGTCACCTTGGCAGGGATGCTGCTGTTCCGTGGGCTTACGATGCTGGTGCTCGGCGGCCAATCCATCGGTCCATTCCCGACCGGATTCCGCAATATCAGCTCGGGCTTCATCCCGGATATTCCCGGCAACTGGAATGTTCATATGCTGACTCTGCTTCTTGGCGCTGTATTATCATTGCTGTACATCTTTATGGAGTGGAGAGGACGAATTACGCAGTCACGCTATAAATTTGAAGTGCTGTCCATGCCTTTATTTATCGCTAAAATAGCTTTTATTGTGATCATTATCAATTTATTCACCTTCGTATTATCCGCATATAACGGGATTCCGAATGTGCTTGTTATCCTGTTCGCCTTGGTCATGTTATACACCTTCATTATGCGCAAGACGGTCATGGGCCGGCATATTTATGCGGTTGGTGGCAATGAGAAGGCAGCTAGGCTGTCGGGTGTTAAGACGAAGAAGATGACCTTCTGGGTATTCGTTAATATGGGCGTTATGGCTGCTCTTGCCGGGCTGATCTTCACCGCTCGCTTGAATGTAGCTACTCCTAAGGCGGGCGTAAACTTCGAACTTGATGCGATTGCGGCCTGCTTTATCGGCGGGGCATCGGCATCAGGCGGCGTTGGCACGGTGATCGGCGCAATGATTGGTGGTCTCGTCATGGGCGTGATGAACAACGGAATGTCATTGATTGGACTTGGCATCGATTATCAGCAAGGAATCAAGGGCCTCGTTCTGCTATTGGCCGTAGCCTTCGATATTTATAACAAAAATAAAACGGCGGCATAACAGGCGCAAATAGGGATATCACCGTACCGCGATCATTGACCTGATTGAAGGTGCGGTGTTTCTCTTTTTACAAAAAAGATAGCGCTTTATTTCTGCCGAAGTATAATTGAAAGGGGCCAAGCCGTCCTTAGAATCGACTACCTTGATATCACTGGAGGGGGAAGTATTGAAGAAACTAGTTATTCTATATGTTGTGCTTATCAGTCTGTTCCTGACCTACTTGTACTCGGCATATACTCGTGGGGCAGCCGACCCGATGGAATCCACCGTTGGAATTCGGGGGGAATCAGATGAGAAGTATGTGATGGTGAACTATCTAACCGGCAACGAATACTGGAAAAATACACTGAAGGGCTTCGAGGATGCGGCGGAAGCGTTAGGCGTGACCGTGGAGTATCGGGGAGCTACTCAATATGACGAGCATGAGGAGGTCACCGTGCTCGAACAGGTTATTGCCAAGAAGCCTGCCGGGATTGCTGTCTCAGCGATTAACTCTGAGGCGCTGATTAACGTAATTGATAAAGCAGTTTCTTCAGGCATACCTGTTGTACTATTCGATTCTAATGTTCCTAATAGCAAAGCCTACTCCTTCCTCAGTACGGACAATTTTAATGCAGGGGTCGTGGCGGCCCATAAGATGAATGAGCTGATTGGGGAGACGGGAACCATCGCTATTCTCACCCAACAGAATCAATTGAACCAGCAGCAGCGCGTCAACGGGTTCATCGAGACGATCAAGGGACAACATCCCCAACTTAAAGTGGTAGAGGTCGTTGAAGATAAAGGGGATCAGGTCGTCTCCGAGAACAAGACAGAGGAGTTATTGCTAAAATATCCGGATCTGAAGGGAATCTTTGTCACGGAAGCCGTTGGGGGTATCGGTGTAGGAAACGCGCTAATCAATAACAATCGGAGCGATATCCAGGTGATTAGCTTCGATACCAATAAAGGCACGTTGGATTTAATCAAGAAAGGTGTTATATCCGCGACAATGGCTCAAGGCACGTGGAATATGGGTTATTGGTCGCTCATGCAGCTGTTCCATCTGAGCAATTCGCTGGTTGAGCCAGTTGCAGATTGGCAGGAAGCTCATGTTCCTCCGCTCCCGACCTATGTGGATACCGGGATCTCGGTCGTAACCAAATCCAATGTCGAACATTTCTATGCTAAATAACTGCATCATTGTCGTTTGGGATTGGGAGGGGAATAAGCATGCGAACCAAATGGCTGCAATTCGATAACTGGTCGATTCGCGACAAACTCATTTTGCATATTCTACTGATCAGCATATTTCCAGCTCTGTGCCTTGGGCTCTTGATCTCATGGGCAACCAGTTACACGATCGAAGAGCAGGTCAACGGGCAGACTTCCCAGTTGATCGGCAATGTGGATAAATCACTCGATTACCACGCCAGTAATATGCAGAACGTATCCTATCTGATTACCTTCAATCCAGAGATAGGTGAATTCTTTGCTAGAGGCGCTGCGGCCTTCCCTGGAGAGCAGGAGCGCTATAACACGCTGAAATTCCTTCAGGGCTTCACGACACTGCATTCCGAGATCGCTGGAATTATGGTCGTTAATAATAAGGGGGAATATTTAAGCAACGAGATGTATGCGCGCACCAGCCGGAATTTGACGGAAGAGAACTGGTATCAAGAAGCGGTAAAGACGAAGGGGATCTTCAAGCTCGTCGGGCATCCGGTCAAAAGAAATGTAACGAGCCACGCCAATTACAAGGATGAGGAAGTCGTATCTTTTGTCCGTGCGGTGCTTGATCCCGAGACCCAGTCCGTGCAGGGCGTTGTGCTGATCGATTTCAAAGCGCGGTTAATTGCTGAAGTGGTCCGCGATGTCAGGCTGGGTAAGTCGGGGTATCTCATCGTGATAGATGATAAGGGGGATGCGCTCTATGCGCCTAAGAATTCCATCGTCGACCAGCTTGACCGGGAACGGATTTTAACAGACAATGCGGGGGATTTTACGGAAAAAATAGATGGAAAGCCGATGCAGATTCTATTTCAGAAATCATCTTTTACGGGCTGGACCACAGTTGGTGTGTTTCCGATGCAGGAGAGAATTCAAGGGATCAACGAGATCAATCTGTATATTGTCTCTTTCGTATTCCTTGTCAGTTTGCTGGGAATCGCGGCATCTTATTATTTGTCCTACTCCATCTCCCGTCCGATTATCCAGCTGTCGTCATTCATGCATAAAGTTGAGAACGGTAATATGAGCATCCGCTATAACGGCAAACGCCGAGATGAAATCGGAATGCTCGGGAACAGCTTTAACCAGATGCTTGCACAGATCAAGCGCTTGTTAAGGCAGGTCAATGAGGAGCAACGCTTGAAGCGGGAGGCGGAGCTGCGTAGTCTACAGGCTCATATCCAGCCCCATTTTCTCTATAATACGCTGGATACGATCCAATGGCTGGCCAGAAAAGACGGGGCCTACGAGGCGACTGAAGTGGTTGAGTCTTTATCGCGTCTGTTCCGAATTGGGCTCAGCCGAGGGAAGGAGATTATTCCGCTTGCTGATGAATTCGAACATATCCGCAGCTACCTGATGATTCAGAAGACTCGCTATAAAGATAAGCTGAACTACAGTATAGATATCGATCCAGACTTGATGAATCTGTTCGTAATCAAGCTGATTCTACAACCTGTTGTGGAAAATGCCATCTATCACGGCATTAAGGAACGGCGTGGTTCGGGCTTCATATCGATTCGCGCGTCCGCTGACAAGGACATAGTTGTCATTACGATTGAAGATGACGGCAACGGCATGACTGAAGATAAGCTGAAATTGCTGCGTACACAGCTTGATCAGGTCGGTAAGGCCGATTACACGCAGCCTACGCCGCAGGAGAGAGGCGAGGAAGAGAGTGGGCCTCTTAAGAGCTATGGGCTTAGAAATGTGCAGGAACGGATTCGTCTTAGCTATGGGGAGCCTTATGGAATATCGATTGATAGCCAATGGAAGAAAGGGACGATCGTAACGATTCGTCATCCTATCATGCACCGGGAGGAGTAGAGCGATGAAGCAGAAGTGGAAGGTCATAATAGCTGATGATGAGTTTATTATTCGAGAGGGAATCAGGAGCTCCATAGACTGGGACAGACTAAATCTACAGGTCGTCGCTGAGGCGGAGGACGGAGAAGAAGCGCTGGAGCTTGCACTGAAGGAGCAGGTAAATATCCTTATTGTGGACCTAAGTATGCCGATTATGGACGGCTTGACATTGATCAGCGAGCTACGCGATCGACTTCCCGGTTGTAAAGTAATCATAATTACCGGGCATGACGAATTTGCCTATGCCAAGAGAGCGATTAAGCTCAGTGTCGACGACTATATTCTGAAGCCGGTTAACCCAGGGCAATTAATGGAGGTGCTAGCGGGCGTCTCTCGGAAGCTGGACGTAGAGTCCACCAATGAGAAAATACTCGATATCGCCTCGAAGCAGCTCGATAAGAATGTGTCGCTGCTTAGGGAGCGCTTCTGCTTGGAATGGATTGAAGGTGATGTGGGCGAGGATGAGATCGCAGGACAGCTGGCCTTCCTGCAAATGCCGGAGCGATTGCCCGATATGATCGGAGTTGTCCGCTGGCCGGAGCAGTCCAAGGGGAAGGCGTTCATGTCTGAGAAGGATCGGCAGCTCTTGTTGTTCGCAATCGAGAATGTGATCGAGGAATTGATCGGGGAGACGAGCGATGCCGAGGATTATGTCCATTTCCGTGATCAGACGGGGATGATCGTTGTATTAGTCTGGGGTAGCCGGAACAATATGATCGGCCTCCACATTGCCGAAGCGTGCGAGAAATATTTGGATTTGAACGTGCTCGTCAGCTTCCAACTGAACGAAGAACATGTAAATTTGTCAGAGCTGTACACAGCAGCCAAGACGGCTGTTAACCGGGAAGCACGTATGTCCGACTTCGTCAGGAAGGCGCGTGAAATAATCGAGCAGCAATACAGCAATCCTGAGTTGACATTAGAGGCAGTGGCAGATGAGCTGGGTGTATCGTCCGTATATCTGAGCCGTATTTTTAAACAGGAGTCTGGTCAGTCCTTTATCGGCATGCTGACCCATGTTCGAACGACTATGGCGATCCGCCTGATAGTGGGGACTAAGTTGACCATGCATGAGATTGCAGAGAAGACAGGGTACGATTCCCAGCATTATTTCAGCACCTCCTTCAAGAAGGTCGTTGGCATGCCGCCGAATCTTTACCGGAAGAGCTTCCTCGAGGGGTAGCAGACTCAGGGGAATCCGTAATTTCAGATTCCTATATACGAAGAACACTTCATATTGAAGTGTTCTTATTTAATATGTCCCGATTAACATCCCATTGGCAAATTCAAAAAATGTGCTATAATTAAATCAAAGTCAAAGAAAGTCAAAGTCAACATACGGCTAGTTGTTATAAAGTGAGGTTGAACTACCTCTAATGCCTTTGGTATTAAATTGGAAGCACCCTCCGATATTCAAACCGAATACGGTTAATAATAGGTATATGGGTTATCCAAGTTAGCTGTATGTTGGAGTAATGAGCAATGGAGGATGGGTGATGCGTAATATTTCCGATATTATCGAGAAGCACCTTAAGTGTATTTTGCAGGAGAGCCCAGAAGGAGCTGTAGAGATACAGCGTAATGACCTGGCAGACAAATTCTCCTGTGTTCCATCTCAGATTAACTATGTCATCAGCACGCGCTTTACGCTGGAGAAGGGTTATCTAGTGGAGAGTAAGCGCGGCGGAGGAGGCTATATTCGCATCCGGCGCATCGAGCTCCCCGGTTCAACTAGTCTGCATACTCATCTACAGCATACGATTGGAGATGAAATGGGTCAGACGGCGGCAGAGGGACTTATCTATCAATTGGAGGAGTCTCGGTTCCTAACCCGAAGGGAAGCAGCGCTTATGAAGGCGGCCATATCCCGGGAAGTATTAATGGTGAAGCTGCCGTACCGGGATCAGATCCGGGCGCAGATGATGAAGGCGATGCTGATCTCTTTGTTAGGTTGATGAGTCTATCCAGTTAGGGAGGGATTCCGATATGCAATGTCAAGAATGCGGTAAACGTCCTGCTACGCTTCATTTCACGAAGATTGTGAATGGAGAGAAGACGGAGTTTCATATTTGTGAAGCCTGTGCCCGCGAGAAGGGGGAATTGATTCCCGGAACGGCGGGAGGCTTCTCGATTCATAACTTGTTGTCCGGTCTGCTCGATTTCAGTCCTGCAACATCAGGTCAAGCCACAGGCGCCAAGCCTGCAGAGAACCTACGCTGTGAAAAATGCGGGTTGACCTATTCTCAATTCAGTAAGCTGGGGCGCTTCGGATGCAGCTCTTGCTATAAATATTTCAACGATCGTCTGGATCCTCTACTAAGAAGAGTCCATGGTAATACGACACATGCCGGCAAGGTACCGAGACGGGTCGGCGGACATATCCATATGAAGCGTAAGCTAGATGATCTCCGCCGTGAGCTGCAATACCGGGTTCTTCACGAACAGTTCGAAGAAGCAGCGGCGCTGCGCGATCAGATCCGTGAACTCGAGAAGAACATCTCCGCAGAGTAAGGAGGAATCAAGGGTGGGAAATCTTCAATTTACAGAGCAACCGCTTAGCGAGTGGATGAATCGTGACGGAAATGAATCGAATATCGTAATTAGCACCCGGGTGCGGATTGCCCGCAATCTGATTGAATATCCTTTTCCTATACTGGCTACGAATCAGCAGTCGGAGGAGGTATTGAATGGGTTTGAACAGGTGCTGAATGATGAACGAATGCAGCCGTTCGGACAGCTTCATCCGATTGAACTAGACGATCTTGATGATCTGGATAAGCAGGTTCTGGTAGAGAAGCATCTGATCAGTCCGAGCCTAGTTACTGAATCAAGGAATGGCGCAGCATTCATTAGCGATGATGAGAGCTTGAGTATCATGGTGAATGAAGAGGATCACTTGAGGATTCAATGTTTATATCCGGGGCTACAGGTTAAGGAGGCCTGGGAGAAAGCATCTGCTGTTGACGATATTTTTGAGGATCATGTCGATTATGCTTTTGATGATCGGCGAGGTTACTTGACTAGTTGCCCGACGAATGTCGGTACAGGGCTCAGGGCTTCCGTTATGATCCATCTGCCTGCGCTGGCTCTTACGAATCAGATCGGGCGAATTCTGTCGGCAGTGACTCAGGTCGGCCTGGCTGTGCGCGGGATTTATGGTGAAGGCAGCGAGACTGTCGGTAACCTGTTCCAGATTTCTAATCAGATTACGCTCGGACAGAACGAAACCGAGATTATTGACAACTTATATGGTGTCGTAGTACAAATTATTGAACATGAAAAAGCTGCCAGAGAAAAATTGCTTTCTGACTCGCGAATTCGTATTATGGATCGTATAATGCGTTCATATGGAATATTATCCTATTCCGAAGTAATCGATTCGAAGGAAGCAGCCCAGCGTCTGTCGGACGTTCGGCTCGGTGTGGATCTTGGTTTCGTGAATGTACCATTCCATGCTTTAAATGAATTGAACGTCATGACACAGCCGGGCTTTCTGCAGAAGAAGCATGGAGGAAATATGTCGCCGGGAGAGCGGGATATATACCGCGCCAAGGTGATTCGTGAGCATTTGAAGGATAATGTGCAATAGTATGTTTTCAAAAAGGCCGCTTTTCAGCACCGAGAAGACTTAGTGATGAAAAGCGGCAGGATAGATTTAATATGGAGGTGTATTGGATATGATGTTTGGTAGATTTACAGAACGCGCTCAGAAGGTACTTGCTCTGGCTCAGGACGAAGCAGTCAGACTGGGGCACAACAATATCGGAACAGAGCATATTCTACTGGGATTGATCCGTGAAGGCGAGGGCATTGCGGCCAAAGCCCTTATCGGTCTCGGTCTTGGTTTGGAGAAGATACAGGATGAAGTCGAGACTCTGATTGGACGCGGTCAGGAACAGCCGGTTAATATCGCCTATACGCCGCGTGCTAAGAAAGTAATCGAGTTATCGATGGACGAAGCCCGTAAGCTGGGCCACACCTATGTCGGAACGGAGCATATTCTGCTGGGATTGATTCGTGAAGGCGAAGGCGTGGCTGCACGGGTACTTAACAATCTGGGTATCAGCTTGAACAAAGCTCGTCAGCAAGTATTGCAGTTGCTAGGTAGCAGCGAAGCTGTGTCCAGTCATCACGGCGCACCAGTCAATGTGAATACGCCAACGCTAGATAGCCTTGCCCGTGATTTGACCGCTTCTGCCAAAGAGGGCAACCTCGATCCAGTAATCGGTCGGAGTAAGGAAATCGAACGCGTCATTCAGGTACTGAGTCGGCGGACGAAGAACAATCCGGTACTGATCGGTGAACCAGGTGTTGGTAAGACAGCGGTTGCCGAAGGATTGGCTCAGAAGATCGTAAATAACGAAATTCCTGAGACATTACGCGACAAGCGTGTCATGACGCTCGATATGGGTTCTGTCGTGGCGGGAACAAAATACCGCGGCGAATTCGAGGACCGTTTGAAGAAGATTATGGATGAGATTCGCCAAGCGGGTAACATCATCCTGTTCATTGACGAACTTCACACGCTGATTGGAGCTGGTGGAGCCGAGGGCGCCATCGATGCTTCCAATATTCTGAAGCCAGCGCTGGCCCGTGGTGAGTTGCAATGCATTGGGGCAACAACGCTGGATGAATACCGCAAGTATATCGAGAAGGATGCGGCTCTGGAACGTCGTTTCCAACCGATTACGGTCGATGAGCCTTCCGCGGATGAGACGATTCAGATTCTACATGGTCTCCGCGACCGCTATGAAGCGCATCACCGTGTGAAGATTACGGATGAAGCGATCGAACAAGCGGTTAAATTGTCCGACCGTTACATTCAGGACCGCTTCCTACCGGACAAAGCGATCGACTTGATCGATGAAGCTGGCTCCAAGGTAAGGCTGAGCACTTATACGGTACCGCCTAATTTGAAGCAACTGGAGAGCCGTCTAGAGGATATCCGCAAGGAGAAGGATGCGGCTGTTCAAAGCCAAGAGTTCGAGAAAGCAGCAGCCCTGCGCGATACTGAACAGAAGATTCGCGAAGAGCTCGATGTGACGAAGAACCAATGGAAGGAAAAGCAAGGCCGTATGGATTCCGAGGTTACTCCGGAGGATATTGCTGAAGTTGTGGCAAGCTGGACAGGAATTCCTGTTAACAAGCTGAAAGAAGAAGAGACTGAGCGTCTCATGAATATGGAATCCATACTGCATGAGCGCGTCATCGGTCAAGATGAGGCTGTCAAGGCAGTCAGTCGGGCCATCCGCCGCGCACGTGCCGGACTTAAAGATCCGAAGCGTCCAATGGGTTCCTTCATCTTCCTCGGTCCAACCGGTGTGGGTAAGACCGAACTGGCTCGTGCTCTCGCTGAATCAATGTTTGGTGATGAGAATGCCGTAATCCGTATCGACATGTCGGAATATATGGAGAAGCATTCCACCGCTCGTCTGGTCGGTGCGCCTCCAGGATATGTCGGTTATGAAGAAGGCGGTCAATTGACCGAGAAAGTACGCCGCAAGCCATATTCAGTTGTGTTGCTTGACGAGATCGAGAAGGCTCATCCAGAAGTATTCAACATTCTGCTTCAAGTGTTGGAAGATGGACGACTGACCGATTCCAAAGGCCGGGTTGTCGACTTCCGTAACACACTGATCATTCTGACCTCTAACGTTGGGGCTGAAGCAATTCGTCGCAATACAAGAATGGGCTTTACAGCTGTGACGGATGCAGGTGCGGATTACGATAATATGAAGACTAAGGTGATGGAAGAACTGAAGAAGAGCTTCCGCCCTGAGTTCCTGAACCGGATTGACGAGATTATCGTGTTCCATTCTCTCGAAGAGAAGCATATCGGAGAGATTGTAACGCTGATGGCCGAAGAATTGCGGAAACGGCTGAACGACTTCGATGTCGACTTTGTGCTAACGGACAAAGCAAAGGCATTCTTGACTAAGGAAGGCTATGATCCGACCTATGGTGCTCGTCCATTACGTCGGGCGATCCAGAAGCATATCGAAGACCGTCTGTCTGAAGAATTGCTGACCGGAAGAGTGAAGAAAGGTGATTCTCTCACGATTGATGAAGACAATGGTGAATTAACCGTGAATAAGACCGGGGATTTTGTTAAAATGGCATAAATTGTCGACTTTGTCCAAAATTTCACCTGAAATGTCTTCATTAGAGAGGCCAATTTGCCGATTAACATAATAAAAGCAAGCAGCTTCCAGGGCAGTCATTGCTTTGGAAGCTGTTTTTTCAATTAAGTAATTATACATACATAATTTTCAGCCATTTAATTTTTTTTAATGATATTTACATGTATTTTCAGAAGTTAACGAAAATTGTTTGCAGGCAAAACTTTACGCCAAATCGATAACAATGATAAACTTTGATTATTGGCTTTGTGGTGCAACCTGCAAGGTTTGTTAAATATTGCGAAAGTAAGAAGGAGAGATAAATGGCAAAAGTAAAGACAAAGTTCTTCTGTACCGATTGCGGGTATGAATCACCGAAATGGTATGGAAAATGTCCTGGATGTGGGGCATGGAACAGTATGGTGGAAGAAACCGAGAAAGTGGTCAAGACACAAGGGATTTCCTCTGGGATATTTCATACGAAAGAAAAGCCACTTCCGATCATAAATATAGAGAGTGGCCGAGAGCCGCGAATCCTTACTGGGATTGGAGAGCTTAACCGTGTACTAGGCGGAGGGATTGTCCCTGGATCCTTGGTCCTGGTTGGCGGAGATCCTGGAATCGGCAAATCGACATTGCTTCTGCAAACTTCGAACGAAATGGCCAATTCAGGCAGGAAAGTGCTGTATGTTTCCGGAGAGGAATCGGTCCGTCAGACGAAGCTGCGAGCAGAGAGACTCGGGGCATTGTCACCGAATCTGTACGTCATGTGCGAGAGCAGCATCGATGGAATTGAGGAAGCAATCAATGAAGTCAAACCGGATTTCCTCGTGATCGACTCGATCCAGACGGTATATATGCCGGAGGTAACCAGTGCACCCGGTAGTGTCTCTCAGGTTCGTGAATGTACAGCACGATTTATGCGGGTTGCCAAAGGGCAGGGAATCGCCACGGTATTGGTCGGACATGTTACGAAGGAAGGGGCTATCGCTGGCCCACGTATGCTGGAGCATATGGTCGATTGTGTGCTGTATTTCGAAGGCGAGCGTCACCATTCATACCGACTGCTACGTGCAGTGAAGAACCGTTTTGGCTCCACCAATGAGATGGGTATATTTGAAATGAATGAAGCCGGTTTGGAGGAGGTTCTGAATCCTTCAGAGCTATTCCTCTCTGAACGTCCGCTTGGCGTTGCAGGTTCCACTGTAGTGGCCAGCATGGAAGGGACCAGACCGATGCTTGTCGAGCTCCAGGCTCTAGTCGCATCAACTTTGTTTCCTTCCCCGCGTAGAATGGCTACGGGTGTGGATCATAATCGGATGAATTTGATTATTGCCGTGCTGGAGAAGCGAATGGGTATGTTCCTGCAGAATCAGGACGCCTATGTTAATTTGGCCGGCGGAGTAAAGCTCGATGAACCTGCCGTAGACCTGGCGATTGCCGTCAGTATTGCCTCCAGCTTCCGCGATGTACCTACGAAGCCTTATGATGTCGTATTCGGCGAAGTTGGGCTTACAGGGGAAGTCAGAGCGGTCTCACGCGTCGAACAGAGAGTGAAAGAGGCTGCGAAGCTCGGCTTCAAACGGGTTATTCTGCCGGAGAAGAGTCTGAAGGGCTGGCAGGGGCCTAAAGAGATAGAATTAATCGGTGTAAATACCGTTGCAGATGCGCTTGCTGTTGCATTAGATTAGGGGGCACAATAATGAAAGAAACAACTCAGGCAGAGAAAATGAATGATTTGCTGAAGCTCGTGGCTCCGGGTACTTCCTTTCGGGATGGGTTGGAAAATGTGCTGCGTGCAAAAACCGGCGGTTTAATCGTAGTCGGCTATAGCCCTGAAGTAATGGAGGTTGTAGAAGGCGGTTTTTCCATCAATTGCGATTTTTCTCCTAACTATCTGTATGAATTGGCCAAGATGGATGGAGCCATTATTCTTAGTGAAGATTTGAAACGAATATTATATGCGAATACACAGTTAATCCCTGATTCTTCTATCGCATCGTCGGAGACCGGGATTCGTCACAGGACGGCGGAACGTGTCGCTAAGCAGACGGGCAAGTTGGTTGTATCGATCTCACAGCGCCGTACTATCATTACCCTGTATCAAGGGGGACTTCGATATGCGCTGAAGGAGAGCGGAGAAATTCTGACCAAGGCGAACCAGGCGATTCAGACGTTGGAGAAATACAGAGCGGTACTTAATCAAGCGCTGACGAATCTGTCTGCTTCGGAATTCGAGGAATTAGTAACAATTCCCGAAGTTGTGAATGTCATGCAGCGGGTAGAGATGGTTATCCGCATTAAGCTGGAGATCAAGCGTTTCATCAATGAGCTTGGAATCGAGGGCCGGCTGATTAGCATGCAGATGGAGGAGCTGGTCAGCAATATGGAGGAAGAAGCTTGGCTGCTCTACAAAGATTATGCCAGGGATGGCAGTGACGAAGCGATCCGTGAGATCATTCTTGGTCTGAAGCGATCCAGTGACGATGAACTTTTGGACGATGTTCACATTACCCGCCTTCTCGGCTATCCTACCGTGGCGGCTACTTCAGAGGAGATTATATCACCTCGTGGGTATCGCGTATTGAATAAGATCCCTCGTCTGCCCAATGTCATCATTCATAATTTGGTTGAACGATTCCGTGAGCTACCGGAAATACTAATGGCATCGATTGAAGAACTCGATGAAGTTGACGGTATTGGGGAAGCAAGGGCACGTGCAATTAAAGAAGGACTGAAGCGAATACAGGAACAAGTGTTCATTGACAGGCAAATATAATTAACCTATCATGAAATGATGATTAAGTGGAATAATTATTAGAGGTGAAGAGATGGTTACAAAATCAATTCCAAACCTTTTTACACTGAGCAATCTATTCATGGGGATGATCGCTATAATGTTGGCGATGAACGGCAGATATAGCCTAGCATCCATCATGATTATTGTAGCGATGTTGATGGACGGTTTGGATGGGCGTGTTGCCAGAGCCTTGAATGCCCAGAGCGATTTTGGCAAGGAACTCGACTCTTTATCCGACGTTGTCTCATTTGGGGTAGCTCCCGCACTCATTATGTATATTATTGCTTTTCAGAATGTCCAGCCTGGTCTGGCTTGGGCAGTTACAGCCATATTTCCGATGTGCGGTGCGCTTAGACTTGCTCGCTTTAATGTTCAGTCCGGAATCCCGGGGTATTTCATCGGATTGCCGATTCCTGCTGCAGGCGGTGTCGTAGCAACATTGGCCTTATTTCATAACAATATCGGGGCCCCATATTTTATAGTCACAATGCTTCTATTGTCATACCTGATGGTCAGCTCGGTGAAATATCCGAATTTCAAAAAGGTTGGAATTCCTAAGAAGGCAATTACTTACGCTCCTTTTGTCATTATTATTGCGATATTAGTCGCCGTTTTCTTCCCGGATCAAATCTCCAAGCTGGTCTTTATTCCTTTGGTTCTTTATGCCGGGTACGGACTTAAACAAAGTTTAGATCGGTTACTTCGTCGCAAAAATCACCATGATGATGAAGCCGATAAAGTATTTCGGTCCAAATAGCAAGACATAAATAAAAGGCATTCATCCTGCCGCCTTAGGCGGAAGATGATGCCTTTTTTTGTGTTGCTTCACATTCCTATAATGATTGCTAGTCAGGAATGGTTCAAGACATGTTGAACAGACCCAGTGTCGAGCATTTTTGCGATTCGCGTTCCAGAATTTCCTCCATATCGATACCAAGCAAATTGCAAAGCGCCGACATGTAGAACAGGCTTCTACCAAGCTCATTCGTAATCACATCCCGGCAATTCTCACATAGCTCTCCCTGAACATGCTTACTAATCGTCTCTTTGGCCTCCTGCAAATCCATACCAGGCTCAAAATCCTGCTTCGTTGCGTGCAACTCGATACAGCCGCATTCGGTGATCGCCTTTGTTACGGAACGGGTCGCTGCGGCATTAGTTTGTCCCATTTTGGACATAACGTCCAACAAACTGCGGTGACGGAGCAACAGCTCAGAAACTTGATCTTGAAAAGAATGAAGGCTTGGTGCGCTCATTTTCCATCCACCTCAATATTATGAATTGAGTCCATTATATGCCACATTTTCCTCACTAATCAACCAGAAATCCCATAATAACGGGTTGGGGAGACAAATTATATGATCATCGTAAGCAGCAGACAAACGGAAAAATGAGGAAAAAAAGTCTTTCTCTCTGGATTACACTACGAAAAATTGGATCATACTGGATAAAGAAAGTATACAATTTATGGAGGTGAAGAGAAGGACATGCTTAAGAAAAGTTTATTAATTCTATCCGGTCTGGCTGGTGCTTGGTTCGGATATACCGCTACAGGACTCGCCGGAGTTTTCCCGGAACCGCTTCGCTCCTGGTTTGCTGACATGCCGATGATTGCGGGGCAGCTTATTCTGGCGGTTGCTGGTGCTTGTCTTTTTTTATTCATGTACTCGCTTGTTGCTGAGACGATTGCTACACAAATTGGGCGCCTGATTACCCGGTTGACGGAGATTCCTATGAATAAGATGGCGGCCGGAACGCTCGGATTAACTGCAGGACTTCTTCTTTCATTACTGCTCTATCCCGTATTGTCCTGGCTTGGTTCGCTAGAGGTATTTGCCCAATTGGCGGCTTCAACCCTATTTGGCTACATAGGACTGTATGTTGCTCTGGAGAAGAAGGATGAATTGTCCTCGTTGTGGAAGTCGGGGCAGTGGGGAAGCTCATCAGAGGAAGAAGAGAAGCTGGAGCATCATAAAATATTGGACACTAGTGTCATTATCGATGGACGTATTGCGGATATTTGTAAGACGGGTTTCATTGAAGGAACGATTGTGATCCCGGGATTTGTGCTTGAGGAACTTCAGCATATCGCTGATTCATCGGATCTGCTCAAGCGTAATCGTGGCCGCCGCGGCCTGGATATTCTGAACAAGATTCAGAAGGAGCTGGACGTGAAAGTCATGATCTATGAAGGGGATTTCGAGGAAATATCGGAAGTGGACAGTAAGTTGGTCAAACTGGCGAAGGTGCTGCAGGGCAAAGTCGTTACCAATGATTTTAACTTAAATAAGGTATGCGAGCTTCAGGGTGTATCGGTGCTGAACATTAATGATCTGGCCAATGCGGTTAAGCCGGTCGTTCTGCCAGGTGAGGAGATTATGGTGCAGGTGATCAAGGATGGTAAGGAGCACGGTCAGGGTGTGGCCTATCTGGATGATGGGACGATGATCGTTGTTGAAGGTGGTCGGGATTTCATAGGCAGCATCACGGAAGTGCTTGTTACCAGCGTATTGCAGACTTCTGCGGGACGAATGATCTTCGCTAAACCGAAACTGTTGGAAAAAGCCCAGTAAATTCGGTATGATGAGAATAAATGCGAGGATGCCCCTGTCGGAAGGGGACCTATATGTATGTTCAAAAAGGCTGGTTTTCAGCACCGAGAAGGTTGGATGAAGCTAGGGCGTGAGGAGCGGAGCGTACGTAGTTTGTACGTGAGCACCGGAAGGCCCGGCTGAATTCAAGATTCGATGTCGAATAGCTCTCAGTGTTACTTCGTGATCAAAAGCGGACTTTTTGAACTACCTCTAAAATGCATAATTCTAGTCTGGGTGAGGCAGAGCACATGAATACTGAGACAAGTCCCCATGTTGGGGCTATCGTAGTGGCGGCCGGTCGGGGAACCCGTATGGGGACGAAAGAGAGCAAGCAATACTTGCTGCTTCAGAACAAACCGATCATCGTTCATACATTGGAGATGTTTGACCGCCACCCTATGATTGAAGAGATAGTACTTGTGACTGGTGAGCAGGATGTAGAGCGCTGCAAGATCTGGATTAGCCAGTACGGTATTACAACAAAAGCAAAAGTTATTCCGGGCGGCGCGGAGCGTCAAGAATCGGTGTATTTGGGGCTTCGGCAAATCGAAAGCCCCTATGTACTGGTGCATGACGGCGTACGCCCTTTTGTGACGGAGGAGCAGATTACGGCTTGTATTGAGGCTGCCGTGGATCATGGTGCGTCCGTTCTTGCTGCGCCTGTGAAGGATACGATCAAGCAGGTGAACGAGCAGGGGCAAGTGATCGGTACGCCCCCGCGCCGGAGCTTGTGGGCGATACAGACCCCGCAAGCTTTTCGCTGTTCACAGCTGCTTGATGCTCATGAACAGGCCGCACAGGATGGCTTCGTCGGTACAGATGATGCGATGCTACTGGAGCGGCTCGGCCTTCCCGTCAGGGTGGTTGAAGGGGGATATCGTAACATCAAGATCACGACGCCAGAGGATTTGGATTACGCTGAATTTATATTGCGTCATAACTAAAGGTAAGAGTTCAAAAAGTTCAGTTTTCAGCACCGAGAAGGTTGGATGAAGCTTGGGAGTGAGGAGCGGAGCGTACGTAGTTTGTACGTGAGTACCTGAGATGTTTCCGTAGGAAACATGACTTCGTAAGCATCTGCTTAGGACCGGGTGAATTCAAGATTTGATGTCGAATAAGCTCTCAGTGTTACTTCGTGATCAAAAGTGGACTTTTTGAACTACCGCTAAATAAGGGAGAGAGATGATATGATAGCTGTAGGACAAGGATTCGACGTGCATCAATTGGTGGAGGGGAGACCTTGTATTATCGGCGGGGTGACGATTCCTTATGAGAAAGGGTTGCTTGGGCACTCTGACGCTGATGTTCTGCTGCATACGATAAGCGATGCAATTCTAGGCGCGCTTGCGCTGGGGGATATTGGGCGTCACTTCCCAGATACCGATCCAGCTTATAAGGATGCGGATAGTCTTGAGCTGCTGAGACTGGTTTGGAAGATGGCGCAGGACCGGGGTTACCGTCTCGGTAATCTGGATGCGACGATCATCGCGGAGCGACCTAAGATGGCGCCGTATGTTCCGCAGATGGTGGAGATTATCGCCGAAGCTCTGGGAGCTAAGCCAGAACAGATCAACGTGAAGGCTACAACGACGGAGAAGCTAGGATTTACGGGCCGCGGTGAAGGAATTGCGGCACAATGTATTGTATGTCTGATGAAGGATATGCTATCATCTTGAGGTTGTAGGGTTAACTTATAATTAACTGACTAATTTTAATATATAGCCAGTTCCGACAGTTAGCTGTATTCATTTACACGAATCGGGAGGGGATTGGAATGACGGAAGTTCGTGTGCGTTATGCGCCGAGTCCGACAGGACATTTACATATTGGCAATGCCAGAACGGCTTTGTTCAATTATTTGTTTGCAAGACATCATGGCGGGAAATTCATCGTTCGTATTGAAGATACCGATGTTAAGCGGAATATTGCTGGTGGTGAAGAAGACCAGTTCAAATACCTCAAATGGCTCGGTATGGACTGGGATGAGAGCGTTGATGTGGGCGGCAATTACGGCCCGTATCGGCAGACGGAAAGACTTGATATTTATAAGACCCATTGGCAGGATCTGCTGGATCGCGGATTGGCTTATCGTTGTTATTGTACAGAAGAGGAATTGGAGAAAGAGCGCGAGGAGCAAACGGCTCGCGGTGAGACCCCACGCTATTCTGGCAAGTGCCGGCATCTGAGTGCAGAGCAGATCGCGGCTCACGAAGCTGAAGGACGCGGCTGCAGCATTCGATTCCATGTCCCGGCAGGAAGAACCTATACATTCGATGATCTTGTTAAAGGACCGATTACGTTTGAATCCGACGTCAGCGGCGATTTTGTTATCGTGAAGAAGGACGGAATTCCAACATATAATTTCGCGGTAGCGCTGGATGATCATCTGATGGATATTACACATGTACTTCGCGGTGAGGATCATGTCTCCAACACCCCGCGTCAGTTGATGATATATGAAGCCCTCGGCTGGGAGCCGCCGCGCTTTGGACATATGACCTTGATCGTCGGCGACAACCATAAGAAGCTGAGTAAACGTGACGAATCGGTAATCCAGTTTATGGAGCAATACGACAAGCTCGGCTACTTGCCGGAAGCGATGTTCAACTTCATCGCCTTGCTTGGCTGGTCTCCGGAAGGGGAACAGGAAATCTTCTCGAAGGAAGAACTGATCTCCATTTTCGATGAGAATCGTCTTTCGCGCAGTCCTGCGGTATTTGATAAGCAGAAATTAGCCCACTTGAATAACTATTATATTAAGAATGCCGATCCTGAACGAATCGCGGCTATGGCGATTCCGCATCTGCAGGAAGCATCACGCCTACCTGCTGAGCTAACTGCCGAGCAGGAGGCATGGGCTAAGAAGCTGGTTGCCCTTTATCAGGAGCAGATGATTGCTGCATCAGATATCGTCCCGCTGTCAGAGATGTTCTTCCGTTCAGAGGTTGCGATTGATGAGGAAGCAGCTCCTATACTGGCGGAGGAGCAAGTTCCTACAGTACTTAGCGCATTCTTGGCCAAGATCGAGGCGATGGATGAATTCTCGGTCGAGAATATCGGTGCTTCTATCAAAGCGGTTCAGAAAGAAACGGGCGTCAAAGGTAAAGGGCTGTTCATGCCGATCCGTGTTGCTCTGACCGGACAAATGCATGGCCGCGATTTGAACCAGACGATCCACCTGTTGGGACAAGAGCGCGTGAAGGAGCTTCTGCAATCGCGGATCTAACCTGATCGAGTTCAAATAGGTCGGTTCTGAACTCTAAAAGATATTGTCAGTTTTAGTGTCTTTCGAGTAAGATAGAACCAATATAAGTTTCTTTATTAAGAAGTGATTTATAGCTTGTGTTGCGGGGGAAATCCCTGCAAGCTATCGGCATAGATCGGGAGAAGTACGCAAGAAGGCGGATTGAACAGAGAGGATAATCGGGAGGCGATGAATATCGCTTCGGGCTGGAAGTTATCTCAATCTCGCGCAGCGGAAATGCACCCGGGAGCTGCAACATCGAAGGGCCTATTGGACCAGTAGATGCTGCCGTCTTATCCGCGTTAAGGATCTCCATAAAGGGGAGAGGATCCGGATTTCATCCGCCATTGTGTGGCGTTATGGGAGACCGCCTTACCCGAAGCAGAGTGGAACCACGCATGAAGCGTCTCTGCAGCTCTAGGCTGCAGGGGCGCTTTTTTGACATCTGGTTGAGATCTGGCGTTATTTCATTGTATATGGGCAGGGAGCGATGGATCCGCAAGGAAAAGAGGGGGAGCTATGTTCAAAACAATCAAATCCGACATTCAGGCGGTATTTGAGAATGACCCGGCGGCACGGAGCTGGTTCGAGGTAGTCTTTACCTATTCCGGCCTGCATGCAATATGGAGTCATAGGATCGCCCATTCCTTCTATCGGCACCGCTGGTTTACAGCAGCCAGGACGGTGTCGCAGATTAGCCGTTTCTTTACCGGGATTGAGATACATCCTGGGGCCACGATCGGCAAGCGTCTTTTCATTGACCATGGTATGGGGGTAGTCATTGGGGAGACTTGCGAAATCGGGGATGATGTGGTTATCTATCAGGGAGTAACCTTGGGGGGGAGTGGCAAAGAGAAGGGGAAGCGCCATCCAACGATTGGCAGCAATGTTGTCATCGGCTCAGGTGCGAAGGTGCTTGGTTCCTTCAAGGTAGGAGACCAGGCGAATATTGGGGCCAACTCAGTCGTCCTTAAGGAGGTTCCTCCAGGTAGTACGGTGGTTGGGATTCCAGGCAAAGTGGTCCGTCAGGACGGCAAGCGTCTGGATCGTTTGAATCATCAATTGCCCGATCCAATGGTTGATTCTATGCGGGCGATGCAGCAGGAGATCGAACAGCTTCGGGCTGAGATCAAGACGCTGCGGCAAAGTATGCCGGATGAATCACGTGTGGATTAATGAACGATTAATAAATTTGAAGATTACTGATATTAAGTGATACGAAAGGACAGAGCGTATGGCACTGCAAATCTATAACACATTAACCCGGACGAAGGAGAAGTTCGTCACCCAGGAGCCGGGAAAAGTTAAAATGTATGTATGCGGACCAACTGTATACGGATATATCCATATCGGAAATGCAAGACCGGTTATATTCTTCGATGTGGTTCGCAGCTATTTGGAGAACCAGAATTATGATGTGAACTATGTGGTGAACTTTACAGATGTAGACGATAAGCTAATCCGCAAAGCTGAGGAGATGAAGCTGCCTGTACCTGAAGTGGCAAGCATGTTCATCGAGGCGTTCTATGCTGACCTGGAAGGTCTACGCATTCCACGTGCCACGGCGAACCCACGCGTTACCGAGAACATGGATGAGATTATTGGTTTCATTCATGAGCTGGAGCGCAAAGGCTTTGCTTATGAAAAAGGTGGCGATGTCTTTTTCCGCACAAGCAAATTTGCCGATTATGGTAAGCTCTCAGGGCAGAATATCGAGGAGCTACAGTTCGGCATCCGTATCGATGTCGACGCCCGCAAAGAGAGCCCCGTTGACTTCGTATTGTGGAAAGTAGCCAAGCCAGGTGAGATTTCCTGGGATAGCCCATGGGGCCAAGGCCGTCCGGGCTGGCATATCGAATGCTCGGCGATGTCACGGTTATTGCTTGGCGATACGCTCGATATTCATGGCGGCGGACAGGACTTGGAATTTCCACATCATGAGTGTGAGGTTGCACAGTCCGAGGCGATGACAGGCAAGCCGCTGGCTAATTATTGGATGCATAACGGCTATGTTAATATCGATGGCGAGAAGATGTCCAAATCGCTTGGCAACGGAGTTTTAGTTAAGGATTTATTAACTCGACATAAGCCTGAGGCAATTCGCTATGCGATCCTGTCGACCCAATACCGCAATCAAGTGAACTTCTCCGCAGAGACGATGGATCAGGCAGAGCGCAGCGTAGAGCGGATCTCCAACGCGTTGAGCAATTTGCTGTATCGCTTGAACAGCTTGGAAGCAGAGGGCGCAGATAGCCAAATTACAGAAGCGTGGGGGCAGAAGCTGGCGGGAATTTCGGCGGCATTCCATGCAAAAATGCAGGATGATTTCAATACTCCGGATGCGATCACAGCGATGTTTGACTGGGTAAGCGAAGTGAACGGTTTGCTGCAGCAGAGCGATGTGAATCGTGCTGATCTGGAAGCGGCCCATCAATTGTTCAAGGAAATGAACGGAGTTCTGCGTATCGCTGTTGAAGCAGAGGCGGAGCTTCTGGACGATGAGATTGAGGCATTGATCGCAGAGCGTACAGAAGCGCGCAAGGCCAAAAATTGGGCGCGTGCCGATGAGATCCGCGATCTGCTCGATGCGCAGGGAATTATTCTGGAAGACACGCCACAGGGTATGAGGTGGCGTCGTAAATGACAGATTCGAACAGCGAGGTAAACAGCGCGAAGCAAGATCATTTGGCGGAAGCAGCGATCTCGGCTTCGCCTGCGCCGCTCTGGTTCCCGGAGCAGCCAGCCAAACCGGCTAGGCTGCTTCCGCCGCTGGCGCTCGCCTATATTGGCGATGCGGTATTTGAGGTAGCCGTGCGCCAGCATGTGATGGCCAAGCCTAATCTACGGCCGCATCATCTACACGGCCAGTCTACCAAATATGTATCTGCTAAGGCGCAGGCGAGACTACTTGCTCTGCTTGAGCCTCAGCTCTTCGACGATGAGAAGGATGTCGTCCGGCAAGGTCGGAATGCGAAATCAGGGACAGTTCCGAAGAACGCGAACGTAATAGACTACCGTCAGGCTACCGCTTTTGAGAGCCTGGTTGGATATTTATATTACACCGGGGCACATGATCGCTTGCGCGGGCTGATCGCTGCAGGCTTCAAGCTGCTAGAGGAAGAAGAACGATAAGCACATAGGTTGAAAACAAAAAAGAGCAGGGAATAGGCAAGAGGGTGAAATGATTCTGGAGAAGCGTAGCGTTCGCCTTTGTGAATGGATTTCCACCTTGTTGGATTCTAATAGATCAGGAAATCCATGAACAACAGCGATCGGAAGAACATTTCACCCGGCTACCTTTATCCAGACGAAGTATTTCAACCTCTACGGACAGATTATATACGGGAGCTATAGCTCCTTGGGAGGATATAATGATGGAAGATCAAGAATGGATTGCCGGTAAGCACTCCTTGATGGAGGCGCTTAGAGCTGGCCGAACAATCAACAAGATATGGATCGCTGAAGGTGCGCAGAAGCATTTGACACAGCCGATTATAGCTGAAGCCAAAGCCCAAGGCATCGTGGTGCAATTTGTCGATAAGCGCAAGCTTGATACGATGGTACCAGGCGTGCAACATCAAGGTGTAGTAGCCCAGGCGGCTCCGTATGCCTATGTCGAGGTCGAAGAGTTGCTTGCAAAGGCTGCTGGACAAGGGGAAGCGCCATTCCTGCTCATTCTCGATGAACTAGAAGACCCGCACAATCTAGGTTCGATTCTGCGTACTGCGGAATGCACAGGTGTTCATGGTGTCATTATTCCGAAGCGCCGCTCCGTTGCTGTGACGGCTACGGTATCGAGAACATCGGCAGGTGCTGTCGAATATGTTCCCGTTGCTAGAGTCACTAATCTTGTGCAGACGATGGAACAGCTGAAAGAAGCTGGTGTATGGATCGTCGGAACTGATGTCGCGGCGAAGGAAGAAATCTATGGAGGCGGCAAAATATTAGGCGGACCCGTGGCGATCGTTATCGGCAATGAGAACAAAGGGATGGGTCGTTTGGTTCGTGAGACCTGTGACGTGCTGCTCAAGTTACCGATGAACGGACGCCTTAATTCTCTGAACGCTTCGGTTGCCGCCGGAGTTATGATGTATGAAGTAATGCGCATTCGCCGCGCCGAAGGATAGCGCCTATGCGCGACAAGCGCGATGTCCTTCTGGTAGACGGGTACAATATGATCGGCGGATGGTCATATCTGGCCGCATTGTCCAGGAATGATTTGCAGGCAGCGCGTGATTCTCTGCTGGAACGTTTGGCGGATTACCAGGCTTTCTCGGGTAGGCAGGTCGTCGTTGTTTTTGATGCTTATCAGGTACCCGGGCTGGGCAAATCCTTCACTCAGAATCAGGTGGATGTCCACTTCACCAAGGAGAAGGAGACGGCTGATGAATGTATAGAACGGCTTTGTCATGAGTTTGCAAGGCCTAGGAGACAGATCTATGTTGCGACAAGTGATATGGTAGAGCAGCATGTAATCTTCGGTCAGGGTGCGCTTCGCGTGTCAGCCCGTGAACTGCTGATTCAGATTGAACAGAGCGAGAAGGAAGTTCAGGCCAAAATTGTGGAACGGAGCAACAGTACCAGCCGAAATACGATCGACTCCAAGTTGAGTCCGGAATTGCGGAAAATGTTCGAAAGTTGGCGAAGAGAATAAAACGTTATCATTTTTTCGCCTTTATACCCTTGACATTGTTTTCCTTTACATCTTTTGGCACTTTTCTTGTTGACGCTATCATGCGCCTTCGTATATACTGTTCGTATTACTTGAATGAGTGACGGGGCACCGTGCGTTGCAGCCGGAGGGATTTATAGTGAGTGTCAACCTCGAGAGATGGGTTAGGTTTGACTATGAAATCCAAAGTGATGAGGACATTGTCGAAGCCGTTCAGAATGGCGACAGTGAAGCGTTGGAGTACTTGATCAACAAGTACCGTAGTTTTGTTCGAGCTAAAGCCAGATCCTACTTTTTGATCGGTGCCGACAGAGAAGATATCATTCAAGAAGGAATGATAGGTCTTTATAAGGCGATCCGGGACTTTCGAGGAGATAAGCTTGCTTCGTTCAAGGCTTTCGCCGAGCTATGCATTACCCGCCAGATCATTACTGCGATCAAGACGGCAACAAGACAGAAGCATATACCGCTTAATTCCTATGTCTCTTTGGACAAGCCGATATACGATGAGGATTCGGATAGGACGTTACTGGACATTATCTGCGGTTCACAGGTATGCGACCCTGAGGAGCTGATCATTAACCAGGAAGAATTTGTAGGCCTGGAAGATAAGATGTCTGAAATACTTAGCGACCTGGAACGTAAAGTTCTCATGCTATATCTTGACGGCCGCTCGTATCAAGAGATCGCGGTGGATTTAGACCGTCATGTCAAATCGATTGATAATGCTCTGCAAAGAGTAAAACGAAAATTAGAACGCTATTTGGAAATTCGTGATGTTGGAATTTAGCAATTCCAGGTGCGATAGATCTTGGTAGTTGGAAGATAAAGGGAGGCTAGATGCATAGCCGCCCTTTTTTAATAGGCCTGATCGGGTTTATCTTCCAAAATGGTGACCGATACTAGGTCTAATCGCTAAACAAGGTCGAACCACTCGTTGACACAGAAATAGCCATATGATAAAGTGTTTTAGGTAGGCCTAAATTCACTTTTGCGAGTTTGGGCTAATTAAAGAGACTTCTCAGTTGAAGAATGTCTTCGGGAGGTGCACATCATGCGGGTAATTATTACGTTGGCTTGTACGAACTGCAAACAAAGAAACTACACGACAACTAAAAACAAGCGTAACCACCCGGACCGCATGGAGATGAAGAAATTTTGCAAGTTTTGTAACGAGCAAGTTCCTCATCGCGAAACCAGATAGTCTTTGGAGGTGCAGTCGCGCATGAAACGAGGTTTCAAGTCGTTGATTTCTTTTTTCTCTGAAAGCTGGGCTGAGCTTAAAAAGGTTCGCTGGCCTAATCGTAAAGAGCTGACGAATTATACGCTTGTTGTGCTAGGTACAATAGTAGTTGTCGCTGTTTATTTTTGGGTACTTGATATCGGCATTTCTGCTGTGATCGAAGCGATAATTTAAGAAGGGTCCTTAGGTGGCTTGATATGGAAAAAAGATGGTACGTCGTTCATACCTATTCTGGGTATGAGAACAAAGTCAAAGCCAACTTGGAAAAGCGCGTCGAGTCCATGGGCATGGAAGACAAGATATTCCGCGTTCTTGTTCCGATGGAAGAAGAAGTGGTGAACAAGGATGGCAAGAAGAAAACAGTCATGCGCAAAGTTTACCCCGGATATGTCTTGGTGGAAATGATCCAGACTGACGATTCCTGGTATGTTGTTCGCAACACGCCGGGTGTAACCGGATTTGTCGGATCTACAGGGTCGGGCTCCAAGCCTACACCTCTGCTTCCTGAGGAAGTAGAACAGATTTTACAACATATGGGCATGGAAGAACCAAAGCCTGTCGTAGAATTCGACCTCAAAGAATCCGTACGCATCAAAGTTGGTCCGTTTGCTAATTTTGTTGGCAGCATTGAAGAAATTCTCGTCGACAAGAGCAAGCTGAAGGTTCATGTCAACATGTTTGGTC
Organism: Paenibacillus sp.; assembly: GCA_036498705.1. Taxonomy (GTDB): domain Bacteria; phylum Bacillota; class Bacilli; order Paenibacillales; family Paenibacillaceae; genus Fontibacillus. The sequence goes on from DASYFA010000106.1 coordinate 29,360, forward strand.
GAGAAACCCCGCTTGAGCTTGATTACAATCAAGTGGAAAAGATATAGGTTTCTTAGGGTTTCACGTGGGAGGGGCATTAAGCTCCGTCAACCACTATTAGGGCAAGGAGGTGTCTCACATGGCAAAGAAAGTAATTAAAGTGGTGAAACTGCAAATTCCTGCAGGGAAAGCGAATCCTGCGCCTCCAGTAGGTCCGGCGCTCGGTCAAGCAGGTGTCAACATCATGGCATTCTGTAAGGAATTCAACGCTCGTACCGCTGATCAAGCTGGCTTGATTATTCCAGTAGAAATCTCGGTGTTTGAAGACCGTTCCTTTACATTCATCACCAAGACTCCACCGGCAGCTGTATTGCTTCGTGTAGCAGCGAAGATCGAGAAAGGTTCCGGTGAACCAAACAAGAAGAAGGTTGCTACCGTTAAACGCGACGTTGTTCGTCAAATTGCGGAGCAAAAAATGCCTGACCTTAACGCAGCATCCGTTGAATCGGCTATGCGCATGGTTGAAGGTACTGCTCGTAGTATGGGCATCACAATCCAAGACTAATTCTTGGAGAACGGGTGGAGATGTTATGCATTTTCATCCGAGGATGGATTTTTAAATGTGTCTAACACATTATTAGAAATACCATCCATAGTGGGAGGATTTTCCGCTAATACCACAAAAGGAGGACGAATTCATGGCTAAACATGGTAAGAAGTACCTGGAAGCTGCTAAGCTGATTGATAGCGAAGCATTTTATGAGCCTTTGGAAGCTGTTGAATTGGTGAAAAAGGCCGCGACTGCGAAGTTCGACGAAACCGTTGAAGTTGCAGTTCGTTTGGGTGTAGACCCTCGTAAACAAGACCAAGCCGTTCGTGGTGTTGTAGTCTTGCCGCATGGCACAGGTAAAACACAACGCGTATTGGTATTCGCCAAAGGTGAAAAAGCGAAGGAAGCAGAAGCTGCTGGAGCAGATTTTGTTGGCGATCAAGATATGATTAACAAAATCCAACAAGGCTGGTTCGAATTCGATGTCTGCGTAGCAACACCGGATATGATGAGCGAAGTTGGTAAATTGGGCCGTCTGCTCGGTGGTAAAGGCCTTATGCCTAACCCTAAAGCAGGTACCGTTACTTTTGACGTTACCAAAGCGGTTCAAGAAATCAAAGCGGGTAAAATTGAGTATCGTCTTGACAAGCAAGGTCAAATTCATGCGCCAGTTGGTAAAGTTTCCTTTACTGCAGAGCAATTGAACGAAAATCTTAAGGCTCTTGTTGATGCACTTAACCGTGCTAAACCAGCTGCTGCCAAAGGCGTATACTTGAAGAACATCGCGATTTCTTCGACGATGGGCCCAAGTGCTCATGTTAGCACAGCTTCTTACAAATAATACCAGACTCGCTTGGCGAGAACGGGATTGACTTCATGTGAATCTCTTGGTAAACTGAACGAGTTGTTCTAAGATGGGATCTAGATTTGAATATGTTTACCGTAGACAGTAGGTGCCGCAAGGCTTAATTTCCTACCGAGGTGTTCTGATAGAGCGTCAACCTATGATGACTTATCAAGCCTTCGTAATTCTACGGAGGCTTTTTTCATACGAGAAGAGCCTCTACTAAAACTTATAGGAGGTGTACAGTGTGGCAAACGCAAAAGTGATTCAAGCAAAACAAGAAGCCGTTGATGTGGTTACTTCGAAGCTGCGTGAGAGCGCAACTACCGTTGTTGCTGATTATCGCGGACTTAACGTTGCTCAAGTTACGGAACTTCGCAAACAGCTTCGTGAAGCTGGTGTAGAATTCCAAGTGCTTAAGAATACGCTTGTTCGCCGTGCAACAGCAGCTGCTGAACTTTCTGAACTGGATGAAGTGTTGACTGGTCCTACAGCCATCGCTTTTAGTGTGGAAGATGCAGTAGCTCCGGCAAAAATTCTTAACGATTTCGCTAAGAAAAACGAAGCGCTTAAAGTGAAAGGTGGCGTGGTTGAAGGCCGTGTAGTTGGCGCAGACCAAATCAAAGCGCTCGCGGAACTTCCATCCCGCGAAGGTCTCCTTTCGATGCTCCTCAGCGTGCTTCAAGCACCTGTTCGCAACTTCGCTTTGGCAGTCAAAGCCGTTGCAGAGAAAGAAGAAGGCGCAGCAAGCGCATAATCTTCTTAAAAAAGTTAGCTAGTTAACTAGCGAATATTCAATAAAATTAAAATATACGGAGGTTCTATCATGAGTAAAGAAGCAATCTTGGAAGCCATTAAAGGCATGACTGTTCTTGAACTGAACGATCTTGTAAAAGCAATTGAAGAAGAATTCGGCGTAACTGCTGCAGCTCCAGTAGCTGTAATGGGCGGCGCTGCTGGCGGTGCTGAAGCTGCTGAGCAAAGCGAATTTGACGTAATCTTGACTAATGCTGGTGCATCCAAGATCAACGTAATCAAAGTGGTTCGCGAAATCACTGGTCTTGGCTTGAAAGAAGCTAAAGAAGTCGTTGACAACGCACCAAAAGCATTGAAAGAAAAAGTAAGCAAAGAAGATGCAGAAGCTGTAAAAGCAAAATTGGAAGAAGCAGGCGCAACTGTAGAAGTAAAATAATCGTTTCTTCTATAGCAAACCCCTTGAACTTGATTCAGGGGGTTTGTTTTTGAATAATTCTGATTTTTGATCCTGGTGCTCTCTCTGCTCTTCGGGCTTTTGAAGCTTGGAAGAATACTAGTGCTAGGTGAACTAAATAGGCGAAGTCAGCCGGGTGAAATGTTCTTACGATCGCTGTTGTTCACGGATTTCTTGATTTAATAGAATCTAAAAAGGTAGAAATCCTTTCAGAAAGGCGAACGCTACGCTTCTTCAGAATCATTTCACCCTTTTGCCTTCCTTAGTTCACATGGAATTATTAAGCCCGGATCGCAAGGGATCCCCAGACTCAAAAATGTAGGGGCTGGGTACGAGAGTAGAGAAGTAGTACGTTGATTTTGCAGTATTTTGGCTAAACTAGGATGATGATGTCGGGATATTGTAAGGAAATGACGTTACGGAGGAAGTTTAAGAATGTCTGATCACTACTATACCAGTCGTCCCACTGCAGAGCATGACCGTAAAAATTGGGAAGCGGAACTGCGGGGTCACAAGCTACGCTTTGTTAGCGATGCCGGTGTGTTTGCCAAAGGGGGCGTCGATTACGGCAGCCGTACCTTAATTGAAGCCATGGAAATTCCAGCAACAGCGAAAGTGTTGGATGTAGGCTGTGGCTATGGCCCGATCGGGCTGACGGCAGCCAAGTTGGCTGTTCATGGCCATGTTACCATGATTGATGTGAATGGCCGGGCGGTAGAACTGGCGCGTGAGAATGCAAGAAATAATAAGATCGATAATGTCACAATTCTAGAAAGCGATCTGTTCGCTGCGTTGGATGGGGCTGTGGAATACGATGTCGTACTGACCAATCCGCCAATTCGCGCCGGGAAAGAAGTGGTACATGCCATTTTTGAAGGGGCTTATGAGCGGCTGCGCACGGGTGGCTCTTTGTGGATTGTGATCCAGAAGAAACAGGGTGCACCTTCAGCGAAGGCAAAGCTGGAGTCATTGTTCGTCCAGGTTGAGGAAGTTACGAAGGATAAGGGCTATCGCATTTATCGAGCGATTAAATAAGAACCTGAAATTTCTCGATAGAACGCAAAATAAGCTCCGCTAGTTCCGTTATAATCTGCAAGAGTCAGATTTGGAGGTAATAGCGGCGCTCAGTTCCGTTAGAATAATGACGATGGCAACTTAGTTTAATGATCCATCGTATATGCTGATTCAAGCATAAAAAAGCCAAAAATAATGTTTGACTTGAGATTCCCATTGTGATATTATTATAAAATGTCAGTATTAGAATGCTCTTTATGTCTTTAGTTTGCTGAAATGTCAAGTATTTTTTACGAAGACAATGCATAAAACCGCATAGTTCTACGTATATTATGTACATTTTGGGTAAATCTACTGATACGGAGCCATTAGGACAGTGATGACACAGATAATGACGCTCTTTTTTCGAAAGTGTTCGATAAGGGCTTTTCTTTATTTGTGGATGAATCCGTTATGAACCTATTATAAGGGTACAAACACGGGTTCGCAATGATTTTTAAAGTGAGTAGACATAAGGGGTGAGTATAAGTTGGCAGGACATCTTGTTCAATATGGTCGACGCACTCGGCGGAGTTATGCACGAATTAACGAGGTACTCGAAGTTCCAAACCTGATTGAAATCCAACAGAAATCCTATGAGTGGTTCCTTGAAGAGGGCCTACGGGAAATGTTCAAGGACATCTCTCCAATTCAGGATTTCACGGGTAATTTGGTGCTGGAATTTATCGATTATAGTCTCGGCGAACCGAAGTATACGGTAGACGATTCAAAGGAACGCGATGTTACGTATGCGGCGCCGCTTCGGGTCAAAGTCCGGCTCATTAATAAGGAAACGGGCGAAGTCAAAGAGCAGGAAGTATTCATGGGAGATTTCCCGCTGATGACGGAAACCGGTACGTTCATTATTAATGGTGCGGAACGGGTAATTGTCAGCCAGTTGGTTCGCTCTCCTAGCGTCTATTTCAGTACTAAAGTAGATAAGAACGGCAAAAAAGCATACACCGCTACCGTAATCCCGAACCGCGGCGCATGGCTGGAGCTGGAGACGGACGCGAAGGACATCATCTATGTTCGGATTGACCGTACTCGTAAAATTCCAGTAACCGTACTGCTTCGTGCTCTTGGCTTTGGTACGGACGCCGAGATTCTCGATTTACTCGGTAATGATGAATATATTCGCAACACACTCGACAAGGATAACACCGACTCTACGGAGAAGGCCTTGATCGAGATTTACGAGCGTCTTCGTCCGGGTGAACCGCCTACGCTAGACAATGCGAAGAGTTTGCTAGTGGCGCGTTTCTTCGATCCGAAGCGTTATGATCTGGCCAATGTAGGCCGTTACAAAATCAATAAAAAGCTGCATATCAAGAACCGTCTGTTCAATCAGCGTCTTGCTGAGACTTTGATTGATACGACGACAGGTGAGATTATTGCTGAAGCGGGTCAGATGGTAGATCGCCGTTTGCTTGATGAAATTCTCACCTATCTCGAGAGCGGTGTGGGTTTCAAAGATTATCATGTAGCTAATGGTGTTCTTGATGCAGATGATGTTCCTCTGCAAGTGATTGAAGTATTCTCTCCGATTGAAGATGGTAAGGTTGTTAAAGTGATTGCCAACCGTAATATCGATAAATCGGTGAAGCACATTACTCCAGCAGACATTATCTCGTCGATCAGCTACTTCTTGAACCTGCTTCATGGTATCGGCAGCACTGATGATATCGACCATCTCGGTAACCGTAGACTTCGTTCTGTAGGTGAATTGCTGCAGAACCAGTTCCGTATCGGTTTGTCCCGGATGGAACGCGTTGTGCGCGAGAGAATGTCGATTCAGGATGCAAACTTGATCACGCCGCAGGCGCTGATTAATATTCGTCCAGTAATTGCTTCGATTAAGGAGTTCTTCGGAAGCTCCCAGTTGTCGCAGTTTATGGATCAGACGAACCCGCTTGCAGAATTGACGCATAAACGTCGTCTGTCAGCCCTCGGTCCAGGCGGTTTGACACGGGAACGTGCCGGCATGGAAGTGCGTGACGTTCACCACTCTCACTATGGCCGTATGTGTCCTATCGAGACCCCGGAAGGTCCGAACATTGGTCTGATTAACTCCTTGTCTACCTTCGCTCGTATTAACGAGTATGGCTTCATTGAAGCTCCGTATCGTTGGGTTGATCCGAAGACAGGAGAAGTTACAGAACAGATCTCTTATCTGACTGCGGATGAGGAAGATAACTATGTCATTGCTCAGGCAAATGCTGAGCTGACTGAAAATAACAGATTCAAAGATGAAAATGTTATCGTTCGTTACAATAAACAATCCGATAACATCTTGACGATGGCAAGTGACCGGGTTGACTACATGGATATCTCTCCAAAACAGGTTGTATCCGTCGCTACTGCGCTGATCCCGTTCTTGGAGAATGATGACTCGAACCGTGCGCTGATGGGTTCGAACATGCAGCGGCAGGCCGTTCCGCTTCTGATTCCTAAGGCACCGCTTGTTGGTACAGGAATGGAGCACAAATCGGCGAAAGACTCCGGTGTATGTATCGTATCCAAATACGACGGAATTATCGAACGCTCAGCAGCGAATGAAATCTGGCTGCGCCGCGTTGAGATGGTGGATGGCAAGGAAGTCAAAGGCGACCTTGTTAAACATAAATTACACAAGTTTATGCGCTCGAACCAAGGAACATGCATCAATCAACGTCCGATTGTGAAGCATGGTGATTTTGTCAAAAAAGGCGATATTCTTGCTGACGGTCCGTCGACGGAAATGGGCGAATTGGCACTTGGACGTAACGTAGTCGTTGCCTTCATGACATGGGAAGGTTACAACTATGAG
>DASYFA010000107.1:0-6261 GCA_036498705.1 Paenibacillus sp.
GATGAATATTCAGGCTCTTTTGGGCTGCGAAGCATACATGAACGACTTAAATTGTTGTACGGAGCCCCGTATGGTGTAGATATCAAGAGTGAATTGGGGAGAGGGACAGTTGTCACCGTATTGTTCCCTGATCTGGGGGAGGATTGATTAGTCGATGTATAAAGTATTTATAGTTGATGATGAACCATTTATTATTGAAGGTTTATACGATATTGTGGATTGGGCGGAGCTCGGGATGGAGATTGTCGGACAAGCCGGGAATGGGCTAGAGGCGCTTGAAGCATTGAAGCATATCCCTGCTGATATACTCGTCACCGATATCTCTATGCCCAAGATGAATGGACTTGATCTGATCCGTCATGCTCGTGAATTGCGGCCAGAGCTGAAAGTGATCGTCCTGAGCGGTTATAACGAGTTTGATTATATAAAAGAAGGCATGATGCTCGGCATCGAGAATTATTTGCTGAAGCCGATCAACCTTGAGGAGTTCGAGGCTACACTGAACACAGTTGCTGAAAAATTAAATGACACCAAGAGTCCTTTCATCGATCTGAGTGAGCAGAGTATATTGATCCTGAAGGATAATATTATGTATCGTTGGATAAGGAATCAGATCAAGCCTCAGGAGTTCCAAGAACGTGCTGAGCTGCTGGGGATTCATTTATACAAGCGCTATATCTTGGTATCGCTGCTGCGTCCCAAAGAACCGAACCAAGCGTTATTCGACGCCGTGCTTCATCAATTGTGGGGCAAGGAGGGAGTAATCCCTTTTCGTGATGTGGAGGGTAATATTGTCCTCGTGTACAACTTCGATGAACTGGAGCAAGGCCTTGAGGAGGCAGAGCTGACGAATCAGCAGCTGATGAGCGTCCTACTATCCTATCGACCGCTTAGAATGTCGATTGGTAGTGTCCAGGAGATGGAGGAAGAGCCATCCCTGAGCTATACTCATGCTAAGAAAGCACAGGAATACTTCATGATCTATCCGGAGCAGGATATTCTCCACTATGAACAGTTGAAGGATCATCAGGATAATGCTGAACGCAATATGCCGATGAATTGGAGCGAATATTCTAAGTTGATTATGGCGAAGGATAAGGCGGGACTGACTGCTCATATAGATGATGATTTTGGGGTACTGCGGCAGATGCAGGGCATCTCGCCCAGACTCCTTCAGGAGTTGGCCATGGAGTGGATCATTCGCTTCAAAATGCAGCTTGAGGAGATCAGGCATGATGAGGAAGCAGATCTTTACAAGGATCAATTCGCGAGAATTCGTATAACATCTTCAATAGAAGAACTAGTTGAAATTATGCATGAGGTTGCAGAAATTACGGTCGAATCATTAACCAATGATATGAAGAGCCCGGTCGTTCAGCAGGTGCTCCATTATATCGACCAGTCCTACAACGAGGACCTTTCACTGAAGACACTCGGGGCCCTATACAATATCCATCCGGTCTATCTTGGTCAGCTGTTCCATAAGGAGGTCAATCAGTCATTTACGGATTACATCAACTGGTACCGAATTGAGAAGGCCAAGGAGCTGCTGAAGCATAGTCCGATGAAAGTACAAGAAATTGCACGCGGTGTTGGCTATTGGGAGACCGGATATTTCTATAAGCAATTCCGAAAATATGTCGGTATTTCACCGACAGAATTTAAAGGGCTTAGCTAGCGAATATCGCCAGCAAGCCTTTTTCTTTATTTTGTACATGGATTTATTTATTTTCACTTCTATTTGAAAATGCTTTCATAATTTAAAGTTAAGATAGTCCTTGAATACAGACTAGACAAATAGTCAAGGTTAATTTAAAAGGAGGGTATTCAACAATGAGTTCCAAAAGAAAAAAATTCTCTCTAATGTTGGCCTCGCTGATGGCGCTTACACTTCTCGTTAGTGCCTGCGGAGGAAAGAATGCGGCAAGCAATAGCGATGGTAAGGGTGAGAAACCAGTCGAATTGATCTGGTACACAATCGGTACGCCGCAAAAAGATACGGATAAAGTTATGGAGGAAGTCAACAAATATACGAAAGAGAAGATCAATGTCACTGTCAAAATGAAACAGATTGACTTCGGCGATTACAACCAAAAAATGCAGGTAATGGCTGCATCTGGTGAGCCGATGGACATCCTGTTCACTAGCTCCTGGGCATTTGATTATGTACAAAACGCACGTAAAGGCGCATTTATGGAGCTTGATGATCTGCTGAAGACTCATGGTCAAGACATCGTGAATACACTTGATCCTGCGTTCTTGGAAGGCTCTAAGGTAGATGGACATAACTACGGTATTCCGGCTAACAAAGAATTACCTGCTCAAGAAGTATGGCGCTTCAACAAAGAATTTTTAGACAAGTACAACCTGGACATGTCCAAGGTACACTCCTTGGAAAGTCTTGAGCCTATGTTGAAGACGATCAAGGAAAATGAGTCAAACATCACTCCTTTTGCGATGGATAAGACTTACATGCCTTTGACTCCATATGACTATGTTATTGAGAAATTACCAATGGCAGTTGCCATGGACACGAAGGACTATAAAGTAGTTAACGTTCTGGAAAGTCCAGAATTAAAAGCTGCTCTGAAAACGATGAACAAGTACTATAAAGCAGGCTATATTTCTGCAGAAGCAGCTACGACAACATCTACTGATGATCTGATGAAATCCGGTAAATGGTTCATGGACCGTGCGAGCACACAGCCTTTTGCAGATAACCTCTGGTCCGCAAGTTATGGATACCCTGTAGTATCTACACCAGCTGGTGAGCCTTACATCTATAACTGGTCGGTAATGGGCTCCATGCAAGCGATCTCTGCTAACTCGAAATACCCTGAGAAAGCTATGGAATTCTTGAACCTTCTGAACACAGATCCAGTACTTCGTAATATGATTGACTCCGGTATCGAAGGGGTTCATTACGAAAAAGTTGGCGACAACGTTATGAAGAACCTGGATGCGTCCAAGAATTACGATATGCCTACCTTCTCTCTTGGTAACGTTTTGATTACTTACTTGAATGAAGGTGACCCTGCTGACAAGTGGGATGAATTCAAGAAATTTAACGATTCTGGTATCAATGCACCATTACTCGGATTCAACTTCGATACTTCGAAGGTAACCACTGAGCTGGCTGCAGTTCAAAACGTGAAGGAAGAATACTGGTCTGCATTGATGACAGGTACGGTTGATCCGGATCAATACCTTCCGAAAGCAATCGAGAAGTTCAAAGCCGCTGGCCTTGATAAAATCATTGCTGAAGCTCAAAGACAAATCGATGAGTGGAGAGCAAGTGCTAGTAAGTAATATCTAGTTACGTGGAGAAGATCGGGCGGGTGAATTGCCTATGCCCGATCTTTTTTTCATTCGTACGTACGGCCGTCTTGAAAAATTGTCTAAGGCCGACTATCTATCTACAGTCATTTTATTTCATTACATTCAGGAGGGATAAAACGTGAAAAGGGTCGGCGAATTTTTTCAGAATATCGTCAAAAATAGAATGATGCTGCTCATGGTACTTCCCGGGGCGCTTTGGTTCCTTTTCTTCTCGTATCTGCCAATGCTGGGTACGGTAATTGCATTTAAGGAATATCGCTTCGACCGGGACGGCTTCTGGGCCAGTATCGTCAACAGCAAATGGGTTGGGTGGGAGAACTTCAAGTTCCTGTTCAGTACGAATGATGCGTACATCATTACGAGGAACACGCTACTGTATAACATCGTATTTATCTTTTTAGGCTTGATTTTCTCTGTATTGTTGGCCGTTATTTTGTCGGAAATCTCGAACAAACGGCTTTCAAAAGTATATCAAACCGGCATGTTCCTTCCGTATTTTCTGTCATGGGTCATCGTCGGTTATTTCACATTCAGCTTCCTTAGCTCGGACCGTGGTTTGTTGAACGGATTGTTCGACTCGCTAGGAATTCCTCCAGTTCAGTGGTATTCGGAATCGAAATATTGGCCGCTAATTCTGGTATTGGTATACCTGTGGAAGGCGGTAGGCTATAACAGTGTTGTGTATTTGGCATCGATTATGGGTATCGACAGATCTCTCTATGAAGCAGCAATGATTGACGGAGCCAGCAAAATGCAACAAATTCGCGCGATTACATTGCCGATGTTGAAACCGATCATTACGATTATGACTCTGCTGGCGATCGGGAAAATATTCTATGCAGACTTTGGTTTGTTCTATCAAGTACCAAGAGACTCCGGTACATTGTACGGGGTAACGAACGTTATCGACACTTATGTATATCGTGGACTGAAAACAACAGGTGAAATTGGCATGAGTGCTGCGGCAGGCTTATATCAATCCGTCGTAGGTTTCACGCTCGTCATGACATCGAACTATATCGTACGCAAATTCGACAAGGATAACGCCTTGTTCTAAATATACTGCAAGGGAGTGAGCAGAGTGTCTCAACGAAAGAAAGAACGCGATTTTCACAATCTATCCACACCGATGAATATAACCTTTAACCTGATTGCCGCTATTTTTGCTATTCTTTGCGTATTCCCGTTTCTATTCGTGGTTATCATTTCCTTGACGGATGAAGGAACGCTGGCCAAGAACGGCTATCGGTTAATTCCGGAGAAATGGAGCCTGGGTGCTTACCGCTACATGTTCGACATGGGCGATACGCTGCTTCGTTCATATGGGATAACGATCTTAGTCACCGTGGTCGGTACAGTCATAGCCTTATTGTTCATGGCATTCTATGCTTATGCTATCTCTAGAAAGAGCTTCCGCTACCGTAATTTCTTCTCCTTCTTTGCTTTCTTTACGATGTTGTTCAACGGCGGTCTCGTACCGACCTACATCATCGTAACGCAATTGATGGGACTTAAGGATACGATCTGGGCTCTGATCCTGCCACTGGCCGTGAACGCCTTCTACATTATGATTCTGCGGACGTTCTATGCAACAAGTGTTCCAGAGGCTATCATTGAATCAGGAAAAATTGACGGCGCCGGAGAGTTCCGTATCTTTATCAAGCTCGTTCTTCCATTGTCCTTACCTGGTCTTGCAACCATCGGATTGTTCAGTACCCTCGGCTACTGGAATGACTGGTTCAACGCACTTCTCTATATCGACAATCCGAATCTGGTACCGCTGCAGTCGATGCTGATGCGGATCGAGACCAGTATGCAATTTATTATGCAAAATGCCTCGAACAGTTCACTCAGTCTCGAAGCGATGAGATCGTTACCTCAGGATACTTCACGTATGGCGATGGTCGTTATGGCTACGCTGCCGATCATCTTTGCGTATCCATTCTTCCAGCGTTATTTCATCCAGGGTCTGACCGTAGGGGCTGTTAAAGAATAGGTTATTCATAGAAATCCGAGTTCAAAAAGTCCAATTTTCAGCACTGAGAAGGTTGGGCTTTTTGAACACAACCTCTGGAAGGAGAGTGCGGAAAACAGTGATCTATAAAGATCGTAACTATTCCAACTCGGAACGAGCTCAGAATCTGCTCAGTCTGATGACGCTTGAAGAGAAGGCTGGGCAACTGGTTCAACCGTTCGGCTGGCAGGTTTACGAGCATAGGGACGGTAAAATCGAACTGACAGAAGCTTTCAAGAAGCAAGTTAAAAACGGAGGGATCGGCTCCCTGTACGGCGTACTTCGCGCTGATCCATGGACCGGCGTTACTCTGGAAAGCGGACTTTCGCCGGAGGCAGGCGCGGCGGCTGTCAACGAAATTCAGCGTTATGCAATTGAGCATTCCCGCTTAGGCATTCCGATCCTAATCGGAGAGGAATGCTCGCATGGTCATATGGCGATAGGTGCTACCGTATTCCCGGTGCCACTCAGCTTGGGTAGTACCTGGAATGTGGAGCTGTATCGTGAGATGTGCCGCGCTGTGGCTCGCGAGACGCGTAGCCAGGGTGGGGCAGCAACTTATTCGCCGGTACTTGATGTTGTCCGTGATCCGCGTTGGGGCCGGACCGAGGAGTGCTTCGGCGAAGATGCTTACCTGATCAGCGAGCTGGCAGTAGCCTCAGTAGAGGGGCTGCAAGGTCAATCGCTGGATCAGGAAGATAGCGTAGTTGCCACATTGAAGCATTTCGTCGGCTATGGTAGCTCGGAAGGCGGTAGAAATGCTGGACCGGTGCATATGGGTAAGCGGGAACTACTTGAGGTTGACTTGCTTCCGTTCAAGAAAGCGGTGGAGGCAGGAGCGACATCGATTATGCCAGCTTACAATGAGATCGACGGTATTCCTTGTACAACGAATCGTGAACTGCTGC
>DASYFA010000108.1:0-3277 GCA_036498705.1 Paenibacillus sp.
CGGTTTTCAGCACCGAGAAGGTTGAATGAAGCTAGGGTCTGAGGAGCGGAGCGTACGTAGTGGGTACGTGAGCACCGGAAGACCCGGCTGAATTCAAGATTCGATGCCGAATTAGCTCTCAGTGTTACTTCGTGATCAAAAGCGGACTTTTTGAACTTCCTCTTATAGCGGTAAATTATCGACCGGCTCTTGGCGTGAAGGCCAAGGTAGATTCCCGCGCCAGCAATTTGACATCCAGTTCATAGGTCAGATCCTCTTCTAATGTGCCCTCGATCTTTTTGATCAACAAGCGTGAGATCATTGCGCCCATTTCATAGATCGGCTGAGCAATCGTTGTCAGCTCAGGCGTCATAATCTCCGTCGTCTGAATTCCGTCAAAGCCGCAAACGGCAATATCGCTGCCAACCTTAATTCCTTTCCGGCTCAGTGCTTTCAAAGCGCCGATCGCCATCAAGTCATTCCCAGCAAAGATGCCGTCGATATCCGGATGGCGCTCAAGAAGCCGCTCCGTTGCACTGATACCGCCGTGAATCCTGAAGTCGCCTGCCTCAAGTAGCGTAGGCGTGAACCATGGCGAATGATGAACCGACTCTTCGAACCCGATTAGACGATCCTTGGCAGTGATCAACTGCTGCGGTCCGTAGATGTGGGCGATCTTGCGGCAGCCGATATCAAGCAAATGCTGCACGGCCAGCTTGGCCCCTTCCTTGTTCTTCGATCTTACGACGCTTGCATTCTCTTTAGAGGGACCCCGGTCCAGACAAACAAATGGAATCCCGAGCTTGGTCAGCATTTCCGCTTCTTCAGTACTGAAAGTCTGCGAAGCGAAAATGAAGCCGTCGATATATTTCTTCTTAAGCGTCTCAATGTATCTCTTTTCCTTGTCCGCCTGATCATCTGAATTCCCCAGAATGACGGTATAACCATAGGTTGCTGCAACATCCTCGACCGCACGAGCCAAATCCGAGAAGAACAAGTTCGAAATATCCGGAAGGATAAGTGCGATCGTATTGGTCTTCTTACCGGCGAGGCCGCGTGCGACCTGATTAGGTGCATAATCCAGCTTCTCTATTGCGGCCTTGATCGAGCGCTCTGTCTCCACATTGACGTAGCCGCTTTTATTCAAATACCGCGAAATGGTCGACACAGATACACCGGCCAGCTTCGCTACATCACGAATCGTTGCTATGACAATCACTCTCCACCCGAAAAATGGTATCGGTACCATACCGACATCATATAACAATATATTGCCAATATAATTAGCTATTTTTATCTTTTTTTCTAATGTGGTACCGTTACCACATTTCACATTGCAAATATATCATACCTGGATACAAAAAACAACCCTCCAGGGCCATTCCAAGCCAAGGAGGGTTTAAGTACCAATATTACGTATATGAGGAATACGGCAGCTAAGATTCGCTCTATACCGTTTTCCGGCGTACATAATAAGCATAGAAATGCTGTAAGATGACCTTACCTACTGCAAACATCGGGACCGCGACGATCAGTCCGGGAACGCCAGCGATCTCACCACCTACCAGTAGAGCGAAGATAATCAGCATCGGGTGAAGATGTAGCGTTCGGCCCACCACCTGTGGTGAGATAATATTACTCTCGATCGTCTGGCACAGCATGTTAACAAGCAGGACGAACAGAACCATTTTCCACGAAATTGTCAAAGCCATCAGCATGGCCGGTGCAGCTCCCAGAAAAGGGCCTAGATACGGAATAATATTGCATACAGCAACGACGCCCGCCAACAAGAGCGCAAACGGCATGCCGATAATCATATAGCCGATATAAGCCAGTACACCGATAATGACGCAGACAAGCAGTTGTCCGCGAATATAGTTCCCTAACGCCTCATCAATTTCCTTCAGCAGTGAGACGATCGATTTGCGATGTGTTCGGGGAAGGTACTGCAGAATCATACGCTCGAAGGTATCAAAGTCTTTCAGGATATAGAAGATGAGGAAAGGAATAATGAACGCATTAAAGACGATGTTGATTGTCGTGCCTATATTGTTCAGAAAATCGGATATTGTCGTGGCCATTCGCTGTTCGACCTGAAATAACCAATTGTTCATTCCCATTCGGAAGCTTCCCGGAAAAATACCGTTATCGAAGCGGTTCATAAATTGTTGAGTATGCATTGTAAACTGCGGCAAATGTTCTCCCAATTCCTCAAGCTGCTCCACAAACATAGGAATGATATTCATCAAAATGACGGATAGACTGGTCAGGAACACCGCATATATCAGCAGCACGGCAATTGTACGTGGAACTTTGCGTCCTCCAAGCATTTTCACAATCGGATTTAGAACATAGGATATAATCATGGCGATCACGAACGGGGCAAAGATCGCTTTCAGGAATCCGTAAATGACAGCAAACATCGGGCGAAGCTGCCAAATAAAATATAATATAATGAGCCCCAGCAGCAGCCAGACTCCATAACGGAACAGCTTGCTCTTTAGGAACGGCTCCATGTTCTCACATTCCTCCCTGCATATGGACCAGCTATGGAAAGTATATGCGAAGGCTTGGAAAAATAACCGCAGACACGCAAAAAGCCCTTCCCCCGAACATGGGAGAAGGGCTTCGTGACAGACAAAATTTAGTTTATTAAGAGAGATGTACTTGCGAGAAATCCTGCATGGATTCATCGCCAAAGAACAAATCATCTAGGGAACTAAGGGTTCCATCTTCTTCTACTTGATAGACCGACATCTTATCCCCGTTCACGGTTAATTCGATAAAGCAGCCCCAGCAATAATATTGGTGCGAACCGATCTTACCAATATCTTTGGAGCTGCAGTTTGGACATTTCATCATCATTCCACATCACCTATCCTATACGTTAACTGAATTCATCGTTCTCCAGAAGTTTTTGCTCACTGTTTGCAGGGACCATGATCGCATGTTCCCCCTTCGTCATTTCCGGAATATAAGGAAACTTCTTACGACCCTCGATTAGATCGGATAAGAAGCCATCACTAATTTCAATACCAGTAATTGTATTTCCCATTTCCCGGTCAAAATAAACATCGCTAACACAACCTATCATCGAACCGTCTGCCGTAAGGATGGGCAGTTCTTTAATTCTGCCGCTACCTGATAAGAAGGTAAGCTGTATATTCTCGGCACCCCAAACCTGGATAGCCTGTTGATTGCGAATCATTACGGCATCTTCACCGTAAGCGACGATATCATTCCAAGGGACCGCTCTAAGATGTGGGGAGAACAACATCTTCCCCTCTAATTGAATGCC
>DASYFA010000109.1:0-3326 GCA_036498705.1 Paenibacillus sp.
CTTCCTTCAAAATAACTCTTATGCTTCTCTCGGCTGCCCATCACCCGCGCGATCTCACGCGCAACAGACGGCTTCTCCGCTAATACCAACGTTTTCATATTGTAAAAGATGCACTCCCTTCTTCCCCTTATTATAGCATCTCATCCTGCCTGAATATAAATTCTCATTTCCTATTTAATAATAGATAGAAGTAGATACGGACAATCCGTTCGTGGAATTCGAGGTTGAAGTGGAATTCAGGATAACAACCTCGACAACGACGCTAGCACCGACCACCAATGCACTATTGATCGTTAAGTTTGCCGCAGACAGGGTGCTCAACCCGCCTCGCTGAAGAACACCGTTCACATATAAATTGAAATAGCCGTTCGTAGACGGAACAACGAGCCCGTTCGCAGGAACAGCGCTTCCTGCATCACCGATGAAGCTCGTCGCCTGAACAACTGTCGTGCTGCCGATAATATTCCCCAGAACAATGCTTGCGGTATAGCGATGGATGATAGGTACCGTATTTGTAGCTGTAGTAACGGTAACATCTCCACTGACAGTGCTCTGTGCATTCAAATTCATTTTAATCACTTGCATGGCTGCTCCCTCCTGTCATTATCTATAAATCTGCTTATTTCCGTAAAATTACTATAATGTATGAGCGAATTAGGAGCTTGGCCTGGACTTATGATGATTTCGAGCTTATTTCCAATTACAAAACGGACTCCTACGCCCACGTAAGAGTCCGCTTAAGATTCTGATAAATCGCTCTAATCTGCTATTCTGGCCGACGTTTACGACTCGAATTCACGAAACAATAAACTTTGGTACCGGAATTTGCTGAAAGGAAACTTGAAAATCAAAATAAAGCCAGTATCATCGAGGTGGACTGACTTCAATGCGGCGGATCTAACCATGCTGCGGATAAGTGCAGTTGCTAACGGCTCATTATGACTGCGAATAGCACGAGCAAGTCGCTCTGCGAACGAACGCTGACAAGCCAGCTTCTGGTAAAGAGGCAAGAGCGTCCGTGACATGGCCTGATGTACCCTCGTCTCGAACTTGAATCGCACCGCACCTGGTGGAATCGTTACACCATTCGAGTAGCTTGACTTGTGAATCGTAAAAGAAATAAAATATCCGATCGCATTTGTCCCGAGCCCCTGCTTACCTAACACAGGGGATACCCTACACAGCAGTTTAGTCATTGAATCAAGATCACCCGCGACAATAGCCTTACTCCAGAGCGCAGCATATTTTTGATTGCAAGCCACCGCTTTGTAGAATGGCAACATCTGCCGGGCAATCCGTTGCAATACTTCTCCTGTTGGGGCAAGAACAGGTCTCCGCTGTCTGCCCCTTTCCTTCAACATAACATCATCATCTCCCTTAATAGCAAGAGCAGATAAGTTCTATAGAGGTTGAACTGAAGAGCAAGAATAGGCAAGAGAGTGAACAACAGCGATCGGAAGAATATTTCACCCGGCTACCTTTATCCGAACTAAAATTAGTTCAACTTGTATAGGCTGCTATATTGTATGGAAATGACCTATATAATGGACTGGGCTCTTTAATATTAATATAGAGGGACTTCCTATAATTTCTCCGGACTGGACAATTGCGTGGGTTCGTTGCTATGCTATTTCAAGTGTCAAAGACAAGTGTATATAAGGAAAGAAGAAGGAGGACGGACATTATGCCGATTAATAGACGTCTTACAACAGATCAGGATTTCCAAGATGCGCAGGACCGTCAGCTGCGGATTCGCGTATTTCACAATAGTCATATGGTTGAGAGTGGGGCGACCATCATCCGCTTTACCGAGGATAAGATTATTACCCAATCCAGCGTTAGCGATCTCACGTATCATTCGCGTGTGGAGAGCGAGTTTTTTGAATTAAAAAAGAGATGATTTGAAGTAAATCGATGCTTAATTTATCTGTAATCCGGCTTAATCGCCTTCGGAATCGGAAGTGGATCAACAAATTTGGCCAATTTCATGACATCACCCTTCCTGGAATTAATCTCACCCTATCATATGCCCAGAGCAATTTAAGAGTGAGCCCGGAAGGGCGCTGATGAATTACTATCCTTGAATGACATTCTCTTGACTGACTTGGTCCGCAGGCGCGTCTTTACCGTAGCGGATAAATATCGCTACACCGAATAAGATAATGGCTCCGGCCCATAATTGGAGGGAACTGAGTGCCTCTTTTAACAGCAGCCAGGCCAGTAAAGAAGCAAAGACCGGCTCCCCTAGTACAGCCATGGATACGGCAGCCGCGCTAATATACTTCATCAGCCAGTTGAATAAATAATGGCCGAATAGCGTCGGTACTACAGCCAGAAGCAGGAAAATCCCCCACTCTCTCGGCGCATATCCGGTAAAAGGAATATGACGAACTAGATTATACCCCGCTAGAAAAGTTGCTGCGATCGCGAAAACCCAGAAATTATAAACATAGGCGCTCAAGTTCTTAAGCAAATGCTTGCCGATCAACATATGCACTGCTACCGCGACTGTCCCAAGTAGGGACAGAATATCTCCTCGAATTGCTTCCTGTGATAGCTGGAAATCTCCAATGCCAATCGCAAGTGAGCCGGTAAGGGCGAGACCCAGACCGATGAGCATAGCCCGGTTGATCCGGGCACCGAACAGAAAGAACGACCCGAACATAACTATAATCGGCTCTAAAGTTAATATTACCGTCGAGCTTGCTACGGTTGTTAACTGCAGGGAGCCCATCCACAGGAGGAAATGTAGCCCCAGCATGAGTCCCGACGAGATCAGCATAAGCCATTGTCTGGAGGTTAGCTGAAGCATTTCTTTACGATACTTCCATAACAGAGGAAGCATAATCAGATTTGTAAGATATAATCTGTACATCGCGATAATAGATACCTCAGCGTTAGACCAGCGCACAAAAATAGAAGAAAATGATATCGCTATGATGCCGATTATATAGAGTATTTCATATGAGACAGATGATTTAGCCCTGGAGTGCATGTTAGCGTCCCTCGATCCAAATTTATGTATAATTGCATGTCAACACACCACATTATAGCGATACGTACTGGTCCCAGCAATTGATTTTTAACTGCTGGGTGTCCAGCCTTACCTCATGATTTACCCCATTCATGCAATGATGCCCCACCAGATTTTTATGGCGGTCGCAGCGATCAGTACGGCTAAGCCAACCCGAAGGTACTTCACATTCAAGTGACGACTGACCCGAGTGCCGATTGGAGCGCCAAGAACACTGCCGAGCACCGTAAACATCGTTGGCAGCAGCGGAATGCCTCCACCAATGAGTTTGCCTGTTACACCGCCAATCGCC
>DASYFA010000110.1:0-4777 GCA_036498705.1 Paenibacillus sp.
TGATGACTATATTCAATTTTACAATTACGAACGGCTACAAGCAAAGCTAAACGGCCTCAGTCCCATGGAGTTCAGGACGAAGGCCGCTTAATTGACTTTTATTTTTTCTACTGTCTACTTGACGGGGAGCAGTTCATCCAAAGATTCAGGCAGGCCTTTTTTGTGTTTGTTGCCCTATGTTGAACTATATATATTTTTTTATTTTGCGGAAGAGTTCTGATGCTTGATCTCGCCATGTCCGTCCACGGTATAGCTCGTGTCATAAACGCAGATTGCCGCAGGTGTATCCGTCTCATTAATGACATGAATGATGTCTCCAGTTACGTTCACCTTCAGACGAGAATCGCGGAACATAACCTTGAATGAGAAATTGTCCCAATGGGATGGCACAAAAGGACGCAGAACCAATTCGCCGTCTACGACACGTAGTCCGCCGAAGCCCTGTACGATGGACATCCAGGTACCCGCCATACTGGTTGTATGACAGCCGTCCTCGGTATCGTTGTTGTAATTATCCAGATCGAGTCTGGCTGTCCGCAGATACATCTCATAGGCTTTCTCCTGATAACCGAGCTCGCAGGCAATAATGGAATGCACGCAAGGGGACAGGGAGGACTCATGCACCGTCATTGGCTCGTAGAAATCAAAGTTGCGCTTTTTCGTATCAAGATCATAGCGGTCGCCAAGGAAATACAAGCCCTGAAGTACATCAGCCTGCTTGATGAAGCAGGAACGCAGAATGCGGTCCCAAGACCAGTTCTGGTTGATCGGCAGATTACCAGCAGGAAGATCTTTCACAGCAATCAGTTCTTTGTCCAGGAAGCCGTCCTGCTGCAGGAATACGCTGCGCTCTTCATCGTATGGATAATACATATTGTCGACGATATGCTGCCATTGCTTCGTCTCTTCTTCCTGCAAATCGAGGTTGGCGATCAGAGCCTCGTATCTGTCTGGCTCGTTAGCCTTCAGATATTCAAGTACCTCCAGCGTGTATTCGAGCGTCCAGGAAGCAATTCGGTTCGTATACCAGTTGTTGTTGACGTTGTTCTCGTATTCGTTCGGTCCAGTAACGCCGAGCATAACATATTTGTTCTTGGCCTTGGAGAAGTTCACGCGTTGCTCCCAGAAGCGGGAGATCTCAGCCAGCACTTCAAGTCCATATTGGCCCAGATATGCAAAGTCCCCGGTATAGTTCACGTAGTTATAGATTGCATAGGCAATCGCACCGTTACGGTGAATTTCCTCAAAAGTAATCTCCCATTCGTTATGGCACTCCTCACCGTTCATCGTTACCATCGGATAGAGGGCGCCTTTGGTGAAGCCAAGCTTCTTCGCATTCTCCTTGGCCTTCTCCAAATGCTTATAGCGATAGATCAAGAGATTGCGGGCAATATGGGAATCCGCGGTGCTAAGGTAGAAAGGAATGCAGTACGCTTCTGTATCCCAATAAGTGCTTCCGCCGTATTTCTCGCCAGTGAAGCCTTTCGGGCCAATGTTGAGGCGGTCATCCTCACCGCTATAGGTCTGATTTAATTGGAAAATATTAAAGCGGATTGCCTGCTGT
Organism: Paenibacillus sp.; assembly: GCA_036498705.1. GTDB lineage: Bacteria > Bacillota > Bacilli > Paenibacillales > Paenibacillaceae > Fontibacillus. The sequence continues at coordinate 1,565 of DASYFA010000110.1, forward strand.
GCAGAGACATCACCCTCGATGATAATATCGCTGTCTCTCCATTTATCAGCCCATCCAGCAGCCTGTTCGCTGAGCAAGGTATCAAAACCGGCTTGCTTCGCTTCAGTGAGCAGGCTTGTGCCAGCTTCGATCAATTCGCCGAGCCCATGGTCGCGGGATGTAACATTAGCTACGTATTTGAACAAGGTAACAGTCTCATTAGCTTGTGCCTCAACGCTAACTTCGCCGGCCACGTATTTTTCCTTCTCACTTACGGTAGGCTGGATATCCAGCTTGGAGCTATTCTTAAATACATCAAAAGACATCACCGAAGTCGCATGGAAGTCCAGCTTCTTCGTCTTCACCGTCAGATAGTAAAGCTCAGGAGCCGCGGATTTCTCCACCTCCAGCCAGAATTTCTCCTCATAGTTGGAGTCCTTATTCTGTACATCACCGTCCAGATAAGGATTCAGCGCGATTGTTCCGGCAAAATTGAGCGGCGTTACCGTATAACGGATCGCTCCGATCTCATGGCGCTTAACACTGACGAAGCGGATCGTGTCCACAGCGACCTCTTTGCCATCCTTCATCACAGCGGTGAAACGGCGGGACAAATAGCCTTCCTTCATATTTAGCTCGCGCACGAAGTCCTTGACTTCACATTCTGCTAGATCAAGCGCGGTGCCATCGATCGTGACATCAATACCGATCCAGTTCGTACTGTTTAGCACCTTGGCAAAATACTCAGGATATCCGTTCTTCCACCAGCCTACACGGGTTTTGTCAGGGTAGTATACTCCTGCCATGTAACTGCCCTGCAGGCTTGCACCGCTGTACTGCTCTTCGAAATTGGCCCGCTGTCCCATATATCCGTTGCCGATGCTGAAGATACTTTCGGATATCTCATGGTTTTGCGGATCGAAGGACTCTTCAATGATGGACCATTCATCTAACTTCAAATATTGTTTCACGGTGATCTTCTCCTTTTTATCACAGTCATTATATGTTTAATAGTGGTGAACGAAGCTATACATTCACATCATTAATCTCTATTGCTAACGCTGGATCCTGACGATTTCTTAAGCTTGTTCAAGCTGCTTCAGACGTTCTACGGTCATATCAGCCAGGGAAGCGATTACGAAATCTGCTTGATTAAGCGTCGTCGGTGATCCGATACCGATACAGCTCATACTGGCCCGGCGCGCCGCTTCAATCCCGGCTTCAGCGTCTTCGAAGACAACGCACCGTTCCGGGGATATGCCAAGCTCTTGGGCACCAAGCATGAACACTTCAGGGTCAGGTTTAGCATTTGAGGTACGTGTGCCATCGATAATGGCATCGAAATAGGGGGTCAGTCCTGTATTGTTCAGGATGGTCATCGCATTTTTACTGGCTGAACCCAGGGCGGTTTTAAGTTCGTTCTCCCTGCAGGCTTGCAGAAACTCCAGCGCTCCTGGCAGGATTTCTGTATGATCCATCCGGGATATCGATTCAACATACCAGTCGTTCTTGCGTGCAGCCAGTTCCTGCTTCTTAGTTTCATTTAATATGAGATTCCCAATACTTAGTAAAATGTCGAGCGAGGCCATACGGCTAACGCCTTTTAATCTCTCGTTATCCTGCTCTGTAAAATCGAAGCCTAGCTCATTGGCTAGCCGTTTCCAGGCTAAATAGTGGTATTTGGCGGTGTCTACCAGAACGCCATCAAGGTCAAACAGACATGCTTGAATGTGGGTCATTATTACTCCTCCTTTATAGCGCAAACGTTTGAACAAAAAGTTAAAAATAAAAGAAGCGGTAAGCTTCCATTATTTTTTGCAAGATATTAGCTGAAATTATCAGCGATAAACGAAGTCGGTAGTTGTTCCGGTTACCAGATGAATTAATCTTTTGGGACTGAGAAGATAGAAGACTCACGAACTACCAAACGATGCGGGATAATGTATCTTCCTGGAACGGTCTTGTCGCCCCTATTATTCTGAATAGCTTGTATGAGCTGTCCTGAAGCAGTATATCCCATATTGTAAATTCCGATATCAACGCTGCTGAGTGGTGGTGTAGACATCTCTGCGAGCGGGATATTGTTGAAGCTCACCAGACATAAGTCCTCAGGAACTTTGTAATTAAGCTCGTACAGTCCACGCAATACACCGAAGGAGACAACATCATCAATCAGAACGATCGCTGTAGGGCGATCGGGAAGATTCATGAAGAAGGAAATCGCCCGATAGCCGCTTTCCTGTAGAAATTCCCCTTCAACGATCCATTCCGGTTTCGTCTCTAGGCCAGCATCATTCAAAGCTTGTAAATATCCTTTCAATCTATCCTTGGAAACGACGAGTTCAGGTGGTCCACTGACGAAGCCAATTCGTTTATGTCCGAGCGAAATTAAATGCTTCGTGGCATCGTAGGATGCCTGCACATTATCGTTATCGACCGACAGTATATCGGGATACTGCTCACTGCGTCCGATCAGGACGAAGTTGTGATTGTTCTTATGAAGAAAGTCAATCACAGGGTCGTTAATTCGTGAATAGAGCAAGATTACTCCATCTACCCGATGCCCATTCAATAGCCTTGATACGCATTCCACTTCTTCTTTCTCATTAGCCCCGGAACTGAGCAGTACGTCAAAGCCTTGACGATTAGCCTGAGTAACAATTCCGCGGATTAGCTCCATGAAAAAAAAGTTAGAAAATAGCTCTTCGGCAGATTTCGGCAGCATAATACAAATGCTGTTCGTTGTCTTGGATACGAGGCTCTTGGCCATTATATTCGGATGGTATCCGAGCTGGTCCATGATTTCCTTAACTTTTCTTGAAGTTTCTGCGCTTATTCTAGGATGATTGGATAGCACCCGGGACACGGTGGAGGGCGATACTCCTGCTTTTTTGGCGACGTCCTTTATAGTAACGGCCATTGAAAACTCTCCTTTGTGGAACCGTTTGCTTTACACAGTAATCTTAATCGAAACAACATCGAAAGTAAATAGATAGCCCTGAAAAGTGAGCGTAACAAAGATGCAGTTAACCGATTTTTCGAAAATAAATGCAAAAAAATAAAAAAAACCATTTTCAGAGAAATACATAGAAAAATAGAGATAAATATAGATAAATCAAGATAATGCAGCATAAATCAATAGTGCAAACGTTTTAATTATGAGATGAGGTTCAGGTAATATATGACATAACTTAAGCGCTTTCTTTTTATATTGTACTAATTTAGTTAAATTAT
>DASYFA010000111.1:0-6035 GCA_036498705.1 Paenibacillus sp.
AGAGACAAGAATTCAATATATTAAGCAAGCTGCCAAGGATGAATCCACGGCCATCATCCTTCTCGATATCGTACTGGGATATGGTTCCCATGATGATATGGCCGGAGCCCTGCTTCCTGTCATTGAGAGCACCAGAAGTGAAGCCGCAGCGAAAGGCAAGAATCTGTATTTCGTAGCCGCTGTATGCGGAACGGCGCAAGATCCGCAGAATTATCAGGAGCAGAAGGCTAAGCTGGAGCAGGCTGGGGTCATTGTTAAGGACAGCAACAATCGAGCGGTTCGAACCGCTCTCGCCATGATGGGTATCTTGCTGCAAGATAATAACAAGACGTTCTCAAAAGCCAATGAGAAGAAGCAAGCCGATTTCCAGGTTTCAGAAGCTATTGTTGAATTGCTTAGCAGTAAACCGAAAGTCGTCAATATCGGACTTAAGAAATTTGCGAATACGATAAATAGCTACGGAGGACAGACCGTGCAGTACGACTGGCGGCCGATCGCCGGAGGCAATGAAAGAATGCGCAAAATATTGAGCCTTCTCAAATAAATGAAATCACACAATTCGAAATACACAATTAGGAGGATGCAGCATGTACGGACCTTATAAAACAATCGATGAAGCGAATCAAGCGGTTATTCAAAAAATTGTAGCCGGCGCCCCTTTTCTGGTAGATGTAGTACCCGCTAAATCCGTAGTAGATCAGCTGAACGGACGGGTACTCCTGCACGCAGGACCGCCGATTCAGTTCGAGGATATGACCGGCCCGATGCAAGGGGCTTGTGTCGGAGCCTGCCTATTCGAAGGCTGGGCCGAGGATGAACAGCAAGCGATGACTCTTCTGAAGCAAGGTGAGATCAGCTTCATTCCATGCCATCACGTGAAGGCTGTTGGACCGATGGGCGGGATTACCTCCGCTAATATGCCGGTACTGGTCGTCGAGAACCGCACGGACGGTAACCGCGCTTACTGTACGATGAATGAAGGAATCGGTAAAGTACTGCGCTTCGGTGCTTATTCCGATGAAGTGATCAATCGTCTGAAATGGATGCGGGATGTACTCGCTCCTGCCCTTTCCAAAGCGTTATCTCTCACCGATAATGGACTGAATATTAATGTAATGATCGCAAAGGCAATCACGATGGGAGACGAATTCCATCAACGGAATATCGCCGCTTCGCTCGTATTTTTGAAAGAGATTACTCCTTACATTCTGCGGACAGATTTGTCTGAGCAAGAAAAATCCGCAGTTGTTGAATTCTTGGCTGATACCGATCAGTTCTTCCTGAATATTGCCATGGCCACATCAAAAGCAGTACTCGATGCAGCCAGAACAATTGAGTACGGTACCGTAGTAACAGCGATGTCCCGAAATGGGCAGAACTTCGGTATCCGCATCAGTGGCATGGGCGACGAATGGTTCACCGCGCCTGTAAATACTCCACAAGGCTTATTCTTCACAGGCTACTCCCAGGAGATGGCTAACCCAGATATCGGCGATAGCGCCATTACTGAAGCATTTGGCGTTGGCGGTATGGCAATGGTAGCCGCGCCGGGTGTAACGAGATTTGTTGGTGCAGGTGGATTCGATGATGCACTAGCAACCAGCAACGAAATGACGGAGATCTGTATCGATCGCAACCCGAACTTCGCAATTCCAACCTGGAACTTCCAGGGAACATGCCTCGGGATTGATGCCAGAAAAGTAGTTGAGACGGGAATCACGCCTGTCATTAATACCGGGATCGCCCACAAAGAGCCTGGAGTTGGTCAGATCGGGGCAGGTACCGTCCGCGCGCCTCTGGCTTGCTTCGAGAAAGCCCTTGAGGCTTATGCTCAAAAGTTGGGACTTATCTAGTACAGTAACGCATAGGAGGGGAGCAGCATGAAGCATTTCGTACAAGTGAGCGGGGCGTACAGTTTAGCTGTCCCCCCTCTCCTTCAAGCGAATGATGGGCCGTGTTATGTACACAGTATATTTAAAAATGGCTGGAATATCCGATGCGGAAGCGGACTTATCTTCATCGGCAGTCGAAAGAACGGAGAGCTTCCCTTCGGCATCCATTTGGAAGATGATCTGGTACCATGGCTTATTTCCTTGCTTAGTATGGAAGAGACGGTCCTCTATGACAGAGATGCATCCGTCCTCCTCTTCTCCTCATTTTGTATTAAGCTGGACTCTAGCCAGGCTCATGATTGTCAGATAACATCTATGAAAGCCAGCGCAGAAGATCTGCTTCTTGGTCTGGACGCCTTTGCCTTGGAATTATGTACGAATAATGAATCTACCGGCACAGGCATTCTAGTAAGCCATTTCATCGAATGCTTCATCAGCGAAGTTGAATCATCCTATTCAGAGCATGAACATAAAGTTATACAGCTGATGGACGCAGCACAGAGCGAATGCTTGCCCCATATCGATGAGACACTCAGATACTGGATTGGCCGCGGCAATGGCCTGACCCCAACTGGAGATGACATGCTCTCTGGAATGCTCGCGGTGGATACAGTGGCGGGAATATTCACGGATAAGTTCCGCCTCCATCTATCTGAATTGATAGAACGGGAGGCCTTGACCACAGATATTAGCCTGGAATACCTAAGATATGGACTACGAGGGCAATTTAGCTCCGTGATATCAAATGTGTTGAACGGCCTTACCTTAGAAGATCGCGAGGAATTAATAAAGCGGACCCATGAGCTGCTGTGTGTTGGTCGTAGCTCAGGTCTGGATACAGCATTCGGCATACTGCTTGGTATGCTGATCATAAGGAGGAACCCCATTTGGCACAGAAAGTCGTAATTGCGCTTGGCGGTAACGCTATTCTTCAGCCTAAGCAGCAAGCCACCTATGAGAATCAAATAGAAAATGTACGTCAATGTTGTGAGATTATCGCCCGTATTGTACAGCAGGGCTATGAAGTTATCATCACTCACGGCAACGGCCCTCAAGTGGGCAATATATTGCGTCAGCAGGAGGAAGCCAAGGAAGTGGTTCCACCGTTCCCGCTCGATGTGTGTAGTGCAGAATCCCAAGGCTTCATCGGATATATGATGGATCAAAGTCTGAAGAACGCGCTGCAAAAGCGTGGGCTGGACAACGCTGTAGTCAGCCTGTTAACTCTAACAGAAGTCTCTAAGGATGACCCCGCCTTCCTTAATCCGGTTAAGCCGATTGGTGTGTTCTATCAAGAGGATGAAGCCCGGCGGCTAGCAGCTGAGAAGGGATGGATCGTCAAAGAAGATGCGGGCCGAGGCTGGCGCCGTGTCGTTCCCTCTCCGATGCCGAAATCGATTATCGGCGCGGATATGATCAAGTCTCTGACCGACAGTCAGGCCATTGTCATTGCCGCAGGCGGCGGAGGAATTCCTGTATGCCGGCAAGCGGATGGAACCTTGTCTGGAGTAGAAGCGGTTGTCGATAAAGACCGCAGCGGATACCAGCTTGCCCTGGACGTCAATGCCGATGTCTTTATGATTCTTACAGATGTCCAGAACGTATTCGTGAATTATGGCAAGCCAGAGCAGAAGTCATTGGGAACGATCTTACTTACGGAAGCCCAGCAGTACGCAGCCGAAGGCCAGTTCAGTGCTGGAAGCATGGGGCCTAAAATGGAATCCGCAATCCGCTTTACCGAGAATGGCGGAACAGCTATCATCTGTTCACTAGATCAAGCCGATCTGGCTTTGGAAGGAAAAGCAGGTACTCGGATCACACAGGAAAATCTAGTACATTGTGAATAATCACTCTATATGAATAACCCCCATCGGTATTTAATTTGACCGATGGGGGTTATTTGTGTCCTGCTCTATTCCGAATGTAATTCGAATTATTGGGAACAAAATAAAGACCCTTGGGAACTTATCATGCTGTGGCCAGTTAAGATATTATCAAACTTCAGCTCAGCTCATTTATTACTAGTGAATACTTGCTTCCTACACTGTATTCCAAACTTGCTTTGCACCTCTCCATCATCCATCTGCTCATCGGACAGTAGGGGAACCCAGGCAATCGCTTGGTTAGCCTGACCCGGGTTATTATATTCGACCTGGCCGTTCCCCCGCAATTCATGTATCGTTATCTGGCGCTTGGCTCTCACCCAATCGTTAATTTGCTGACCGGTCCAGAATACGAAGCCCTGCTTCTTCGCCTCAACTATGACTTCATGAAGTGCTTCGCGAACAGGCAGTTGCTTCAAAATATGCAGCGGATGAAATAAGAAATGAGCAACTCCGTGTACCCTTCTTACCCCCTCCAGGAACGGAACGAGCACACTGCTATCGGCCAGAGCGTCGTGATTTAGATCCTGAGTCAAGAAGGCCGTCTCCAGCACATTGTAAATCCGGTTATACTGGTCGGACCAGGCTATCGGGAAGTACGGATGGCAGGTTCCAAACGGAAAGCCGATATTCCCCTTTTTGCTCGGTCCTCGGGATTGATCTGCTGCGATCTGATTCTCCTCGCACCAATCGAACAGTTCCCCCCATCCTTCGAAGCAAGTGTAGTGATTCTTGTTGGATATGGCATGATCCATCCCCGCAATGGATTTGAACCATTCGTGCTGTCTGCCGAACTCATCCCTTCCCCAACGCCCATTACCCATAGGCAATCCATTGTAATGCAAGGCAAGCTCGTGGCCTTCCTTCTTGATCAGCTCGTACAGATGAGCGGAATAACCAGGCTCGATCATACACCAGGTGCTCTGAACATCATGCTCACGCAAAATAGATAAGGTGATCTCGGCCGATTCATCTATATTAAAGTCGCTATCATGAGAAATCATCGCGATTTGTTCAATCCCGTCTGGCCAGTAATCCACAAAAGGCAGAACGAGCCCCTGTTCTGCGGTAACATGCAACAAATGACCCGCAAATGCCTGCTTCCATAAATCCGCATACGGGTGGGCAAAATACTTCATTCCTGTCTCAGTCGTCAACCGATCATACTCCCAGTCCTGCTGTACATCATCGTCGGCCTTGAGAATCCATTCATCTACAGCACCCGTTCCGTCCGGTGCTGGAAGGCCATCGGTTACAATCGGCGATTTACCCTGCTGCAGCCGAACAATCGTCGCTGAAATATCCAGCGCCCAGCGCTCCAATCGGCCCGCCCCAATACAGAAACTCTGGAGGACCTCACCTGAGGCTTCCCCGTCAGGATTTCCACAACGGATCGAACCGTAGCCTTTACTTACAAGACCGGACTCCACTGCATCTTTTCGAACCCAAGGGCGATAATCGAAGCCGCGCAGCATAACGTCTTCATACCATGGAGTCTTCAAATCCGCGTAAGCGACCGGGATTTCTCTGATCGGTGTATACCCTAGTCTAGAAGATAATGCAGTCAATCCGACAAAAGAGACGACAGTTCCGCCCTCCTCCATGAAGCTCCAGAGGACATCATGATCCGCTTGCCGCTCACTAGCTACGGCCACGATAACAATATCAACCGTCCCGCGGTGAATCTGGTCCGCTTGATCGAGTGTTATGTACGTGAAGCCGCAATGATCCATCATCTGGGTAATATATTTTTGGAATACATTGACTCCATACCGATGCCTACGGTCCACTCCCTCCTGATCCAGCCATACGCCGATTCGTGCCAACTCCGAGGTACCACTCTCAGTCTTAGCTCTATTATCCATTGGTTAATTTCTTACCTCCTCTTAATAAATTATCATCAAGATCTATTCCTTCGTTCCCGCTTAGCCAATTCAACTACAGCGGTCGATGTTAACGGTTACAGATATCTCAATTCCCTTACTGCGTCTGTAGTTCTATCCCACCTGAAAGAAAATCAACTGTATTGTATTCAAGGTAACCAACCGATTACAGCGTGTCAATGGTCTATTTAATACTCGCCGGTATTTTTCGATGAATAGGAAAAATTTAAAAATTTATTGTATAATATTGGTACTTTGAATTGACGATTTTGTCGATTAGAGGTATACCTGCCATATACAGTATTTTATAAAAAAAGCAGAATTGCTTATAGCATGTGTTCAAAAAGTCAGACTTTCAGCACCGAGAAGGTTGGATG
>DASYFA010000112.1:0-3566 GCA_036498705.1 Paenibacillus sp.
GGTCGGTTTTTTGAACGACCTCTTTATGGGGATGTGGGTCATTTTCAGATTTGCTAAAAAAGGAGGTAGTGTTCTTGGTAGATCATTCCTACGGCCTGCGTTTTGATATTTACGAGCGCGTCCATCTGTCCGAAGATGTGATCGGTATCGAGGAACTGGAGGAGATTGAACTTTTCCCGAAAATCCAAGTATATCCCGGTGATGAATATGCGGCTCTGCGCGGTCATTTACTGTTGTCGGGCCTTTATCGTGGTGAGGGGGAGACTCAGCAGCTGGAGCATTGGATCCCTGTTGAGATTACGATTCCGCTCAGTCGGGTTAACAAGCTGGAGGAGATCACGGTTGAAATCGAAAATTTTGACGTTGATTTGCTTAGCGCTCGTAGCTTGAATATTACGGGAGTTCTTTCTCTGCAGGGAATTGAGACGGCCTCTATTCGTTCGGAGGCAGAAGAATGGATGGACAGGGAGTATGTTGCAGCACATGAACCCGTTCTAGGTGCAGAAGAAGAGAGGACGGTTCAGGCTCAGCAAAATGATTACACGTATCAGGTACCTGAAGTTTCAGAAGATCATTCGTATGCTGTACAGGAAGTCTTCTCAATTGCAGAGCAGTTCGGAGCCCGTGAGCAGCACGAAGAACAGAATGAAGAGGCGTTATCGTGGCTTGACTCTGCTCCTTTGTTGACGCCGACATTTACGACGGACAAGGGGCATGATGAAGAACGTCCATTGGAGACAGCGGAGTGGGAAGAATCAGAGGAGCCGGTTTCGGCGGTTTGGTCCGGAGATGAGGATCAAGTCTATACTTATTCCGAGCGAGTGGATGAGAAGGAAGCCGTTCTGGAGACAGACAACTATGTTGAGGCTGAAGCAGTAAATGTAACTGCGGACGCTGATGAGGAAGAAGCTATAGATGTTTTTGAAGAAAGTAATGAACATGAGAAGGAAGAGGTAGCCCCAGCTCAAGAAGAGAAGAAGGAGATGAAGGTCGCCTTTGGTAGTAAGAAGCAGGATGGCAAGGGTCGCGATGAAGGCTTTGGCATCAGCAAGCTGTTACACAATCGTCCAGATAAGGATGCTAGTGTAGATTACTTCGAGGAAGCTGTCGTCATCCCGGATAAGGAAGAAGAAGAGGAAGTTCGCTGGAAGAGCCTGTTCCTGGGCAATACCGAGGATCAAACTCCGTTCCGTAAGGTCCGCCTTGTTATCGTGCAACGGGAAGAGACGCTGGACGACATAGCAGAGCGTTACCAACTCAGCACGCGAGAACTGCAACTGTACAACCGTCTGTCTGAGCATAATGTAGCTGAAGGACAAGTGTTATATTTACCTTAATTCGTAATCATCTATTTAGGTTAAGTGAAGTGAAGGACCATTCAGAGGGCTGTCCAGAGGACAATTTAGGCCCGATAAGGATGGTCCTTTTTGATAGTGCGAGTTAGGAAGTGGGCTAAATGTGCGTTTGTCATATTGACTCTCGGCCTCATCCAAGTTATGATGATATAGATTTACAAGGGTTTTCGTATTTTTAGATCCCCATAGTTATCAAAATGGGATTTTCTGAACAAACTAATGAAAAGACTTGGAACGGGAAGAGTAGGAAGTGAGCCCTTCAGAGAGCGGAGTTGTAGCGCTGGAAGATTCCGCAGGATACTACTATCCGAAGTCGCCCGGGAGTCGTCCGTTTGAGCTGGTGAGGTCTCACCATTAGAACGGGCCGGTAGCAGCCGTTATCTGTATAAGTGTCGCAAGCGATAGCTATGCTTAATTGAAGTGCCTGGTGAATTCCGGCAGCTTGCGAAACAAAGGTGGTACCGCGAAAGATAAAGCCTTTCGTCCTTTGAGACGAGGGGCTTTTTGTGTTTTCTGCCGTCGCGAATAAATACAGGCTTCTTGAATTTGTTGGCCTGAGTTCGCCTAGGCTATGCTGAATTGTTAATGGAGGTTGAAGCAAAAATGACAGAAAACCAAGCACCACAAACAACGGCAGAAATGCCAACGACGTATGATCCGAAAGCAGCAGAGAACAAATGGTATCGTTACTGGATGGAGAACGAGTTCTTCAAAGCGGGCATGCGGCCAGAAGCCGAGCCTTTTACCATTGTAATTCCACCGCCTAACGTAACCGGTATGCTGCATATCGGACATGCGCTTGACTTCACGCTGCAGGATATTCTGATCCGTACCAAGCGGATGCAAGGTTATGATGCTTTATGGTTGCCAGGCTCTGACCATGCGGGAATCGCTACCCAGACCAAAGTGGAGCAGAAACTGCGTGAGCAAGGGATAAGCCGATATGATCTGGGCCGTGAGAAGTTCCTCGAGAAAGTATGGGATTGGAAGGAGCAGTATGCCAATACGATCCATGAACAATGGGCCAAAATGGGGCTGTCTCTTGACTATTCTCGCGAGCGCTTCACGCTGGATGAGGGTCTGTCTCAGGCCGTACGCGAAGTATTCGTGAAGTTGTATGAAAAAGGCCTGATTTATAGAGGCAAATATATCATCAACTGGGATCCGGTTGCTCGTACGGCTTTGTCCGATATTGAAGTAGAGTACAAGGAAGTTAACGGACATTTGTATCATCTGCAATATCCGCTTAAGGATGGTGACGGATATATTACTGTAGCGACCACACGTCCAGAGACGATGCTCGGTGATACAGCCGTTGCTGTTCATCCAAAGGATGAACGCTACAGCCATTTGATCGGTAAATCGCTTCTTCTGCCAATTGTAGACCGTGAAATTCCGATTATTGCCGATGAATATGTAGAGAAGGAATTTGGTAGTGGCGCTGTTAAGATCACTCCTGCCCATGATCCAAATGACTTCGAGGTAGGCTTGCGTCATGAGCTTCCGCAGATCACCGTGATGGACGAGAGCGGCCAGATGAATGATGCTGCTGGTAAGTATAAGGGCCTGGACCGCAGTGAATGTCGCAAGCAGATCGTTAAAGATTTGCAGGATATGGGTGTATTGATTAAGATTGAGGATCACTTGCATCAAGTGGGTCACAGCGAACGGACCGGAGCTGTTGTAGAACCTTATTTGTCGACCCAATGGTTCGTTAAAATGAAGCCGCTCGCTGATGCTGCGATCGCTGAGCAAAGCTCGGGCAAAGGTGTAGAGTTCGTTCCAGATCGGTTCGAGAAGACTTACCTGCACTGGATCGAGAACGTCCGCGACTGGTGTATCTCCCGGCAGTTATGGTGGGGGCACCGTATTCCGGCCTGGTATAGTGAAGAGACCGGAGAGATGGTTGTTGCTCGCAGTGAGGAAGAAGCTCGCGCTAAGTTGGGACGGGATGACCTCAAGCAGGATGAGGATGTACTTGATACATGGTTCAGCTCTGCATTGTGGCCATTCTCTACGCTAGGTTGGCCGAATGAGGAGAGCGAGGATTTCAAACGCTACTTCCCGACAGACGTACTAGTTACTGGATATGATATTATTTATTTCTGGGTAGCTCGTATGATCTTTACTTCGCTTGAGTTCACAGGAAAAATGCCGTTTAAGCATGTATTGATGCACGGCCTTGTTCGCGATAGTGAAGGCAAGAAGATG
>DASYFA010000113.1:0-3640 GCA_036498705.1 Paenibacillus sp.
CCCCCGACAACGATATTACTGTATAGCCTATAGAGCCAAATAAGCGCAGCGAGCCATAAGAACTCCCTCTTCGCGCCGCTGATTGAACAGAAATACTGTCCAGTAATGGCATAGTAGGCTGATAGAAGAAGTATAAAGCTAATACGAAACAGAGCGTAAGTGTATAGCTGCCCCCAGAGTTAAACAATAGTACACTGCCTATAATCGCTAGAATCCAAAGCCAAAAGATAATTTTCTTCACGGTCTGCAGACGGTCGCTCAAATATCCCCAGAACGGTTGAATCATGCTTGCTACGAACGGACCGATCATCATAAGGAAGCCAATCTGAGAAGAAGAATATCCTAAGTTTGCAAAATACAATGGTAAGAATGGCGCAAGCACTGCTAGAATAGCATACTGCCAAAAATTCATTCCACGAAGGATCAACATCTGTCTATCTTTTCGTGTCGCATGTGCTGGATCTGTTTTTTTCGTTGTCAAAATTGATCTCTCCGCTCCAATATGTATTACAACATCAGCTATCCAACTATTTCTATCTATAAGTCAAACTAGTGATTATGATATATCAGTTGCCTACCTGCTACAAGATATCTTTTTCTGATTTTCGCTACGATTATGAATAATTGAGCACACTTTAGATGACTGTATTACGAAGAACCATCGGATCAATTCCGATGGTCCTTTGTAATGACATTATCCCAAAGTTTCGCCAGCATGACATACGCCTGTTCCTTCGTCAGATTATCCTTCGGGCGGAACTGATTCTTACCCATTCCTTGAATCAATCCAAGGTTATAAGCGGCATACGCATCTTTCTTCGCCCAGACGGTGATGTCAGCGTCATCAGTAAAGGTAGAATTTGCACTCGCCAATGCAGTAGTGTCACCGCCAAGCTTCTTGTATAGATTCATCAGCACGACAACCGCTTCCTGACGGGTCAGCTTCTTATTGGGAGCGAATTGACCCGCTGAGGTACCTTGGATGATACCAAGCTTCGCCGCATGAGAGATTTTCGCTTGATCGATATCGCTGAACGGACTCTTGATGTCCTGCATTTCATAGTCAGCCAGAAGCTTGTACAAATTAAAGGCTATATTGGTGAACTCCAGTCGGCTTATCTGGCTCGAATGACCGCTGTCGGCAACACCATCCAACAGAGCACTTGTTTTAAGCTTCAAATAGTATTCCTCGGCCCAGGCACTGACCTGTCCGGAAACCTCAACAGAATCGGTCTGTTCTGAATACTGCTCCGCATTGAAGAATTGTGTATCATAAGCAAGACTTTGCGGCTGGCCGCTGCCCTTGCTATAAAGCCCTGTTACTTCAATATGGAACTGCTCCTCAGGCTTATAGTCTACTGATGAATCTGGACGAAAAATAATGCAGAAAGGAACCGCATAATTCGCTGTATCAACAGTGAAGTATTTACCGCCCTTATCCTGATCTGCAGCCCCGAGGCTCCATACGCGTCCATCTGATTTCCGGGTCATCGTCACTTTAATGCTACTTGTTCGTTTATTATCGTAAGCGTCAGGGTTTAACGAAATCGACCACGGATCCTTCGCATGCCATACCTCAAGCGGGAATGATCCAGCCGACGGCCAGGCAATATACTCATAGACTACTTCTCCGGATGCACGAGACTTATCGAAGGAGTACATATTAGAATACGGCACTTCGTATGCTCCAGCACGACCTATTGCAGCGCCGAACATCGTCTTCTTCATCGTCGGATTAAGAATCCAGCGGCGATGTCCAACCCTATCAATGTTGCCTTCACCCGAATCGGCCATATAAAGATCGATAACAGCTTCCATGAAATTATCCGCGCCATAAGCGATGTTGCTGCTCTTAGTCCCATTGGCCCCAAGGTTGAATAAATCCTTGCTCATTCCCTGCGGCTGGGAAGGATAGTGGCTCAGTTCACCATTCACGGCATTGAGCAGCGCCGCAGCCTGCTGTTGATTCCCAAGCGTAAAATCCGGCTCAACATCATCCGGAAGTCCGGCCAGATAACGTACCAAATTCACCGACTTAATGCCTTCCCATATGTATGCTTCCTTCAATTTTCCCGGAGAATAAGGAGAATTTATGTTGGGCTTCTCTTCATAAGCTTCCTCCCATAAGTACTCTCCATCGGAATGCTCCGGTGCGTAATCCTTCATTTTCTGCACGATTTCCGCACGTGAATGATGCAGTACGTGCTCATTCACGTCATACTTAGCATAAGCAGCGTTAACGGGTAGAACCATCGTCATAAATGCAGCCGCAACTGCAGCGATCGTTAATATCCCCGCTTTGTTTCTGAATAGCTTCTCCCATTGTGGACGAGTTGTTGTCTTCTCTTTGTCCATCTCTTATAACCCCTCCTTGAGTTGATCTTATGTCTTTCATTTATGTCGGTTGGAAGGGATAAAATTTGAAGCAAAAAGCATAGCCCCTTTCCCAAATTGCAAGAAATAGGGCTATGCCTCATATTAAATCCGTCTCAATATCTTCCGTTCACATTTATTATATAATTCGAGACATGCATTGATCCATTTGGATACAAATTGCGAGCGATTCACGAACCAATGGACCGCGGTCGATCCGATGACTCCAATCAATGCGCCAGCAAGGATGTCCGTTGGATAATGTACGCCTGTCCATACTCTAGAGAAAGCAATAAGCGCCGCTAATATCAACCAAGCGAAACCTTCCTTCTTCCGGTATATAGCAATGGAAGCGGCAATGGCAAAAGCGCCAATGGAATGATCACTAGGAAAAGAAGCGTTAGCCGCATGCTGAATCAATTGAATGACTGTATGTGAGACAAAGGGACGGTCACGGTAAAATAGATGGCCCAGCACCCCGCTTACAGCCAGACCAACACAGACTGATAACACCGACTCCAATACCATCCTTCGATGATTATCATTTCTAATAAACCAATAAATCAATAATCCAACTAGAAATAAATAAAAAGCGTCCTCCGCGAAAAAACGCATGACCGGATTTAAAAAGGAAGCAGAGCTTCCTAACTCGTTGATAAAGTGAAATAATTGATAGTCGATTTGACCGATACTCATATTCATTCTCCTTCTAAGGTTCTCGTTAGCCTGACCGGCTGAATACGTTCACCTTACAGCATCAAAATGAGAAATTCATGAGAATCGTCTAATGTACACCACTCTTTTTTATTTCGGCGAGACTGCCGGGAGCGTAAGTGTAACCTCTGTGCCTTCATTTTCAACACTAGTCATCGTAATATCACCTTGATAATGCTGAATGAGATTTTTGGCGATCGACAGACCGAGGCCGGTTCCTTCGATCTCGCGGTTACGGGCCTTATCCACACGGTAGAAGCGGTTAAATACATATTGCAGCTCTGCGGACGGAATGCCTATGCCATGATCTTGTACCGATATACAGACATCGTTCTGTCTTGCCTGAGATGTGATGGTTATCAGTTTGCTCTCACCCGAATATTTGACTGCATTATCGATCACAATGAATACGATTTGCTCCAGATGGAGCGGACTAATTTTCACCATACAGCCCTTTTGCTTCAAGGAAAGTTCGAAGGTAAATTCTGGGTACAAAGTCTCCATCCGTCGTTTCATCTTAGCCAAAAAAGGTTCAATCTGAATATATTCGGTA
>DASYFA010000114.1:0-2577 GCA_036498705.1 Paenibacillus sp.
AGTTGTTCCTTGACAGATGCAGGGCCTCCGACAATCGAGGAGCCCAACTGTTGATCGACAGCGTATTTCTCCCGTTCATTCCAGATGACATCCATATCCTCGACAGGAGGTTTCAACAACCCCGGCGTACCCCGCACGAGATTCAAGAAATTCTGCTGCTGTGAAGTCGCTAATTTCCGGGCTTGTTCATCCGTATCTGCCGCAATGATGTTCAATCCGACCATCGCGTACGGCTCCTGCAATACCTCAGAGGGCTTGAAGGATTCTCGATACATCGAAAGTGCCGGCAAAATGAACCCTGGCGAGAACTGCCCTGCGAAGGCAAAAGGTAGACCGAGTTCTCCCGCTAGCTGTGCGCTGAACCCGCTGGATCCAAGAAGCCAGATCGGCATGTTCAAGCCTTCGCCTGGAATGGCATGGACTCGACGGAATCCCGAAGGACCGGCAAGCGCCGGATTGAAATACGTTCGTAATTCCTGCAATAGAGCCGGAAAATCCTCCCCGCTTCTAACATCGCGTCGAAGCGCTCGTGCCGTGACTTGGTCACTCCCTGGCGCTCTTCCCAACCCAAGATCGATACGTCCTGGATATAAAGTTTCCAGCGTGCCGAATTGCTCCGCAATGACCAAGGGCGCATGATTAGGTAACATGATACCGCCTGAACCTACGCGAATCTTGCTTGTATGCGCGGCTACATACCCCATCAACACGGATGTCGCAGAGCTGGCAATACCCGGGATATTGTGGTGCTCAGCCAGCCAGTACCGATGATAACCCCATGCCTCCGTATGCTGCGCCAAGCTCCTTGTCCGTTGAAAAGCCTCCGCTGGCGTGCCGCCCTCTATAATAGGCGCTAAATCCAACACCGATATTCGTATATCTTGCAGAGATTTTGTTGTCTGCTCGTTCGTTAAAGCCATAGAACAAACCTCCTTATAACTAGATTCATTCACCTTCACTAGTCAAATCAATGAATAACCGCTATTATATACCATAGTAGTCCATGAAGTAATAACGTACTTTTTAGTGACATAGTTACCAAAAAGTGATAATTGTATATATCAAGGGGTGTAGCGCTTGTGAAAAAATATAGTTGTTCCATCGAAGTAACCATGGACATTATCGGCGGGAAGTGGAAATGTCTCATTCTTCACCATCTCAGTCATGTCCCCCAGCGTACCAGCCAACTCCGAAGACTCATGCCTAGCATTACGCAGAAGATGCTCGTGCAGCAGCTCCGCGAGCTAGAAGAAGACGGCATTGTACTCCGGACCATGTACAACCAAGTTCCACCTAAAGTAGAGTATTCACTTACGGAGTTCGGAACATCCATTGTCCCGTTGATCAACAGTCTTTGCGTCTGGGGCGATGATTATATCGTGCATAAATACGGAGATAAGAGCGCCATTCTCACGGATTGCAAAAATGGCGATTCTGAGGCAGCAGAAGCTTGAGTCTGTTCTTCAGCTCTTATAAATACTAAAAAGGACAGCCGTTATATGGGCTGTCCTCTTGGTATTTCATGAATTTGACATCGGGTTCGGTACGCCTATATCGTGATTTGGATCAGAACTTTCTCATCTTCGTATTTGAACAATAACGCTCCTTTGTACTTCGTGACCGTCTTCTTCACAATCATCAGTCCATTGCCTCGTGCAGCATGGGCTTGATCTTTCGTCGAATAACCGTGTTGGAAAAAAGCCTTCTGCTCCTTAGCCGTCAGCAAGGCAGGATTTTCTACAGCAAATATATATTTCTCTCCCACCGTTTTGCAGGTGACACGGATACATCGCGGCTGATCGCCGTCATAGCCATCTAAAGCTTCAATCGCGTTATCCAAGAGATTAGCATAAATTTTGACCAGGTCCATCGATTCAACGCGACGGTAATCCTCTTGATCCGTGTCGAAATCCATCTGGATGTTCCTCGTCTGGGCCAACTCCCATTTGCTCTGGAAGAGTACCATAAGAATGGGGTTCTTGATCCTTAATGTCCAGTCCATCACCTTGACATCCACGCTAAGCTGTTTGAGATAATCCCATGCTTTATCGTACATCTTGATTTGCATCAGCCCGCTAATCACCTGTAAATGGTTCATCAGATCATGCCGTCCAGACTTGATCGTATCCACGACTTTTCCCAACTCCGAGGTGTACAGATTTTCTGCTTCCTGTAGGCTACGGCTTAGACGCACTCTATACCACTTGTATAAGAAAAACACCGCTGCTAACAATGCTAGCGCAAAGATAATGTCAATAAAAAAAATAAACGAGTTGCCGCGAACCACTTGATGGCTCACATTCGCTAAATCTTTGGCTTCGATATCAATCCCCAACGCACCTAACATTCGTCCAGTCTTATCATAGAGCGGTACACCGACAGATAAGTAATAGTCCCCGTATTCGCCTTGAATAATATCCGAATAATAGCTGTGGCCGCTCTTCGCCTGCCTTACCTGAGCTGAAGGAAGCGTACAAATGGCTCCTATCCATACATCTTCATACCCAGGCGGATTTGCTGACACGCCAACCCTCGAGATATCCGTATCGTCAAAAAGTAACGTGTACACATAATGCG
>DASYFA010000115.1:0-8248 GCA_036498705.1 Paenibacillus sp.
TTCCGTCATATTCTGCTGCACCCAATTTACTCTGCCATCTTGATAGAGGCGAGCACCTTGTGGGGTTATGTCCATGCGCTGTCTAGCGACAGACAGCATGTCCGAAGACAGATCAATGCCTGTCACAGTCAGACCCGAATTCACCAGCGGAATCGTCATGCTCCCCGTCCCGCAGCCCAGATCGACGACCGTCTCAGGCTTGCCAAGATGCTCCCAGGCCGTGTGCGCGAACGAGAGCCAATCAGAGTAAGGCATATCTGCCATCAATTCATCGTATACGTAAGCAAATTTTCGGTATGAAGCCATACTTCCCACCTGACTCTCTTAGAGGTCTGAACATGTACTCCTATTCTTGATCGGCTTGATCTTGCTCCGCAGACTTCAGATAAGTCCAGTTCTCTTTCTGGATTACCTTGGCTTCCTTCATAAGCTTACCAAGCGCTCGTTTGAATGCAGCCTTGCTGATACCGAATTTCTCCTTGACCAAATCAGGTGGAGTCGAATCAGAATAAGGCATGCCTCCGGTCGACCGGCTTTCCAAATAGGCTAGAATTTTCTCCGAGTCTTCATTACGACCAATCTCTTTGCGTTCTGACATGGACAGATTGACCCGTCCGTCCTCACGCACATGTGTTACGCGAACTTTAACTCGTTCCCCAAGACGGAGCAGCCGGGCTCTCTCCGAGGAATGGATCATTCCGATCGCCCCGAATCCGAGCACTCCACCGTCCACGATGACGAAGGTGCCCATTTGCAGCGGCTTATAGACGATAGCCTCCTGCCATTGATTGTTCCAGCTGGTTGGAGCATGGAATGCATGCGGAACAAGCTCCTGCTCGCCAGCAAGCTTCGCCTTCAGTCTACCCTGCTTGTCATGTTCCATGATGACGTAGACGTGATCTCCCACCTTCGGATGCAGTTCACGCATCTCTGGTAGCTCACGGATTGGTAGCAACAATTGACGCCCAAGCCCCATCTCCAGGAAGCAACCGAGTCGCGGGTGGACATCGGCCACTTCAAGAAGAGCCAGCTCGCCTAGCGTCAGCATCGGACGTTTCATTGTTGCTGCTAGCCGATCCTCCGTATCAAAGAACAGAAATACATCAACAATATCTCCCGGTTCTACCGGATGCGTAATTTCCGAATAATGGAGCAGCACATCCCGATCCCCGACCTTTAGAAAATAGCCAAAAGGAGACACTTCCCGATCAATCGGATGCGTTAAGATCGTACCTGCGATCAAACTCATAGGTTCTCCACGACCTTGGCATCGGACCAAAGACGTTCGATATTGTAATATTCCCGCTCATCGCGATGGAAGACATGTACGACGACGTCGCCAAGATCCATGAGAACCCAGCGTGCCGAATCCATTCCTTCTATCCCCCGAATATTAGCTCCGAGTTCCTGGGCACGTTTACGCACCTCAGTTGCAATTGCCTGTACCTGGGTGTCCGAGTTACCATGACAAATAATGAAATAATCGGCGATCAAGGATATTTCATTCAGATCCAGTACAACGATGTTCATTGCTTTTTTATCATCCGCCGCCTCATAGGCTGCGTTCATCAATTCCATAGGTGATACTGCCATTCAATCTACCTCCTGCATATATTTATTCCCAACTTCTACTTATCATCATAACCAAGTTGTCTAACTAAATCATTGCGGGCCAATACCGTTAACGGAAAAATGATCTTCTTCTTCTCGATTAAGAAAGAGATCGTTGAATCAAACCCGGCCACCAGCGCCTGCTCCAGATTGTGCTCGGCCAGTTCGCGAATACGCTCAACACCAGGAAAATTACGTCCAGGCTCCATATAATCCGCCAGACAGACAATCTTATCCAGCAGCGTCATACCGACTCTTCCCGAAGTATGATAGCGGATCGCATCCAGCACCTCCGGATCATCGATTCCGTATTCATGTTCCGCTACAAAGGCAGCTACTTCGGAGTGCAATAGTTGCTTATCGTATTCCAGCAATTCTGGATTCAGTTCGTGCTCAAGCATAACAGCTTCCTGCCGCTCAATCGGCCAGAACTTGGCCAGATCATGAAGTAATGCAGCTAAATCCGCCTTAACCGGATCAGCTCCATAGCGCTCCGCTAGGCTCACGGAGGTTGCCATTACACCTTCCACATGCGTCCAGCGCCTTGCTGGCATTTGCGCGGATACGATGTCTAACAGCTCATCTCGAGTGTACCGCATACAAACCGCTCCTTACGATATATTCATACACCTCTTCCGTTACCATGTAACGGATCGAATGTCCGGTGGCTCTCCGTTTGCGAATCATGCTTGACGATATATCCACCAAAGGCATATCTGCAAGCAGCACCGCATCCTGAATATAGGAGGGCATAAGGTCCAGCTCTAAGAAGCTGCCCGGCCTTTGCAGACCGATAAAATGCAGCATCGTAACCAGTTCCTCAATTCCTTCCCATTTCGGCAAATAATTCACCATATCAGCACCGATAATGAAATAGAAATCCAGCTCAGGATGAAGCTGCTTCAGCTCTCTAATCGTGTCTATCGTGTAGGATACGCCGCCGCGCTTAAGCTCGATATCCAGCGTCTTGAAATCGGCATGACCGCGAATTGCCGCCGCCACCATCTCAAGCCGTTCCTCACCGCTAACACCGGATTTGCTCTTATGCGGGGGAATATGGGAAGGCATAAACCAGACCTCGTCCAGAGCGTACTGCTCCCGGGCAGCCTCAGCCGCCAATAAATGTCCAAGGTGAATCGGGTCAAATGCCCCTCCCATGATACCAACTTTTCTCATCAGGTCTTCCTCCTGTAGCTCTAGGGCAGCTCGATCTGCTTGTACTCGGTCGATTCCTTATACAGAATGATCGTACGTCCAATCAGTTGTACCAGCTCTGCCCCTGCGCCAGCCGCCAGTTCCTCTGCGATCTCCCGCGGATCGTCCAGATTGTTATTCAGGATCGATACTTTGATCAGCTCACGGCGCTCTAGCGCCTCTGAGATATGACGGATCAGCTGATCATTCGTTCCCCCTTTGCCGACTTGAAAAATAGGTTGAAGGCTATGAGCCAATCCGCGTAAATGACGCTTTTGTTTTCCACTTAACATCTAGAATCAAAACCCCTTATTGTGAGTGTTTAGTGAGTGTTCAAAAAATCCGGTTTTCAGCACCGAGAAGGTTGGATGAAGCCAGGGACTGAGGAGCGGAGCGTAGGCAAACCTACGTGAGCACCGGAAGGCCCGGCTGAATTCAAGATTCGATGTCGATCTAGCTCTCAGTGTTACTTCGTGATCAAAAGCGGACTTTTTGAACTTCCTCTTATTGAAAATCTAATAATACAGCCGACTTCATCGCATCGATCGGAGCCGGCCGGCCTGTCCAATATTCAAAGGCATATGCGCCTTGATATACAAACATGCCAAGTCCGTTGTGAATCGTACAGTTCTTCTGCTGTGATTGCCGCAACAGCTCTGTCTGCAGCGGATTATAGATCAGATCGCTTACAACGATCCCTTCCGGGATCATCTCAGGATCCATCGGAACATCGCTAATCTTCGGATACATCCCTACTGAGGTCGTATTAATCAGAGTATCGATGTCAGAAATATACTGGCCGATCTGGTCCAGCGCGCAGCCTGTTATATTGCCAAGATGGGCCCATTCCGCTGCCAACTGCTTTGCAGTCTCTTCCGTCCGGTTGGCGACGATCACCTGAGCTGGTCGCTCCAGCAGTAGGGCATAAATAATCCCTCGGGCAGCTCCTCCCGCACCGATGACAAGAACTTTACGACCGGACAGATCCGAGACAGCTTCTTCCTTCAGCGAACGGATATAGCCAATCCCATCCGTATTATAGCCTTTCAGCCGTCCTCCATCATTAACAATGGTATTGACCGCACCAATATAACGAGCTCCTTCATCAATCTCATCGAGATAATCCATAACCTCTACTTTGTGTGGGACGGTCACATTGACACCGCGGAAACCAAGCGCCCTGATCCCCTGGATAGCATGGCGCAGGTCCCCCCGTTTCACATGAAACGGCAGATAGGAGCCATGCAGACCGGTTGCCTGCAAGGCCGCCATATGCATCGCTGGGGATTTGGAATGGAGTATAGGATCACCCATTACACCTAGCAATAGCGGTAAACCGTTATTTTCCCGTGCCAGATTTGTCTCCTCCATGATGTCCCCTCCTCAATGAATTTAACCAGACGTGCGAAAAAGAACCTGTGTCAGCTATATACTGATTGGACGGATAAAGGCAGCCGGATGAAATGTTCTTCCGATCGCTGTTGTTCACGGATTTCTTGAACTTATAGAATCCAACAAGGTAGAAATCCGTTCACAAAGGCGAACGCTAACGCTTCTCCAGAATCATTTCATCCTTTTGCCTAGTCCTTTAGTCATTTTAAATCAACGATGGTCGCAGCATGACCTTGATTCCTTTTGGAACGTGCACAGCGATGACCGCACCCATGTCGTTATTCACCTTAACCCAGCCGAGACCGGAGATGAAGACATCGACCTTCTGGCCTCTGGCTATTTTGAACTCATGTCTCGTCCATTCCGGTAGCTTCTCCAGACTTTCACGGCTTGGAGGTGCCAGCAATTCGCCGGCATGATTAGCAAATAGCTCATCTGCCCGCTCCATCTTCGTCCGGTGCAGCTTGATCCGCGAACTGTTGAAGAAGGTGAACGACTGGCGCTCCCCTTTAACAAAGTCAAAGCGGCCGAACCCGCTGAAGAAGATCGTCTGGCCTTCATTCAGTTGATATACAGCTGGTTTAAGTGACTTGTCCGGCATAATGACACCAAGATCCTGCGGACTGACCAGTTCGCTGTATCTCGAAGAGTATACGATCCCCGGTGTATCGATTATCGCCCCGCCATCATCAAGCGGAATCTGCACCATATCGAGCGTTGTCCCCGGATAACGGGATACTGTTAGTTCCTGATCCAGATCGCTGTAGTCACGAATCAGGCGATTAATCAACGTTGATTTACCAACATTGGTTGCCCCGACAACATACACGTCACGATTGCCGCGGTGCTGAACCACGGCATCCAGAAGACGGTCAAATCCGCTGTTCTGCTTGGCGCTGCAGAGGATAACATCCTCTATTTTCAGCCCCATATCCTTAGCTTCCTTCTGCACCCAGTTACGAATCTTGTTCCAATTCGACACCTTTGGAAGCAGGTCAGTCTTGTTCACAGCCAGCAGTACCGGGTTATTGCCGATAAACCGCTGCAAGCCGGAAATCACACTGCCCTGAAAATCAAATAAATCAACAATATGAACAACGAGCGCCTTCTTCTCGGCGATTTGACCGAGCAATCTTAGGAATTCGCTCTGTTCTACCGTGACGGATGATGCTTCATTATAGTTCTTAATCCGAAAACAGCGCTGGCATATGATCGGCTCTCTTTCCAGCGCTTGTGTCGGAATATATCCCGGTTTGGACGCATCTTCACCCTGCAACTGCACTCCGCAGCCGCTACAATGAAGAGCATCTTCTCTTACCTGGGCTTCTGTCATTTTTTCTTTTCCTCCTCTAGCCATAATCCCGTCTTACCCAGACGTCCTCTCACGATGCGTTCCAGCCTGCGGTTAATCCGGGTACCAAGACCTTCATCGGCTATAGAAATCGGCAACACCAGAACGGTATATAAACCTTGTCGGTTCCCTCCGAACACATCCGTCATCAGCTGGTCGCCGACCACGATCGTCTGCTTCGGAGCAAGACCCATCATCTGCATCGCTCTTCGGAATGGTGTTCCGAACGGTTTTCTTGCCTTATGCACGAATTCAATATTTAAAGGGGAAGCGAATACGGACACCCTGTCAAAATTGTTGTTCGACACAATCACTAGCTTCAATCCGGCCTGCTTTACCTTCTCAAACCACTCGGTCAACTCCGGAGTAGCTGAAGGCACCTTCGCTCCCACGAGCGTATTATCCAGATCGGTAATAATCCCGCGGTACCCGTCGGCATATAGCTTATCCAAATCGATGTCAAACACACTGTCTACCCGCAAATCAGGCAAAAACTTCTCAAACAATTAGTTCACCTCAGTTTCATACGACACACTATACCATAATCTTTCCCCAACTTCCTTATATTTTAAAAAAGAAAATGCCCCCGGCGCAAGCCTCCGGGGACAAGTCTGAAGCAAATAAATAACGAATGTTTATTTTTTGTCATGATTAGAGTTCGACAGCCTGTGACACAGCCGTTGAACGCTAAGCCAATCAGCCTCTGACGCCGTTTTCGGACTATAGAGCGCCCTCTCATACTTCTGTAACAAATGATCGAGAATCACCGATAGCTCCGGCTGCTCCACTCTGATCCGTTCGAACACCTCGCGGACGGTCTCATGCTCATGACGTTCAAACCCTTGTCGTTGCAACTTCTTCACGGTACGCAAGGTCTCATGGGCGATTTTATCTCCATAAGTGAGTGCCCTACCGAGGCGCATGCGAACGAATCCATAATAGATCCGCTCTCGGAACTGATATAGAAGCCAGGCAAGCATAGCCAGTATAACACTCAAGGATATATAGCGTATCGCTTTGTAATTGGCTGATATCCAAGCGAACTCCGCCTCCATAGCGCTGTCTTGAACGGGTTCCTCGAGCTCCGGCTCATCCACTGCAACTTCCTCCGGAGTCTCATCCGCATACAGCAATGGAGCGACAAATCCCGGCGTTGCTTCGAACGGAATCCAGCCGTATTCACCAAAGTACAATTCAGCCCAGGAATGCGCATCAGAATTGTTCACTTGGTACGCCAAATTCGCACTGCCCGGTCTTCCCATCATCTCTTCGGAATCAGGCTGTCTTCCGGGGCCATACCCTTTTACCCAACGCGCCGCAATTCCTTGCGAGCGTGCCATCATTACCATAGCTGTGGAGAAATAGTCGCAGTAACCTTCCTTCACTTCAAATAAGAAGCTGTCAACGAAATCCTTGCTCTGGCGAAGAGAAGTGTCCGGTTTGTTCGTGTACGTGAAGTTAGCCCGCAAATAATTCTGTATCAGCTCCATTTTCTTGAACGGAGTATCGGCCTCAGCAGTAATCTCTTCAGCTAAATCCTTAACCCGCTGCGGTAAAAAAGATGGAACTTGCAAGTACTCCTCATCGATCGGAACGGAATATAGTTGCTCATAGCTAGCACTGCGCATCTCGGTTAACGGAATAACAGGAATCTCCGAGGTCACCTTATATTTAACCGGATAGTCCGGCTGAGTACCGCGGAAGCCCCCGCCCCAGCGTAGTTCTCCCTCCTGTGCGGCCCAGCTCAACTTAGGATTGCCTTTGCGTCCCTCATTAAGTAAAGAAACCGAGGTGATGAAATAACCGCCGAACAGAACCGGATAGGCTTCTTTCGATTCCATCGTAATCGTTTGCTCCACTTGCCTCATTTCAATACTTCCAGCCTCTCCATGGGCCAGGCCCGCAGCAGTATTCAATCCATGAAATACTTCATAGTCCCGCTTCTCCTTATCAAACACGGCCCAGCCGTTCCCGGTATAGATCCGTCTCGTCTCACCGCGCCAATAGGTACGCAGCGGCGAGTCTATCGACATCACAGGACTGTAGCTGAATTCGAAGCCTCCACCAAGCTCGGTATCATCCCGACTGTAGCCAGAAAGAACCTCCTGGCCAGATTGATCCTTCTCTTTTATCGCACTCGAGATAGCAGACTTCGCCTCGCCACCCCCAGTCTTCCCACTGCTCCGTCCCATCCAAGCCGTGTAGGGATCAGTCAATATGGGGGACACTGAAGGTACGCTCGTTCCGATCAACAGTACACCGGCGAAGATCAGAAGAATGTTGGAGAAAATCTTGAACGGCTCCTTTCGAAGCCTACGCCAGCCGTATGGATAAGATAATTGATAATCACGCAGATGAAGACAGACGAGCCAGCCGAGACCGGCAAAGACCGTCCAGGCTACATTTTTCCATAAATGATAAGGAGTAAAAGAGTCCAGAATGGCAAAAGCGATCAAATCCGCTGCCAAAAACAGTAGTACATTTCTTCGCGTACGCAGCATTCTGAGTATAAGCTCCACGACAAGCCAGGTTATTAGGGCGAACCAGATATACGGGACAAACTCGGTAAGCATTTGTGTGATCTGATCCGGGAAGAGCCTCCCGTACGGTATGTAGATTCCATACTTGATCAGCATAACCCGGCAAATGATAACAATAGAGATCAACTTACCGATATGTCGTAGTAGGGAAGCTAATGGT
>DASYFA010000116.1:0-2288 GCA_036498705.1 Paenibacillus sp.
CGGAGAGGAGCGGCTAATGGACTATTCAGGTGATTTGGGACAAATTCTCGGAATTACGATCAATGACGACAAGACAGTTGCCTATTTGCAGTTTCTGAAGAAGGAAGAGGAATTTAGCTGCACGGAAGATGCCTTGCTGCATTTTCTGCGCAGTGAAGGGATCAAATATGGATTACAACACGATATTGTTAAGCGCTTCATTGTAAATCCGAAGGAGTATTACTATAGTAAAACTCCGATTGCTATTGGTATTGAGTCGCAACAGGGAGAGGATGGCAAGATCAGATATTCGGTATCAATGGATGATGATCAGCGCATGAGACCTGCCGAGTCAGAAGATGGCAAAGTGGACTATAAGGATGTAACTCGCCTTAACAATGTTCGCAAAGGGCAAATTATAGCGGAGTTGATACCGCCGGTTCCAGGCAAACAGGGGATGGCGGTGACTGGTGACCCGATCCCTTATAGAGAGGGTAAGGCGGCCAGATTCAAGGTCGGCAAAAATGTAGTGCTTAATCCGGAGCAGACAGCCATGTATGCTGCGATAGACGGTCTGGTAACGCAGACGGATAAAGGGAAGATTAACGTTTTCCCAGTTTACGAAATCAATGGGGATGTAGATTATAGTACTGGGAATATCGATTTTGTAGGAACAGTTGTCATTCGTGGCAACGTGCTTACAGGCTTCAAGATAACGGCGTCCGGAGATATTCGCGTCATCGGCGGTGTTGAAGGGGCCGAGCTATATGCGGATGGCTCTATAGAGGTCACCGGAGGCATTATTGGCTACAACAAAGGAATGATTAAGGCAGGGCATAACGTAAAAGGCTCCTTCATTCAGGATGCCAATGTGATCGCTGGTGAAGATGTAATTGCTACCCAGAGCATCATGCATTCTAATATCCGTGCTGGCAGAGATGTGATTTGCAATGGTTCAAAAGGTCTTATTGTAGGGGGAATCATTCAGGCTGGCGAGAGGGTAGTTGCGCGTATCATCGGAAATCCGATGTCAACGACAACTTCGATCGAAGTCGGGGTTGTCCCAGAGCTTCGTAACGAGCTGCTAAACCTAAGGCAGCAAATTAAAGATATTATGGTCAATCTGGATAAGACCGACAAAGCTTTAACCTTGCTGGATCAATTGGCTTCCATGGGTAAGCTGACGCCAGATAAAGTAGCGATGCGCTCTAAACTGGGGTTATCCAAGAAATCTAACGTTGAGGAAATTAACGATATCAAGGAACGAATCCTGGATATAGAAAAGGCTTTAGAAGATACAGGAAAAGCCCGTATAGACGTTATGAAAATGATATACGGCGGATCGAGGGTTGTTATTGGACGTTATACGAAATACATAAAAGACCCGATCTCACGAATGTCTTTCTACTATAGTGAAGGGGATATTTCGATGTCACCTTATGTTTAGAGAAAGAGAGGCAATCCCATGGATTTGAAATCTATCGAACTACAAATCGCCGTGCCGCGGACCAGTGAAGCTGGACGTGTTCAGCACGAGGGACAACATCGGCCTCAGATCGATCAAAGTATGCTATCGGGGCAAAATATGAAGGATAGCGAACTCCAAAGACAACGCAGTACGGAAGTGGATGAAGGTGCGTCCGGGTCTCATGTGAGACGGGATGAAGAATCATCCCCAGGTCAGCAACAGGGTAAATCATTCGGGGATCATCAGGAGGAGAAAGAGAAAGAAAAACCGGCTGAGCATCCTTATAAAGGACATCATATTGATTTGTCCTTATAGTATGTAGTCCGGATTAATTCATAGAGAAGTACACAATATTTTTACAGCAAAAAGGTGAGGATGACATTGTCTTTTAGTGATCCGTGGATTTATATCGTGCTCCTTGGATTGGCAGCGTTCGTCTATGCGCTGTTACTTCCTGAGCGGAAATCAGCTGCGCAAGCGAAGACTGGCGCGAATCATGAGCTGGAGGCAACTTTAGAGCAGTACATGTCTGACATTGAACAAGAGAATGGCGAACTCATCGATCTGGTGGCGCAGATGAAGCAGGACTTTGCTTCCAAGCAGCTGGCGCAGCAGGAGCAGATTGTTGAACTAAGGCAACGGGTCATTGAAGTAGAGCTTGCCTCCCGAGAACAGACATCGGTTGTTGGAAAAATCGCTAATTCCGCTCCTGTCATAGAGGTGGCGGGGGAGGATTCTGTTCAAGAGACTCCTGCTACTGTGATTTCGGAAGAGGCCCGTTCACAGATGAGTTATACTGCCTTCCAAACTGCGGCTGCTCAAGAAGCGACCCAGGTGGTTG
>DASYFA010000117.1:0-7382 GCA_036498705.1 Paenibacillus sp.
GCTATCCATTTCCATATACATATGAAGAAGGTGAACGCTTATGCAACGCGAACAGGGCATAGCTGGCAAGATGTCATCAACCATACTATTTGCTACTATTGCCATACTGCTTGTGATCTGTATTGTCGCTGCCCCTGGTCCGGCCTTTCAAGCATCTAGTCAAGGGCTATCTCTCTGGTGGAGAATTGTATTCCCGGCCATTTTGCCTTTTCTCGTTCTCTCCGAAATGCTCATCGCCGGAGGATTCCCGCAGGGACTTGGCGTTATTCTGGAACCCTTCACACGCAGAATTCTAAAACTTCCCGGCACCTTCGGCTGGATTCTCCCGCTCGGTATGACAGCCGGTTTTCCAGCTTCTGCCGTCGCAGCGGCCGCCCTATATAAGCAAAGAAAAATCACAGCTGTTGAAGCCGAGACCATGGCAGCCACTGCTCATTTTGCCAGTCCAATGCTAGTCATGGTTGTCATCGGAGCTGGTTACCTGAATAATCCGAACCTTGGCTTGCTACTGCTCATCATTCACTGGCTCTCCGGCTTCGCAGCCGCATTCACACTTAATCGCACTCGACGACCTAAGGTGCCAGGCAACAGCGAGACAGGCCAGCAGAGCGCCTTGAGTAAGACAGCCCACCCGAACACTCATGCCGGACTTAGATTGGCACTGCGTAAGATGGAGCAAGCGCGGCAAGAGGACGGCCGCAGCTTCGGCAAGCTACTAGGCGATTCCGTCACTAATGGAGTACAGACTTTGATGACGATTGGCGGTTACATGTTGATCTTTGCCATCATTATTCATGTCGTCAATTCTTTTCTCAAGGTATCTCCCCTGTCCTCTCTCATTGCTGGAGCAGCAGAAATTCATCTTGGAACATATGAGATCACAAAGCTCGATCTGTCACAGCCCATGCTAGCTGCCTTACTCGGAGCTGCATTAGGATGGGGCGGAATTTGTTCCTTCCTTCAAGTACAGGCCGTACTGAAGCCTATCGGAATCGGCGGCCGTAGGTTTATGATACAACGCATCCTTCACGGAGCTTATGCCTACTTGTTGACTCTAATGCTGTGGCGGCCGCTAACCCTCCTCTGGCCTGGCGCTCTTCCTGCCTATAAGGAAATGAACCACCCACTAACAGGCAGGATGGAAGCAGCGCTTCCAAACTGGCAGCTAGCGGCTGGCTCGCTACATATTTCTATGTGGTTATTGATTCTTCTAATCGTCCTGTTTATTGCCATCTCACTCACATGGCGGAGAATCACTCGACAGTAAGATCTACAAACTAGTTATTGTGGCTTTGGCATACCTTCGTATTTCTTTATTAGTGCTTGCTCGATTTCAATCGGAACCAGATCCCCAAGATCACCTTTGAAGTAGGCGATTTCCTTAACAACGCTCGAGCTGAGATAAGAGTATTTGGGATTCGTCATCATAAAGATTGTCTCAACATTATGATTAAGTTGGTGGTTTAAAGAAGCGAGCTGCAACTCATATTCAAAATCCGTAACCGAGCGAATTCCTCTGACGATGACATCCGCTTTCCGATAATCTACATAATTGACAAGCAGATCACGGAAGCTGTCTACTTCGACATTAGGCAAATGGCCCGTTACTGAAGAGATTAGCTCTTTGCGCTCTTCAACCGTAAATAGCGGTTTCTTGCTCAGATTGTTCAACACAGCTACGATGAGTATGTCAAACTGACGGGAAGCCCGCTGAATGATGTCCAAATGTCCATTGGTGATGGGATCAAAGCTGCCTGGATATACGGCGATCCGCGGTGCTTTTTGCAGTTCCATAAATACTGTTTTCCTCCTTAGTGACGGGGGTGTCTTAGTCTGAATTTCTACGGCTCATACCTGTATATGGATACGGTGGTTTCTCCGTATTCCGCTTTGCGCAGTTCTGTAAAATTGCCGAAGCAGCTCGGATAGACATAGGAAGATTCATACTCCAACACAACCGTCGCGCGATCTTCGAGCAGCTTAAGCTCGTCCATCGCTTCCATCAGCTTATCCCCGAACTTAAGCCGATACGGCGGATCAAGGAACACCAGCTCAAATATTGCTTCGCGCTTAGCCAGCACTTTCAGCGCTCTTTCCGCATCATTCTTATAAACCTCTGCACGCTCTTCCAAACCAGCGGCCTTCAAATTGGCACGTACAACTTCGACACTCTTGTAATCGAGATCCACGAATACCGCCTTGTCCATGCCACGGCTGAGCGCTTCAATTCCTAATCCGCCCGTCCCCGCGAATAGATCAAGTACGGCACCACCATCAAAATACGGCCCGATCATGCTAAACACGGCTTCCTTCACTTTGTCTGTCGTCGGTCTTGTCCCCATCCCGGGAACCGCCTTTAATGTCCTGCCCCGGGCACTGCCCGATATGATTCTCATGTTAGTTCACACACCCTTGCACATTGCAGCTCTATTAAAAGGTAATTCAAAAGTCCACTTTTGATCACGAAGTAAATTCAGAAAGCGAACTCGACATCGAATCTTGAATTCACAATCTATATAGAGCAAATATATTAATTTTTAGGCTTCAAAAATGGCCTGTCGATATCGTACCATAATCCCGCATAGAATGAAAAATGTAATTTCGATTTACTTTTTAAGGATATTCATGTATAAATCGGTCAACCCGGGGCAAACTTGAACTATCGACATCACCAAATGTCGTAGACAACCGCGGAGCAGGCTTACGTTTCCCCATAAGCTCTTCGTCCGGTTTCTCCTCTCCCATGATTGGGGCCCTCGTAAGGGGGCCCTGACTTTTTATTTAAATTTTCTGAATCTTCTCTCATTTTATTAATCTTTCGATATCTATCCAACCCATATAACATGCTTGCACAACAAAAATCCCCCTGACAGATGACAGATCACTGCCACCTACAGGGGGATTATATATGAATACTTCTTTATAAGCTCGACACAAACTTACATGTCAAACCAGCGCAATTCGCCGCCCTTGAGCCCCAGCTCGAAGCTCTTGCCATTAGCGTACACTGTCGTGTTGCGTGGCTCTGCGGTGTTGTTAACTACACAATACGTGCCCGTCTCCGGATAAACATGAATCTCCGTATGAGCATCAGAACTAAACCAGTTGTGTAATTCGTTATCTTTGCTGCACGACCATAATATTGCACGATGTAACAAGCGTGCGTTCTCAGCACTATACGGTAGTCCACCGAGATAGACAGAGCGTCCGCCAAAGTAGTTATTGACTGCAAACTGCACTTCTTTATCATTGCAAGCTAAAATATCAGCGCTAGTCGCATATATATTTTTCTTGCCTTCACCAAAATCAATATCCCCATCCATATCAGCGGTAATAAAGTGAGACGACTTCACGTCCCAATTGTATTTATCGTAGCCGAGAGTGAAGCCACGCTCCAGCTCTACACCAAGAGCATCACCTAGCTGGAAGAAACGACCTTGATGTTGAACAGCAGAAGGTTCGCCTACACCGATAAAGCCGCCACCACCAGCGATAAAGGCACGGATTTTCTCAACAATAAACGGATCTTTCCAGCTATCACCACCGCCATGTGCGGTGCCAGCGTCACCAATGTTAATAATAACATCAAATTCCTCTAACAACTGCGGCTGCTCACGAATGTCGTCAAAGCTAATGAACGATACATCGAAAGGAGCTCCGCTCAAAATTTCAATAATTCCCGCATAGCTGTAGTTCTGCTTCTGATAGAGGGCATGATGCACCATGTGGCAGCCCCACGAACGCATTTTCCCCCAGCTGTTCAGGACCGCAACTTTAGCTAGACACAAAGGCTTCGTGCGTGCCTTCTCATATAAATCGCGGAATTCATCGGCAACTTGTGTAACATAGTCAACAAAGTCCGGGAAGTCCAACGCCAACTTCAAGTAGCCACCATAGCCAATGCGGTCTACAGGTTTACGCAAAATAGCTCGTCTTGCCGTTAACCAGTTCTCTTGAGCTTCTGCTATTGGATTGCCACCAGGATGGAATGTATCAGGGAAGAAGTATGGCAAGAAACGTCCTTCTGTATATTTCACCCCAGGAATGTCGCTAATTAAACGCAGTGTCGAACCATTGCCGACGCTACCGACGACAGCATCTAGCCCGATGGTTTTAAACTCGTCCATATACGGCTCAGTACCAATAAAATGGTCACCCAAGAACATCATCGCTTCGCGACCCTCTTCATGGGTAATATCAACGAGCTCTTTCGCTAATTGTGCCACTTCACGGCGTTGGAAAGCCATAAAGTCCAAATATTCTTTGGATGGAATCCGATACTGGTTGTTGTAGTAACCCTCGTCAATAATATATTCTGGACGGAACTTATAACCAACTTCACGCTCGAACTGGTCGAGAATATAAGGGCTTACGCTTGCAGAATAGCCGTACCAGTCAACGTATTTCTCCCGGCGTAGTTCATCAAAGATGAGTGTGAACTGATGGAAGAACGTTGTGAATCGTACGACATTTACATAAGACTTTTCGCGCAAAAATTCACGCAGTCTACCTTTAGAGTATTCCCGTGTCTTAGGCTGACGTACATCAAACGTAATTTGTCGTTCGAAATCTTTCCAATCATTCACGACCGCATTGTACATATGAACAGGATCCCAAATCAGATAGGTTAAGAAGCTGACGCTATATTCATGATAAGATGTCGTGTTATTAATGATTACGCAACCGCTAGCTTCATCATAGCTCCAGTGATTCGTTGGTACGACCTCACCGGTGGTACGATCGATAACTTCCCACCAACGGTAAATATCATCACGGTTGTTCACTTGCAATAAGTCTTCGCTAATCCCTTCCAATAAACGAATCGAAAGCGTAGCGTCTGTAGCAGCAACAAATCTAGTTGAAATATAGCATTGCTGTACTTCGTCAGGATTTGCTTTTGCCCAATTGTTGTCTTTGCGGGTCGTATAATAAGTAGCGTATATTTTCGCTTCACAATCTACTAACTCTTGCGGGAAAGTTGTACCGTCTGCATCACGTATAGCATCAGCACCCCACAGTTCCATCGTTTTTAACGTTTCTCCTACGACATCAAGGTCAGTCGGGATTGTAAGGCGTCCTCTAGTTTGTTTGTTTTGGTTCTGCTCGCTCATTTGAAACATGCTCCTTCCAAATAACTGATCGTTGATCTCATCATACTTAGCAAGTTAGAGTGAACCAAGGACGAATTATGACCTTCCACGAGTAAAATTTTGACCTTTGTTATAAAAAAAGATATAGACCTCCCTGATCGTTACAGGTTGGTGCTATATCTTCTTAACTGAGTTAAAACAGATGTACTATATTATTCCATAATGGTGTCCGGATTAGCGACAGTCTCGATTTTTTGCTCAATCTTCCCTTGACTGCCCAGATAATATTTCTCTATCGGCCTGAATTGTTCGTCCAGTGTGTACACGAGCGGTGTTCCAGTCGGAATATTCACGTCCACAATCTGCTCGCTGCTAAGATGCTCCAAATATTTAATCAGAGCACGCAGACTATTACCGTGTGCTGCAATGATGACCTGCTTGCCCTGGATGATCTGCGGCTTGATCTCCCGCTCCCAATAATCCTCCACACGAACGACTGTCTCCTTGAGGCTCTCGGTCAGCGGAAGCTCGTCATCGGTGAGCTGATTATATTTAGGATCATGACGAGGATAACGATCATCTTCCTTCGTCAGTGCGGGAGGTAGAACATCATAGCTTCTGCGCCAGAGCAGCACTTGCTCATCGCCGTACTTCTCCGCCGTATCCGATTTGCTTAAGCCTTGCAGCGCCCCATAATGGCGTTCATTCAGCTGCCACGTCTTATGAACCGGAATCCACAACAGCTCCATCTCATCTAGAATATGATAGAGCGTCTTAATCGCCCGTCTCAGATATGAGGTATATGCGATATCAAACTTGAAATTTGCCGCTTTGAGTAGCTTCCCGGCTTCTTCCGCTTCCTGGACACCCTTCTCTGACAGCTCCACATCTGTCCATCCGGTAAATAGGTTGAACTTGTTCCACTCGCTCTCTCCATGTCTGACTAACACTAATTGATACATCGTTAACACTCCTTCCGACCACAGTCTTCCGGCGTATAATGCCGGACTGTCCGATTCTACCTACTATTCCTGTAAATAACCTTTATGAACCGCATCCCGGATCAGTTCAGTTACCAGCTCATATAGAGGAGGTATAATATCAACTACACCGGAAATACGATCCAGTACCTGGGAGCTTCTAACGCCATGCTTCTTCCAGGATAAACCGCCTGTATAATAATTATGCAACAAAGGCTGGATACGATCAATTGCCGCCGCATACTTAGCTTCCAGGCTATGTCGTTCTTCGAACTCAAGCCATAGAGACATGAGCTCCTGCTTCTGATCTTCCGGCAGTAAGCCGAATATCCGCTCGGCTGCCGTAAGCTCCCGCTCCTGTTTATCCTCGTACCCGGCAGTATCATAGGCAAATGTGTCTCCAGCATCGATTTCCACGATATCGTGAACGAGCAGCATTTTTAGCACTTTTGACAAATCCATGCGGGGCTCTGGAGTATGCTCTAGTAACACAATGGCCATCATAGCCAAATGCCAGGTATGCTCCGCATCATTCTCTCGTCTTGATCCATCCATCAGTATTGTCTGTCGCAATATATGCTTCAGCTTATCAATCTCCTTAATGAATTCGATCTGCTTCTGTAGTCTTTCACCTTGATTCATAATGTCTACCTCTTTTCGCTCTATATTCCTGCATATCTACATTAATATCATGAATATGATATAATTGGTAATCATTATAATGGATGGTGGGCCTACAATGAGTAAATTATCCATACTACTATTCTTTTTATTATCTTGGGTTACCGGGAATCCCCTGATTGCGATCATTATCATTATCGCTGTTGTGTACGTTCTAGATCGCCGTTATGTCGGCGTCATGCCCAGCATTGCCAAGCCGTTCCGTCGCTCAAGTAGAACTCGGAAGTTGCGGACACAGCTCGCTGCCAGCCCTTTCGATGTCTCTTCCAAACGTGAGCTCGCTAGGCTCCTGATAGAGTCGAAGAAATATGCCGAGGCTTACAAATTGCTTGAAGAGGCCAAGGAAGCCTCTGAGGATTCCGCAGAGTATTGGAGTGATCTTGGGGCCGCATCCATCGGCTTGCAGAAGCTCCAGGACGGAGAACAGCAGATACTGCATGCGCTGAGTCTGAATGAGCGTGTTAAGTACGGAGAGCCCTATTTACAGCTGGCCACCGCCTTCAAAGATAAAGACCCGCAAAAAGCGCTTGAATTTGCCGCCAAGTTCGGTGTAATTCAATCCTCCTCCAGCGAAGCTTATTATTTACTCGGCTCTCTGTACCAATCACTGGGGCGTAAGGATGAAGCGAGG
>DASYFA010000118.1:0-3735 GCA_036498705.1 Paenibacillus sp.
CAAGGTCGCTAGTATCCCGTCTACAACACGTACAGAACCGGCATATTCCTTGCTTTCGCCCCCGTGCTTATGGCCCATGTCGTCGATATTCATAGAATGAATATATAAAAAATGCGGATCGTACGCCGATCTTAAATGTTCGGCATCTATAAACAGATGGCTGTCGGGATAGTGATCCTCGAAATAGAACATCCCGTACTGGATTGGCCTGCTAACATCATGCTGATTACGGTCTGTGACAGGGTTAAATGGAGCGCTGTTATAAAGCTCGCTTACCCAATGATACGCAGCTGCAGCAGTCCTCAATCCAGCTTCGCGCGCGAGATGGAACACGCTCTGTTCACAACTTAACCTCGCAATATGGTTCGCCGTAATCCCGTTTCTCGCCACGTGCGTGCCGGTCAGCAGTACTTCGTATAACGGACGCGACAGACTCGGCAGCTGGGATTGCACCCGGTAGCAGTTCACCTCGCCCTGCTCAACAAGATGCTCCATATATCCCAAATACTTGCGGGCGGCATCGTATCTTAATCCATCCAGTACAACAACGATAAGCTTGGCTTCTCCTTGCAACATTCTTAATCCCCTCTTTTCTTGGCTTCAATCCAGCGGATACGGCAGCTTCTAAGCCCTTGCAGCCATTCCTTAGGCGGAGCAATATCGCTAACAATGGTATGAACCCTATGCATCGGCACAATTTCAATGAATCCTTCTTTATCCAGCTTGGAGCCGTCGGCCAATACGATGGTCTGGGAAGCTGCATCTATCATCCTGCGCGACATCCCGGTCTCGTTCGGATCATAGTCGCTGATGCCCCGTTCCAAGGACATGCCTCCAACAGAGATAAACGCTTTATCTACACGGAATTGGGAGAGGACCTGCTCTCCAAGCGTCCCGGACATGGATTGCTGCTCCGGATTCATTTCGCCTCCAACTACATAAATCTTCCCTGAGAACCTTCCGCTGTTCAAGGATTCCATTAAATGATAAGCAACGGCAAGTGAGTTAGTCAGAATCGTCAGACGCTCACGCCCATGTATAGCCTTAGCCAGCTCGAGCGTCGTCGTCCCTACGTCGACCGCAATAGTATCACCGGATTCAATAAGTTCCGCAGCCATGCGTCCGATCCGCTCCTTCTCTTCCGCATTCACCATTTGGCGCTGCAAATAGGGAGGCTCGAAGCTGGTCATTTTCGTCAGAACCGCTCCCCCGTATACCCGCTTGGCAAGGCCTTCCTTTTCCAGCAGTACAAGGTCACGTCGAACCGTCTCTTCTGAAACAGTAAAATAGGCTGACAAATCAGGAACCTTTACCTGACCCTGCTGCTTCAATTGCTCGACAATCACTCTCTTACGTTGTTCGGATGAAATGGACAAATATTTTATGCTCCTTCCTTCTCTAGCTGCAGCAGTTGAGAATGATCCAGGGCAAGATTCACGGGACTTTGCTCACGAATTCTCAGGGATCGGCCATCATTAAGCGCATCTACTATTAACCTTACGCCGGCGGCATCAATGGCATAACGAATAATATTGCCAAGAATGGAGATCGAATGGACAGTACCCTCAACGATTTGCTTACCTTCACGTAATGCTTCGCTTAATGTGTCCGCACTTACCAACAGTAACGCCTCAGGCCGAATAGCGAAGCTATCCGCGTTACCATTCACCTGCCCGAATAATCGCAGTACCTCGGGACGATTCAACACGTTATAGCTTCCCATGAACTGTGCGACAAACTCTGTACGTGGAGTCGTATACAGCTCTTCCGGAGTACCCTGCTGAACGATGCTTCCCTTATTCATCAGGCATACCCGATCGGATAAAGTTAGCGCCTCCTCCTGATCATGGGTCACGAAGATCGTCGTTATATTGAATTTTTTCTGAATCTCGCGGATTTCCGACCGCAGGCTTTTTCGGATTTTCGCATCCAGAGCGCTGAGCGGCTCATCCAACAGGAGAACCTTAGGCTGAACGGCAAGTGAACGGGCAAGTGCAACGCGCTGCTGTTGACCTCCCGATAACTGCTGAGGATAAGCATCCCGTTTTTCTCCAAGATCAATAAGCTCCAGCAATTCAGCGGATCTTTTACATCTGGCTTCCTTGGAAGCTCCTCTCATTTTCATCCCGTACTCTATATTTTCGCTGACCGACAAATTCGGAAACAGAGCATAGGATTGAAATACCATGCCGATCTCACGGCTCCGGGGCGGCAGGTTCACGATGTCCTTGCTATCGAGCAAAATATGTCCTCCATCCAGATCCGTCAGGCCGGCAATGCAGCGCAGCAGCGTACTTTTTCCACAGCCGGATGGACCGAGCAGCGTAACGAGTTCTCCCTCACGAATATCCAAATTCACATCATTAAGCACTGTGGTATCTCCGAATTGCTTACTGATGCCTTCAAGCCTCAAATATGGTTTCATCCTGATATCTCCTTGTTCACTTTTTTGCCCAGCTTCATTAAGATCATAGACAGCACTAGAATAAACAAAAAGTAGGAAATCGCAATGGCGCTAGCCAAATGTCCGCTTTCGTTGACCCTTTGATACAAATAAACCTGGATGGTCTGAATATGCCCGCCAACTAACATGTTCGTTAGAACGAATTCACCAAATAATACGGAGAAGGATAATAATGTAGAGGTGATAATCCCAGGCCAAATATTGGGCACAATTACGGTTACGAAAGCTTTCAATTGACTGGCGCCTAGTATCTCAGCCGAGTTGACTAGTTCAACCGCAGACACAGTTAATAGACTGTTACGAATCCCCTGATACATATAGGGTAAAACAATAATGAAATACGCGCCGATCAAAATATAAGCTGTGCCTGCTATAGGGATCGGCCCCGAGGAATAAGCCCGGATCAGCCCTACCGCTGCAACGACGCCGGGCACGGCATAAGGAAGGACAACGATTCCCTTCATGAACTTCTCCAGCTTGGGCAGATAAACAGTAATAATAAACACGGCTGGCAGCATAACGGCGAGGCTCAGCGCTACACTAATGATGCAGAGATATAGCGAGGTCCATAGCGCCTCCATAAACCTGACGTCCTGAAACATCTCCTTGAACCATGCCAACGTCCAGCTCTCCGGCAGGATCGTTGCCTGCCACTCCTTCGCGAACGCATAAATAAACGTAGCAAGCAAAGGAAGAAGCAAATAAACCATCAAGAGAAGCATTAGTGACCGGTGGCCCCAGCCTGCCTTCTTTCTATGGGTCTCCATTACAGTTCCTCCTTCACTGCCGAGGACTTCAGCTTGGGAAATATCCGTAAGCTCCTGGTATTCTTTGAGGTAAAACCGGATTGAAGCATCTTTGAACGCTGTGTCATTTTATGATTAAGATACACCGCTAGCAGCGTCGAGAAAGCCAGTATAACTGCGAGTGCATTGCCGAGCTGTGGTTCATTGACCACGTCTCCCGCGACCAATGATCCTATCCGAACTGCAAGTAAATTGTAATTTCCGCCAACCAAGGCATAGGCAGTTGCATATGCTCCCATCCCGTTAGCGAACAAAATTCCCAACGTACCGAAAACAGCAGGCGTCAGAATAGGCAGTCCGATCGTTCTCCAAAACTGCCATTTGCTTGCGCCTAACAGGGAAGCCGCCTCCTTCCACTGCTCCCGAATCCCGTAAAAGGAAGGGTACAACAGCAATAAAGCAAGGGGTACCTGAAAATACACATAAACCAGCACAAGTCCTGCCCAGCTATATAAATTGAAATCG
>DASYFA010000119.1:0-19374 GCA_036498705.1 Paenibacillus sp.
TACGATCTGTATTTTCATCTAATCACGGGCTCTTCTCTTCTGTTTGTATCCCTTCCCTTGCGAATCGGTCAAAATTTGCCGTATACTATTGGACAATATCAGCATACTTGGAGGGTCTTGATTGAACACTCAGGAGAGGACGGCTAGAGTCGAGCGACTCAGCCAGCAAATGAACCGGGAGAATGCAGCTTATTTTCAGGAAATGAGCACGTACATCCACAAAGATGAAGATGTCAGTGGTGCCAAGAAGGAAGAGCTTCTGCTCTACCTGGCCCAGAAGATCGTCAAGCATGAACAAAAGGGCATCAACGCCGAGCAATTATTCAAAGCAAGCGCCGCGGCATACTGTGAGAGGCTCATCGATGATGTCAAAATGCGCAAGCCCCGGACTTTAAAAGAAAAGATCAATTATTACATTATGATCCCATGGGCTACAATCACTTGGGTATTCTTCATTTTTATGATTACCGGCTTCTTCGGCAAATGGTTCGGAGGGGAACTAGCCAATACTACCATCAACAGTGGCATACTACTGCTAATTGCCGGTCTGGCCATCGTATTAATCGAATTCATTACCCGTTTTCTCGGACCGGGGCAAGAGGACGATAGTGTGAAGCCAGCGGAGCAGACTTCAGATCCGATGCGACCACGTAAATTGTTCGATATAAGAGCGTTCGGCATTTATATTATCATCGCACTGGCCGTCATTGCAGTAGGCCTGCTACTAAATCGCATTATGCCATCCTTCACCGTTACTCCTTGGCAGAGTCTGATCATTTTTATCATCGGACTGCTTGGGCAAATCTTCATTTTCGGACGGCGCGGCAAATAACTGAAATTTGAACCGGATGAAAACCGTTATTAACCAAAAATACAGCCCGTTCTCCTTAGAGACACGGACTGTATTTTTTCTTGCTTATGAACTATATCTTCTTAACAAACTCCGACTTCAATTTCATCGCCCCGAAGCCGTCAATTTTACAATCGATATCATGATCGCCTTCGATCAGGCGAATATTTTTTACCTTCGTGCCGATTTTGATAACCGACGAGGTTCCCTTCACTTTCAAATCCTTGATCACAGTAATAGAATCGCCATCGCTCAGAACATTGCCGTTAGCATCCTTCACGACTCTAGCATCTTCATTCTCTGCATCAGTCGTATCAGCAGACCACTCATGACCACATTCTGGGCAGACGAGCAAGTCTCTATCCTCATACGTGTACTCAGAATTACATTTCGGGCAATTTGGAAAAGGCATAGCTTCATGTCCTCCATTCATCATTGTCAGTTGTCCATGTAACCCATCTACAATAAGCATATAACAACTATTGTACTATACTGACACAGTTCGTCTATCATGGCAAATTGCGCTCCGATTCTATCAGTCTCGATGAATCAAGTATTTAGTAGGACATTATTAGTACATTTCCGGTTTTTTAGTTCTATTATGTAGGATGTAAGTACTAGTACAATAGCATTATATTGACATTATCCTACATAATTATACAATGTGAATAGACTGATTTTGATATGATGGATCTTGCTATACATAATTGCTACTTTAGTAACGTTTTTCACATTTTGAGTTGATGGATTTCTATTACTATTTCAAATATAGGAGACGAAGCTATGGCTAAAGATGCTAGAAATAAATCGATGGGTTGGTTGAAAGGCGTTCTATCTACTCAGAATGACCCCGTTCAACCGAACCATGAGGGGAAGGACGAACCAATAGAACTGGTGGAGATCGTCACCAGCAATAAGGAGATCTCCGCTCCCGCCGAGAATTCCGGCAAGAAATACATATTGTCGAAAGAAAATCTCGACAAAGCTGCTTTCGATCTGGTGCTGTCTCTGGAGAATATGCTGAATGAACGACAATTGCTTATTTACAAGAACGATGATTTTGAGACACAGCTGAATGCGGCCAACGAGACGATCAGTCGTCTGAAGTACGACTTAGTTAAGAAAGAGCAACTCGTTCAAGACAAGAATAAAGAGATTCGTGCGTTCGAGGCCAGTCTTACCAATAAACAGATGAGCTACGATCAACTACTTGAGGATTATAAAGAGTATCAAAGCACCTCGAACCATGATTTTGAGAAGATATCCAATCAGCTAGAAAAAGAGATTAATAAATATAATCTGCTGAAAGAAGAGTCAGCAAATATTCAATATCAGAACATGATGAACATAAGAGAGCTGGAAGAAAGAATTAGAGAGCTAGAAGTTGAGAATCAGAAGTTAGATGCGCAATGTACCAAGATCAAAGGCGAGAAGGATGAATTGATGAAGACCATCAATGATTTTACAGAACGAATGAGCTTCTCCTTCTCTTCCAAGGCCACTATTAGCGAATAAATTGCCACCTGCTCTCTAGTCACACTAGAGAAAGGAGTTTACTATGCCCTTGTCAGTCTATCTAGGAAAAGTACTTGAATTGCAATCCGTATGCAGCCAAGCGAACCAATCTTACATCACTATCAAAATATCATCTGAACAAGAACAAGGTGCCGAGGTCCTGTGGAAGATGGACGACATTACAGCCGATCATTTGAAGGCTATTGTCGAACAAGAACTTGAGCCCGATATCGTTTATAAATATCGCTTGTCCTTTTACAACGTATGGGATTCTGCAAAAAGCCACTATGTTAGCTATCTTACGAGAACATATTGCGAGCAAAGCGAGCGGGTCTATTTCGCCTGTTCCGAGCAATATGTACATGAATTGCAATCCATCAGAAATTGTGAATCCTTAGATGAGTTAGAGTTCCTGTTCCTGACTTCCTTGCCCGAAGCGACGGAAGATCCTTATTCTTCCAAGACTGAGAACGCGCGTTCATATCGTCGACTCAACCGTAGACTCATTTGGTCGGCTGTTGCTCTGACCAGTATCATTATATTGATCCTGGTCGGATCAACTGTCCCTGCCTTCTCTTATAAGATGACTAGCGGCAAGGATGATGATATTAGTCCGATCGGAAGCATGACCAAGACGGCCGACAGCATTGTGGAACTAGCCTCAAACTCAAACTCAGAGGCAGGAACGATAACCGCCGTGAATCCTCAATTCAAAGCAGTGGCGGAGGAGAAGACGGCCAAACCCGTTAACGTTGCGGCCAAACCTGTCAACGTGCAAACTGTGCAGTCAGTGGAACTGAGCGAGACAGTCAACTTCAACATCCCTAAAGGTACTGTCGCCCTTACCTTTGACGACGGCCCCTCCAACTATACGGAGAAGATTGCCGATGTATTGAAGGAGTATCAAGTCGGAGGAACCTTC
Source organism: Paenibacillus sp. (assembly GCA_036498705.1). Classification (GTDB taxonomy): domain Bacteria; phylum Bacillota; class Bacilli; order Paenibacillales; family Paenibacillaceae; genus Fontibacillus. The sequence continues at coordinate 3,288 of DASYFA010000119.1, forward strand.
TTCTTTATCGGGGAAAATGTTGAGAAGCATCCCAAATCGGTTCAGTATGTGAAGGATCATGGCTACTCCATCGGTAGTCATAGTATGCACCATCTGGAACTGACCAAGCAATCCAAAGAAAAGCAGAAGTATGAAATCATGCATCCTAATGAACTTATTGAAAAATTGACTGGAGAACCTGTCATTCTCTTTCGCCCACCCTATGGAGCCAAGAATAAAGCTATCGTCAATTTCATAAATGATACGAATCAAAAAATGGTGCTATGGGATATCGATACACTCGATTGGAAGAGCAGAAACGCAGATAAAATCTATCAATCCATACAAAAATCTAAACCAAACGGATCCATCATTCTGATGCATGAAACGAAGGCAACGCTAGATGCCCTGCCTAGAATTATTAAATACTTGCAGGATCAGAAGCTTGAGATGGTGAATCTGCAATAGGGATAATAGCAGAAGAGCCGGCCAATAGGCCGGTCTTCGCATTCTCTATAACTACCTGCCATCACGTAAATAACTCACAGTATTTGCATCAAGCTGAAGATCACCAGCCCTGACACTCTCTTCAAGCTGCTGCAGTGTGCGGCAGCCAATGATCGGGAATGTCGGGAATGACTGAGACGTTAAATAAGCAAGCGCCACCTCTGTACCGGAGCAGCCGTGTAGCTGAGCCAGTTCCTGAACACGTTGTAGACGTCCGAAATTGACGTCATTGTAGAACATATTGACGACGCTTGCCTTGGTACGTTCTTCGGGGCGATATTTCCCGCTAAAAATCCTTGAGCTTCACATCGCTCTCCCAATCCGAATATGCGCAGGCTGTATCGATGAAGTTGCCGCCCCACTCGCAATAAGCGTCAAGCAGATCAAATGAATCAGCTTCACTAATCGAAGCACCAATACTAGCGGTCCCGAAACAAATCCGCGCCGCCTCAAGTTCTGTATTTGGAATTTTCTCGTATCTCATATGTATCCTCCACCGAATTTAGAATCCTACAATATCATATTAGTGCACCAGGCAACCAAACTTCTCATAACTCCAATAAACTGCGGCATCAGCAATCCCTCGGACAGATGGGCTGGCGTCAGACAGCCTACTCGGCCTGAGCCATACGTATGGTACCAGCCTGCCGTACTCTCACCGTCTGTAGAAGACGAGCGCATAAATACAGTCGAATTCGCCTCATCGCATGTGACGAAGTAATGCTCATCCATGAAAGCGAACGACTCGCCGAGCTCTCCCAGCTCTGTACTCAGCAACGGTGTATATGTCACTCTACTATGCTCTGCCGGATGGGATAGGAAGTAGCCCCGGAGCATTCTAACATAAGTACCTTCCTCAGGGTAGGACGCAAGCCCAGAATGCCAGGCCAGCCAAGCCCCGCCTCCAGCTACATAGCTTTCGATGGCCTCCGCTGCCTCTGCAGTCATCCACTGCCTAACCTGCGTAGCCTGCGGATCGATCCGATCCGCAGCGAAGAGAACAACCAGATCAGGCAATGAGGCCAACGAATTAACCAGATTCTGCTCAATCTGCCCCACACTCGCATAGACTACCTGCAGCCGACCATCCTTAACGAACGGCTCGACCACCCGGTCGAACGACTCCTTTGCCAGTTCAGCATCATGATAGAAGTCTCCGACTATTGCTAGTACATGCTTCATCTCTAACCATCTCCGATCTGCTTCTAATAGAGTTACCGTGAATACATTAATAAGGCATAGCCTCACCTTTATGATTAATCATCCAGCTCTCCTGCTCTGGCTGTACCTTACGCTCTACAAGGTTCATAAGTCCAACCGCTGTATCCTGCGGATGACCAGGCGCCTGGTCTCCGCCCATCTGCGTCTTGATCCAGCCTGGATGGACGCTGTACACAACGAAGCCCTGCGGCACGAGTTCCTTCCGCAGCTGTGCTGTAAAGAAGGTCAAACCACTCTTAGACAACGCATATGGATAATCCGCTCCGTACGCCGCTGAGAAGCAGCCCGCCTCGGAACTGATATTTATAATGCACGGCTGACTGCTCTTGCGCAGCATAGGCAGAAAATGTTTAACCACCTTCATCGGTCCATATAGATTGGTCTGCATCGTTAGCTCTACATCCTCGAAGTTGAGCTGCTCCAGCTTCTGATCACGAGCGATCAGTATTCCCGCATTGTTTATGAGAGCATCGATATGGCCGTGCTTCTGTTCGATCTGAAGCTTTGCTTCACTAATTTCGTGTTCATCATTCACATCGATCTGTACGATATCAAGCTGCTGCGGGTACTTATCACTTAGTTCCTGCAGATGTCCGCTGCGCTTCATATCTCGGACGGTCGCAATCACCTTGTGCCCACGCTCAAGCGCTTCGCTGGCCGTTGCCAACCCTAAGCCTTGGGCTGAACCTGTTAACAATATCTTCATGCTTCTGTTCTCCTCCCTGAACGATCAGTCCTGCTTCGGAATCGAATGAACTTATAATTCATTCAGTTGTCGTTCTCTAGCAATTCCACCAGTACCTTCAGTTCAGCAAACGAATCCATATACGCATAGCGACCGCCGGTATATTCACCCCTTTGAATTAGTGGCATCTGATGAGCCTCCATGATGCCGATCTTCTCCTTCATTCCCTTCACGAAGAAAGCGATATGATGCACTCCTTCGCCATGCTCATCAAGGAACTCCCGCCAGGTCGAAGGCTGCTGATCAGGTTCGATCAGTTCGATCTGCAGTTGTCCACAATCAATGAACGCCAATTTCGCCCGGGCCGGGGAGGAATCCCCCTTATACTCCGTCTGCGCCACATCAACGGTATCTGTCCAGGACCATTTCGGCTGCTCGATTCCGAAGAAAGCCGCATAGCTCTGGGCTACCTTCTCAATATCACGAACGATAATGCCAATCTGAGTAACAAGCGTTGTTCCGAGTAAACTTTTTTCCATAATCATCGTCTCCTTTTATTAAATGATTCGTATGATTTATCGCCGGGTCAGGGTTAGCTGGCTCGGCAGGAATCCCTGATTACCAGTTCAGTATTACCGACATATTTCTTGAATCCCTTGGGCTCTTGCTCAATCGCTTCGATAATATTGCAGATCAATGTATGTACCATTTCCGTAAAATCTACATGGATGGACGTTAATGCCGGCTGAATCCGGGAGCTAAGCGCATGATCATCGAACCCGATCAAAGAAATCTGATCCGGTACGATAAGATCCGCTTCCTTCAAAGCAGCTAGTGCACCGAAGGCGACGCTGTCGTTGCAGGCAAATATCGCCGTCGGCAACTCATGGACAGTTTTGAGCCATTGCCTGACCGAGCTATAGCCGCCCTTCTCAGTGAAGTCAGACGGGATAATCCAGCGTGAATCCACATCGAGTCCATGCGAAGCCATCGCATTCTTGAAGCCTTCAAGCTTCTCCGGACCGGAGCATCGCAGAGGATCGCCTGTAATAAAAGCTATTTTACGATGGTTCAATCCAGCCAGATAATCGACTCCCTGCTTCATACCTTGCATATTGCCAAAGTTACAGACAACCCGATTCGATTCATAACGTCCTTCAATATTCTGATCTATAATACCAACGATGTAACCTTCGGCAATCAGCTCTTCAATTAGTGGTTCATGATTGGCCGCACCGATGAAAATTCCACCGTCAATCCGCTGCTGATAGAACGTCTCCTTTACTTTGCGAACGATGTCCTGGTCCTTGATATTTCTAATAATATGCGTCAACACGTAATACCCCTGATTGGATGCGCTTTCAATTAATCCAGTAATTAACGAGGTCGTTAATGAATCATCCCTCTCACGTTCTCTATATGCGCCAGCAGGCTCATTTGAGACCCTATGAGAGGGAACTATATTTCTTTTAATAATATGTCGTTACGAGTTGTTGTTAAGCCTCTACCCTACGATTCAGCAGCAGAACTGTTGCAGACAACATCAGAACTACGAACACTGCTTCAAGTAAAGTTTCTCCCCATCTGATAAGCATGATGTCGTCTGGAAATACCACCTCTCCGTTCACCATCAGATTAGATTGCAGTTTGACGTTGAGGAATGGAATACCTCCGAAGTTCACTTTGAACAGACTAGAAATAATCCAGCTGAATACATTCTGTATAATGATGAAGCTCAGAATCCCGATCCATACTCTTCCTCGTTGGAACATTAATCCGATCGCTATGGATAGAGCTATAGCTATATAGGAGAAGAGATAGGCCCAGAAAATCTGGAATATAAATATTGCTGTTACCTTCAAGAGTTGGGTGGTTGCTTCCGTAGAAATCCCCTTAAAATCAGGTACCCCATAGATCAGACTGAAGATTCCAAGATGAATACAAATGAGAATCCCAATACCGATCAGTACTAACAATCCCAGAACCATTGGGGAAAGAACACTCCATACCGTACGGACAGGAAGCAGTCTTCGGCTATAAGACTTGGCATTGCTAAAGAAGGTTCTATAAGTCATGATGACTGCCATCATACAAGCGAAGACATATAGCATCGCGCTGAGTCCAAAGGTGATTCCCTCATCCCATCCCCGGGCATAGCCAGCCGTCGTTAATCCCGCCTCAGCAAGGATCAGTATAACAGCTGTACTAAGGAGCATCGTCGAATTCTTCTTCCAATCATACTTAAGCAGCCTCATCATTCGGCGAACACCTCCTTGAACATATCATCCACACTTTTACCATACTTAAGTCGCAACTCTTCGACTTCCTCTTGCAACACTAGTTCCCCATTCTTGATGAAGATTACTTCATCAAAGATCCGTTCAATATCCTTCACCAGATGCGTCGAAATAATCAAGCTGCTGTCTTCGCTATAGAACTCGACGATAGCATCAAGAATTTTTGCTCTGGCTACCGGATCCACTCCGCCAATCGGCTCATCCAGTAAATAGATCTTGGCATTTCTGGACAGGGCCAATGTTAATTGCAGCCGTTCATTCATCCCTTTGGATAGAGAACTGATCCGGTCCTGCAGCTTTAAATTCATGAAATCGAGCATTTGCAACGCTTTTGCCATATCGAAGTCAGAATAGAAATCGCTATAGAACGCTATAGCATCCCTAACCTTCATCCATGATTCCGTTAAAGGACGATCCGGCATGAATGAGACGATTGACTTCGAAATCATATCAAGTGGCTGGCCAGCTACCGTTACGCTCCCGGAATATACCGGCAGTAGTCCAGCAGTGATCTTCATCAATGTGCTCTTACCACTTCCGTTCGTACCGAGCAGACCGATGATTTTTCCAGGTCCGATACTAAAGGATACATCCTGGAGAGCTTTTCTCGAACCATAAGATTTAGATACATTCTGGAACTGTAGCAGATTATCCATGTCCTTTCTCCTCTCCCTATTCACTCTCTATTTCAACTGCTTCCGCAACAATACTTGCAATATCCTTGTTGGTGAAACCTAACTCCTGCATCCCGCTTATGAAATGATTCAGCAGGTCCCCCGCCATTTCTTTCTTAATGGTCATAATTTTCGCTTCCTCACTTGTCACATATCTTCCTAGCCCGCGTCTTGTCTCCACGACTTCCTCACGCTCCAGTTCCTGAAATGTTCGTTGTACCGTATTCGGATTGATTTGCAGTTCAGCCGCAAGCTCACGAACCGAAGGAATTTTATCCCCAGCATTCAACTTTCCAGTTACGATCTCTTTCTTGATATAATTCATGATCTGCAAATAGATCGGTAGATTGTTATCAAATTCAATGGTCACGATTCTGTCAGCTCCTTTCTGCCACTATGTCCATAAGGCCACGATAAGGCTTATGCGACATCCCGTTTTTTAAACGTAACAAAGCTTGCAATAAGAAACAATGCAATATATACCGCTATAACAATGAGCGAGAAGGTCATCGTCATTCCTGTCAGCGGTGAGCCGCCTTCTGCATACTGCGATAAATCGGCATTGGCAAAAATCAGATACTTAGTGAATGAATATTTAGCCAGTACGAACACAATCAGGCTTTCCAGCATTATCATAGACATCGTTGCCCCGACTGTAATTCCTGTGGAACGGGTAAGTACACCGATCATGAACGTAATTGTCGCATAAATCCCAGCATAAGCAAGAGTATAAAGAAACGACTGTATGACTTCGTTCCAGCCAGTACCCTGAGCACCGGTTTCGAATGCAATACTTCCTGTCACCACCGATACAAGCAATGTAAAGACCATGAGGGATATAGCATATAGTAGAACTGTGATATATTTGGACAATAGAATCTTGCTGCGGCTTTGTGCACGAATTAATAATAGCTTGATCGTTCCTAGACTATATTCCTTAGATACAACTCCCGCCGTTCCGATAATAATAAGAAAAGCAACGAGCTGCCCCAGTCCGTTTTTGGTCAACATCATCTGGACGAAAGCCTGACTTGTTATATCCTCACCTGATCCCAGCTTGACGATAAAATATGCGATACCAATGGTAAATACCGCAATGACCAAGTAAGGAATAAAGAAGCTGCGTCTTTTAGATAACTTCAACCATTCATTAGTAACCAATTTGCCAAAACTAAGCACTCAAATCTCCTCCTGTCCACTTCAAGAACTCATCTTCCAGCGATTCTTTGACTTCCTCAATCCGATAGAGCGCGATTCCTTCATCACGTAGAGCATCTATTACCCTTGGTATATAACTGTCACGGACCGTAACTGTAACTTGATTCCGTTCGTTATCGATGCCAACAATGCGTATTTCTTCCATGCGTACTAGTCTTAGCTTTGCCTGCTCTGCGTCATTTACACGGAGCATAACTTGAACCTGTCCCTCTTCCTCCGTAGCAGATGAACCACCTAACGATCTAACGGTAACAAGCTTACCTTCCTGAATGACGACCACCCGGCTACACATGAGTTCCATTTCCGATAACAAATGGCTGGAGACCAGAATCGCAATTCCTTCCTCGCGGGCAATCGTCTTGAGATAATCACGCATCTCCCGAATCCCGGCAGGATCAAGCCCATTTGTTGGCTCATCCAGAATCAGAATCGATGGGTTATGCAGAAGGGCCTGGGCAATGCCGAGGCGTTGACGCATCCCGAGCGAATAAGCCTTCACCCTCTTCTTCATGGCATCCTGAAGTCCAACCAATTTCACAACCTCAGTGATTCTCTCCTCTGTTATTCCCTTGGCCATACGCTGATACTGCTTCAAATTATCGTACCCTGTCATATAAGGATAGAACTCCGGATTCTCGATGATTCCACCGACTTCGGAAATCGCTCTGGCAAAATGATGCTTAATGCTCTCGCCCTTAATCAGCACATCCCCTTCAGTCATTCCGATTAATCCGACGATCATACGGATCGTTGTCGTCTTCCCTGCTCCGTTAGGTCCGAGCAACCCAACAATTTCACCTTGATGTATGTCAAAAGATAGCTTATCGACTATTCTCTTACGTCCAATTTGCTTCGTCACTCCATTAACCTGGAGCACTACCTGACCTGATCCTTTATCAGAACTGTTTACAGCGTGTTTTAAAACCTTGTTCATCACGGCCACTCCTCAATCGTATTAGTGTTATAGTTGAATAGTACACTAGTAATGAGATATTGTAAAGCCTATTCTTATCTTCAGACAAAAATAAAGCGCCTCGTTGATAAAGTTACAAGGGCTTAAGCCCTAATAAACCTATCAGGAGGCACTCTCTAGGAAATCTATTCGAACTAAACTTTTCATTCATGCTTACGCGTCCGGTCTATAGCCTGCTGAATTTGTTCCAAGGTAGCTTCTAGGCTTTGGCTGTCCGATAAGTACTTGTTAACGCTTTCTATAATCTTGACCTGCAGTGATTCCGTGGAAACCGTATGGGGCCAGTAAATGGCTGCATCCTCCCGCGTTACTGCTGCTGCGATTTTTTGGACTACCGGATTCTCTACCGACGCACCGACTACGGACGGAACGGCCAAAGCGCCCTCGGCCAGTTTTTCCTGGTTAACTTTTCCGTTCATGAATGCAACGAATTGCTTGGCCTCCTCCGGATATTCCGTCTTAGCATTTATGACCCGGTAGGTGCCGACATTAATGTTTGGCACGGTCTTCTCGTACCCCGGAACGATCATGAAGTCAATCTCATAGTCGGAATTGCGTTCCATAATGCTGGGAAAATCCCATGTCCCTGTTATGATCATTGCCGCCTTCCCCTGGCCAATCAAATCCTTCGACTGCTCGTGCTTCATATTAGTCCAAGCCGGAGGAACAAACCCCTTATCGATGATTTCCTTGTGCTTTTGGATTGCATCAACAAAAATCGGATCGAAGATTTGAATTTCACCGTTCTCCAGTTTCTTCGTCCATTCCGTATCCGCACCGTTGTTCGACATAATCGAACCCCAAAAAAACTGTGACGTTGACCACTCTACGTCCATGGCAATTGGGATGATGCCCTCCTGCTTCAGCGTTTCGCAGACGACGATGAATTCGTCCCAGGTCTGCGGAACCTGCAAGCCAAGCCGCTGGAACATCGTCTTGTTATACAGCAGTCCATCGCTGTGCATGACCTCCGGGACACCGTAAACTTTTCCGCCAATCGTCACGGGAAGCAGCGAGTTGGGAAGAAATTGCTCCAAAAAAGCGGACCCCGTCAAATCGAGGTAAACGTTACGATTCAAAGTTCTGAATTCTTGAAACAGACTGGAGGACCAGGTATCGAATACGTCCAGCTTCTCCCCACCCAGCAGCCGGATTTTAATACCGGCTGTATAGCCCGCACTCTGTATAAAATCTGCCTCAATATGGATGTTCGGATTTTGGGCTTCAAATTCCTCGATCGCATCGTAATATACTTTGCTCGCCTGGGCCGAATCAAGCAAGTAGCTGGAATAGCGGAGAGTAACCTGACGGGGAGAAGACATGTCACCGTTTTCGCCATTCAGACCGTTTTCCGGCTCCCCCTGCCCTACACTAGTACAAGCGGATAAAGACAGTGCAAGGATCAACGTCCAGCTAACGCTGACCCATCGATGATTCCTGACCCCCATTGTCCCGCTCTCCTTCCCATTTATAAGCTAAATCATTGAATACTCGATAAAACTAATTATATTACTCTAACACTAATTCAAATAGCCGTGCCATATAAGTTCGCTGCAAGCGAATATACATCAGCCCGTCGGAATCATCCCAGATCCACTGCCCGTCTCCTTGCGCAGGGTAAGCGCACCTGAGAACGGTTTGTCCCGGTCGCCCCTCTGCCAAATTAGGAAGCGGCAATCGGATTTCTTCCTCCCCTCCCCCTAATCGCCACACGGCCAGCCAGACTTTCCGGCCGCTTTGCAGTCCTAGAGCCGTCCAGCCGCTGTCATGCCGGGGCAGCCCGAGCGGCCAAAAAGGTACCGCTTCTGCGATCGACGTCCGGATTTCCTTGTAATAATCGATCGCCTCCCGGATAAGCTCGCGCCGCTGTGGCTCCATCCGGGCAAGATGACCGCTTAAATGAATGCGAAGCAGCAAGGCGTTCACCATGTTGAACACGACCTCATCCTCATCTCCGCTCTCCAGCGGATACGACCAGACAGCGGCCTGCTCAGGGGTAAGCGCCGTAGGAGAAGCGGCGGCGATCAGGGCCAGCTTGCGGTAGTCAGTCTGGTCGCTGATCGAGGCCAGGGAATGCCGCTGCAACAGCGCATAGTCCATACGCAACCCACCGCTGCTGCAGTGCTCGATAACTAACTCAGGATAACGGGCAAACACCTCATCCAGCCATTCCAGATAAGCACGGTTATGCTGCAGTAAGCCGTCCCCAAAGCTATCGGCGCCAAGCTCCGTCCCGATGCCAATGTTAATATTATAATCCATTTTTATATAACCGACCTTATACTGCTTCACGAATCGTTCGATGATAGTATCGGCGAATTTTCTTACGCCGGGATGACGAAAATCAAGCTGATAACGGCCGTGATCGGCCACGCGTTTGCCGTGGCGCACGAAGAACCAATCATCCGGCAGCCGCTCCACCAATGGGCAGCGCACTCCCATAACCTCAATCTCCAGCCATAGACCGGGCGCCATCCCTTTCGACCGTATATATTCCAGAACGGCTTCAAGACCTTCAGGAAAGCGCTTGGCCGAAGGCTGCCACTCCCCAACGCCGTCCCACCAAGCCCCGTCCGCATACCAACCCGCGTCGATACAGAAATATTCGCAGCCGGTCTCGGCCGCCGCATCGATAAGCGGATACAGCTTCTCCGCCGTCGGATCCCCGAACAGGCAGTTCATGTAGTCATTAAAAATAACGGGGAGCGCCTCGTTATCCCGGTTCGGCCGGCGTATGCGCCTGCGATATTCCGTCAGGCGTCCGGCCGCATCTTCCAGGCCACCCTGAACTGTGCCGACCGCTACGGGAACCGTCGTGAACGATTCTCCGGGCTTAAGTTTCTTCCACCAGTGATTTTCCGCTTCGGTCGGTCCTCCGACTCGAAGGTATAGATGTCCCTCTTCGGTCCCCGCATCGTCATCCTCCCGGTGTCCGTAATCGCCGATCTCCCAGTGCCAGGAGCCATTATGCTCGATCTGCCAGAACAGAGAGGTGCCTGTCTTGACATTCTCCAGACAGCCCATCGGTAAATATTCGGCGGTGGACCAGGTGCCAGTATTAGAAACGGCGATCCGCTTCATCGTAAATCGATTAACCGGTGTCAGCCCAAGCTCCGGCAGAAAGCTTGCCCGCCACTGTAGTTCCCCGTACCAAGAATGATGCGGTACATGCAAGCGCATTTTGTCTCCCCAGCTTCCCGTCCCTTCCTTGGCCAGGCCGTTCAAGGCGAAGGAGGAGATGTATTCAAGCGCCATCTCGCTGTTTCCTTCATTTTCAACCATACTCCAGCTCCGCACAACAGGAATGCCGCGGTAACATTGAAGATGGGATACTAACTTCAATCCGGTGACCGGATCGTACTGCTCCAGCTCCAGTTTTTGCCCTGCTTCATTCTCCATCAGACGGTGCGAACGGTATTTCATTCTTTTCCCCGGCAGCGTTTCAAGATGCTTGGCCCCATGATGTCCATCATAGTTCTCCCCGGTTACCTGTACTTCAGTTAGGCGAAACTTCGCTTTCTGGAGTTCCCCTTTAAGGGAAGTCTCCTCATAAGGCAGTATGGAAAAATGAAGGAGACGCACATCTCCCTCATCGGTGACTTCAATCAACAGCTTTAGTCCACTTTCCTCGATACGAATCGTCTTCATTATATTAGCCATGGCTGCCTCCCATTGTTGTATTCCTCTACCGTAGAAGTGTAGCAAGCATTCTACAATTTCCCGCCGGAGGTCGCGATGCCCTCGATAAATTGCTTCTGAAATACCATGTACACGGCCAGCATCGGCCAGATGGCCAGTACGGAAGCCGCCATCAGCTCCGGATAATTGACGGAATAAGCACCCTGAATTTTCGCCAACGCCGAAGATAATGTCGCTGCATCAGAGCTCGTATTGACGATCATCGGCCACATCAAATCCTTAAAGGCAAACAAAGCCGTAAAGATGCCGAGCGCGACAAGACCCGAACGGGTCAATGGCAGCATTACCTTAACAAATGTCTGGCCAATATTGCATCCGTCCAGTTTGGCCGCCTCCTCCAGCTCTTTAGGCAGACCTATAAAAAACTGCCGCAGCAGGAACGTGCCGAAGGCGCTGACGAGCCCCGGAAAGAGCAGGGCAAACACCGTGTTGCGCATCCCAAGCGCATCGACCATCAGATACTGCGGGATGATGAAGATTTGCGTCGGCACCATCATTTGGAACAGCACCAGGCCGAAGAAGAAGTTTTTGCCCGGAAATCGCAAACGGGCGAAGGCATATGCCGCCATCGCGCTAAACAGGAGCGAGCAGACGACGCGTAATACCATCATCGCGAACGTGTTGAAATACAGCCGGAGAAAATTATTCTGCCGGATCACCTCGACATAATTTTCCCATTTCCAGGAGGATGGGAAAATGACGAACGGATTGAGCGAGGTCGACTCCGCCACCGTTTTGAATGAGGTAAGCAGCATCCAGACGAAAGGCAGAATCATGAGGCAAGCGCCCATAATCAAGACAAGATGTTTAACTCCTTTGGTAAATGCTCTGCGGGTATCCACTAGCCGCACCCCCTACATGTAGTTGACCCATTTTTTCTGGGCCTTCATCTGGAATACCGTAATGATCATGATTATAACGAGCAGCAGCATGACGATCGCCGAACCGTAACCCTTATTGGAATATTTGAAGGAATTGTTGTAGAACAAATAGACCAGCGACACGGTACTGTCATACGCCGGGTTCGTCACGTCGATCATCATATAAATAACGTCGAACACCTGCATCGACTGGATAATCGAGGTTACCAGCACAAAGAACAGGGTAGGCGTAACTAACGGCAGCGTAATAATGAAAAATTGCCTGAATTTGCTCGCACCGTCAATGTCCGAGGCCTCGTAATAATCTTTGGGAATCTCCTGAAGCCCCGCAATCAGCAACACCATGTTGTAGCCGATTACGCTCCAAATCCCGATGATCACGATTGAAATCAGTGCAACCTTCGGATCATTAATCCAATTTACCGGTGGAAGACCCACTTTGCCCAGCACGTAATTGATCAGGCCAAACTGCGTATTATACAGCCATTTCCATACCATCGTTACCGCTGCCGGAGCCGCAATCATTGGAATAAAAAAGATTGTCCGGTAGATCGTTTTCCCCCTGATCTTCCCGTTAAGCATAACAGCAAGCAGCAAAGCAAGGGCGATACTGACCGGAACGACAAGCAGGGTATACAGCAGTGTATTGGCAACGGCGTGCCATACCTGAGCATCCCCGAACATTTTTATATAATTATCGAAACCGACAAATACATTGCCTTTGCCAAAATCTCCGCTCTTAAAAAAACTCATGTAAATCGTTTGGAAGATCGGTATGATGTTGAGCACTATGAGTCCGATGATGGTAGGCGCGATTAAAAACCAGGCCCAATACCACTCATTCCGTGTTGCTTTGGAAACTTTCCTTGGCATGGTCTTATCCATAATTCACATCTCCTATCCAAGTAGCGGCAGGCCGCATTGGATGCGGCTGCCGCGCGTGATGAAGGGTTAGGTCTATTTCTCTTCCGCCAGACTTTCGTTCATAATTTTGGCCGCATTTTTGGCCGCATCCTCCACCGACATTTCTCCCGTAAAAGCAGGCTTTAACGCTTCGTACGCCTTATCCTCCCAAACGGCCGTTGTATTGGAGTAAGGCCGGATCACGCCATAGTCGACCATATCGACAAAGGCCTTGATGTTAAAGGTTTTGTTCGAGGACAGCCATAGTTCCGCGCCCCCTTGGTATGCCGAGATCGCAACGCCCAGTTCGGCCTGTCTGTCTTGCCCTTCCTTGGAGCCAAGGTATTCAACGAATTTCCAGGCTTCCTCAGGATGCTTCGTATTGTGGGCTATGGTATTCCCCAAACCGTTGTAGATCGACGCCTGCTGCTCTTTTTTAGGCAGGACAGCTACATCGAAGTTATTCGCCAAGAACTCGTTGGCTGTAAAGCCGCTCAAGTTCCAAGAGCCGAAGAAGCCCATCGCGGCGACCCCGTTTTTCATTGCTTCCGCGCGCTCGCTGTCACCGTATATTTGAGGGGACAAGCCATCTCGGATAAACTTCACGTAATACTCCAAGGCCTCGATCGTCTTCGGATCGTCGTAGCCCGATTTTTTGTCGTCGGTAATAATCGATCCACCGTTCTGATACACGAAGTTATAGTAGCCCTCCTGATTATGAAGCGGCGTAAGAATGCCGTATTTCCCATCTTTCGTCAACGCTTTGGCCGCAGTGTACAAATCATCCCAGGTCCACGTTTCGTCCGGATAACTCAGGCCGGCCTCGTCGAACATCGTCTTGTTGTACCAGAGGCCGATCGTGTCGAAATCCTTCGGCACTGCAAACTGTTTATCGTTTAAGTTATACATTTTCACAAGCCCTTCAGGAAACTTGCTAAGATCGACCTTGTCGCTAGAAGAAATTTTATCCGTTAAATCCAACAGCATATTATTAGAGGCGTACCGGTAAATTTCGTTGGAATGCATCCAGAAGACATCCGGTAATGACCCGCCGGTGGCTCCGGCCTCGAGCATCGTCCAGTAATCGGACCAGCCGGTGAGCTCGATATTGATTTTGATGCCCGGATTGGCCGATTCAAACTCGTCGGCCATCGTTCTGAGGCCCTTTTCCTGATTGGATTCCCAAATTGCATAGGTGAGCGTTACTTCCTTCCCGTCAGCAGCTGGTGCACCCGCTTCCCCGTTCGTCTTCTCGCCATTCGTTCCATTTGCCGTATTGTTGGTCGCATTCCCGCCTCCTCCGCAGGCGGATAGCGCCAATAGCAGCAGAACCATACTTAAGATCAATGGGATCGTTTTCTTCTTCATTCCCCGGTTCCCCCTTGGATAAATAAATTATTGTGATATCGCTTACATTCCTTATGTTAACGAATCCTCGAGTGGAGCAACATCAACGTTTTTTACCGTCCTTTATCCTTTCTTTACTTCTTGCCTGCGCACAAAAAAAGCGCATAGCCCGCTATGCACTTCCTTTACTTTTTCGATTGTTTTTTTTACTTTTTTTGATTTTTAGTGCTTGCAACGTCTAATTCAAGGCTTCGGTCACGATATTCCTCGGGACTCAACCCCATCATCTTTTTGAAAATTTTACTGAAATAAGCCGTATTCCGGTATCCCACTTTATCCGCTATCTCGTACACCTTGAAGCTCCGGTCCCGCAAGTAATACTGAGCCTTTTCGATCCGGAACCGCGTAAGATAAGTTACAAAGTTCTCCCCTGTCTCCTGCTTAAAAATACGGCTAAGGTACGACGGATTTACATTAATCTGCTTGGCGACCGTTTGCAAGGAAATATCTTCGGCATACTGACTCCGGATAATGGCGCAGGCCTGTTCGGCATAGCTCTGCGGCCGTGGATCCAAAGCCTGGTGATACTCCAGACATTTATCTAACAGCCGCAGAATCAAACTGTGCAGATCTTCCAGCCTTTCCTCCAGAAGCAGCTCTTCATACGGCGTACGCCCTTCGTTCCACAATTCCGGCGTGCTGGGAAAACAGGATGTGATGATCAACAAGAGACGAAGGTATGTTTTTCGGATACCTTGTTCGGAAATTCCCTCCTGCAGAAGTCGCAGCTTCAGTTCTTCCAGGTATTCCTTCACCCCCTCGCCATCATTCTCCACCATATCGCGAATAGTCCGTTCCTCGTCCCTGCTTAAATGATAGCTGTCCCTGCCGCTTCTACTATAGGAGCACTCCGATTTAAAATACAAAACTTGGCGTTCCGCCGTAAAGAAAAGCCTCCGCAGTGCCGTATCGGCCTCTCCGTAGGCTTTCTTCAAGCCGCTGAAACTGGGGGCCTGCCCACTGATCCCGATGCTGAAGCTAATATTCAAAAATTCCTTCATCGTAGTCAATATTTTACTAAGCAATTTATCTAGTTCCGCCTGAAAGAACTTTACACCTTCTTCTAGCACATTGATCACAACTACATATTCCGCCGAATTGAGCGCAACGATTTCTTTACGCCATCTTCGTGGAATCATCTCCTCCATAATATTCATAACGGAATACCGCAGCAGCTTTTCATCCTGCTCGATATACTTTTGCCGGATATCTTCAAAGCGGTCGACCCGCAGCTTCACCAGCATCATCGGGCCTTGAACAAGCGATAAATTCAGTGCCTCTCCGCGGCGAAGCACCTCTTCTTCATACAGAAACCCGCTAAACAGTTCCTTAAATATCGTCTCCTTCAAGTAGCTGACACTTTCCTTATACTCTTCTTCTTGAAATGCAGGGCGATCACTCCGGTACGACGCCGCTTGGGCGACTTTTTTCCTTACCGTGTCCAGCACCTCAAGCAGCTGCTGCGGCTTGATATCGCTTTTGATCAAATAATCTACAGCACCAAGCCGCAGCGCCTCCTTTGCATATTGGAACTCGTCCAAGCAGCTTAAGATGACATACTGGCAGGTATCGAGAAATTGCGCGGCTTCCCGGATCAGTTCGAGCCCGTCCATGACCGGCATTTTAATATCGGTGATGATCAA
>DASYFA010000120.1:0-7963 GCA_036498705.1 Paenibacillus sp.
GGCTCCTAGTTACAGGAGCCAAGGCTTTTTTATAAACAAATAAATAATAACTGATTACCGACAAGGAAGTGTAGAGCTGACCACCGTATCCTCTTCCTCCTCGATAATCCTGTCATGTTTAATCTGATGATGAGAACCATCCTTAAGATATTGCTTCAGCAGAGTATCAATTGGCATCAGAATCATCTTCGGTACCAAAAGCTCAGGAGACTGCTTCAATCTCGTTCCTCCATCAGGATGGATAACTCTCATCAAAAACTTCAAATAAATTTGCGAGGAACTAGCAAATAATCCCTTCGGTAAATCCGTAACCGTAAATCCAAACTTCTCAGGTCCGCGGTTGATCATGGTCACCCCATACAACGCCTTTACATTATGCAGTTCAGGATGGTCGACCACGTATTGAGCGATTTCGGGCAACGCCTTCTTCACCTGCCTGATCAACTGTATGGCCAAGTGAACGGTCGATTTTGACTTCATGCCCATCTGGAACAACTTCTTATTATCTAAGTGCAGCTCCAGCACCTCATCACCAGCTTGCAGCATGGTTCCGTCCGTCAACTCAACCGACTCACCATGATAAGGACGGCTGCGGAAATGAAAAATCGGGTCCTGTTCATTCGTCGTATGCAGATGGAACACCAAGTGGAACAGCTTCTCCCATAAGAGCCATAATGCCACGACCAATCGCTTCCACCAACTTAATGAGCGGGTGATACCTACAGCCTTCTTTTGTGTCTTGCTATGCTTCAGGCTACTGTCTGTCTCCATCAAGCGATCGATGCGAACGCTACGCAAGCCCCGCTTCTGCGCTTCCTCCAGTACTCTTTCCAGTGCAATCAGCATTTCTCTTGGAGCCTCATTGTCGGCACCAAGTGTAGCTCCGCAATCATGCAGCAGAAACACCTCTCCACCACCAAGCTTCTTCAACATCCGCTTCGTTAAGCGTTCAGCACCAATACGCTTGCGCCAATCGCTGAACATTGCCGACCAAAGTACGATCTGAACATCGTTTCGGTTAGCGAAGTCAAACAAATTTACAATCCCCCACGGTGGTCTGTAGTAATGCGTATCTTGTCCTGTAACCTCATGGATGATCTTATTCGTCTTCTGAATCTGCTTCTTCACCGCACCAGGACCCATTAGCCAATTTGTCTTATGAACATAATTGTGAACTCCGATCAAATGTCCTTCTTCGTGCATCCTTCTGATCAGCTCAGGATTTCTCTCTGCATTGGAACCCACAACAAAGAAAGTAGCCTTGGCATCATAGCGCTTCAGCAAATCAAGGAGCTGAGGCGTATAATAATGGTCCGGACCATCATCAAAGGTAAGGGCGAATTCATCCTTGCTCGTACTATGCTTGAAGACACGATAACCAAACAGACGCGTGATCAGCCCTGGTATAAAAGCATACAACGATGAAATGTAAAACAGCCATATCAGCAAAGTATCCATGTCGCTTTCCCCACTTCTCTCTGATCTTAGCTTTATTCACGCACACATATAGAGGTGGTTCAAAAAGTCTATTTGAACACGCATATATTAAATAGCATCCTAACTATTTTAGCACATACTGAGCATAATTAGGCGCATTTTTTAAAATTCGAAAATGAATTAACATGATGAATCAGATCTGTTCCGGTCTATAGGCAGCGAGTAGATCCATCGTATGCCTGAACAAAGCCGTTGCTTGATTCTCCGATCCTTCCGGCCTGTACTGAACAAGTACGCTTACCGCATATTTGGGCTTCTCTGTAGGACCATAGCCAATGAACCATTGATGATTATAGTTTTTGTCACCTTTAGCAACCTGTGCCGTACCAGACTTGCCTGCCAAATGCCAATCAGCTTGTCTAAGTGACCGTCCCGTTCCCGATGTGACAACCTCATTCATCCAGGACAGCAGCAGAGAAGACGTGCGAGGTGATACTTGACCAGCAGATGTAGGAACTCGGTGCTCTGGCATATGCGTGAGCAAGGATCCGTCCCGGAAGCGGATCTCGCTAACCAGACGCGGCGATGTTACCCTCCCTTGATGAAGCAGCGTCACAATCATATTCGCCGCCTGGAGAGGAGAGACCAGTACATCGCGCTGTCCGATGGCCGTCTGGGCCAGGACACCTCCGTCAACTGGGTTGCTGCTGTGGAAGACCTCTCCCTCCTCCTCGTGATCGAATTGCCAAAGATCTTTACCTCCCATAAATTTCTCTTCATGCCAGCCAATCTTACGGCCAAGACCGAGCCTAGCTGCAGTAAGCTCAATACTTCTTGCTGACAAGCGCTCTCCTAATGTCGCAAACACATTGTTGCAGGAGTATGCGAACCCCTGTTCCAAAGTAAGATCGCCGTGTCCCCCCTTCTTCCAACAGGCTAATCCGTATTTACCATACTGTCCTGAGCAGTGGAACACTTCGCCCGGCTTAGTAACTCCACTATCCAACGCAGCCGCAGCGATTACGGTCTTGAAAATGGAACCGGGTGGTACAGCCTTTAGGGCACGGTTGCTCCAACTTCCCCCAGCCAAGTCAATATGATTGGGATCGAAGAACGGTCTTGAGACCATCGCTAGAACATCGCCGTTCTCCGCATCAAGTACGACTACAGCTCCCTCCTTCACATCCATCTGCTCCGTAAGCGCTTCTAATTTCTTCTGCAGTACGATATCAATGGTTGTTTTGATCTGCAGAGGATGGAAGCGTTCTTCTGGCCCCTTGATCCGGGTACCTACATTCGGGAATGACTCCCGTTTACCATCTACCGCATAATATGCCCTCGTACTTCCTGCACCACGCAGGAATCTGTCGAACGTCTTCTCCAAGCCTGCCGCACCCACCTGCATCGTCAAAGGCATTTGTTCGTTCTGCTTCCTGCTTCCGCGGATCTGCTGAATTACCTCAGGCCGCTGAGCCACGTAGCCGAGCCATTGCTGCCCTGTCTGGCCGGATTGATAGCGTACAACATGCGGAAGCACTTCTATACCTTCCAAATGAGCAAGCGATTGTGCCTTGATCTCGGATGAATGATTCAGCAAACCATAATTGCCACCGGATCCGGACCAAATAAAAGGTACCTCTAGGCTCGCCCATTTGCTCCTAAGCTCGCTCTCAGATACCCCTAGTGTAGCGGCAATACGTGCCAGATCATCCTGAGCAGGCAACCTCTTGACAGGGAACAGCACTGGCGACCAGGTTGTAATCCCGGTCAATTGTCGGCCATATCGATCGAAGAAATTTCCTCTACCAGGATCTAGCTCAACCCCTTGCTCACGCTGGCGCACAGCCAATTCATTTATCGTTTTCCCTGAAGAAGTCACCGCAGCAAGGGCAGCATGTGTCTGAATCCAGGCGATCCTTAGCGTATATACAACAAATAAAATACTAAACACTATTAGAATATAAAATATGCGATTTTTCCGTGCTAATGACATATACATCCCCCTTTTTACCTTACTGCTTCATTATTTCCCTGGAGAGAGATGTTAACACATGGAGAGACGGTATAACCAAGACTCGTATCTATGTAACAAAAAACTGCCCCGAGAGATGATCTACTCTCGGGGCAGTTCATATATGATTCTGCTTAGACTGTAAATTTGGACAGCGATTCCTTCAAGCCGTTCGATACATTCTCCAACTTGCCGGAGAGTTGTACGAGTTGATCGCTAACCGTCTGCTGCTCACTACTGAGTGAGGCAACCTCTTCAGATGTTGCCGATGACTGCTGAGCTACTGCGCTAACGTTGCTTATCGATTCAGACAGAACATTCTGTGATTCATTCAGATCATCAATCGAAGACGTGACCATTTCAATTTGCTTCACGAAGCCTTCCATCTGCTCTTGCACAGATACAAAGATCTGACTTGTCTCCTTCACAGAGCTGATCTGTTGCTGGAACAACGGACTTGCATCCGACAATGCCTGTACCGTCTCATTCATTTCCTGTTGTATATTGTCCGTAATCTCCCCTACCATCTTGATGGATTGACGGGATTGGTCTGCCAATTGACGGATTTCATCAGCTACGACCATGAAGCCGCGTCCTGCAGCACCGGCACGAGCCGCTTCAATTGTTGCGTTCAAGGATAGAATATTCGTCTGCTGCGTAATATTCTGCATCACTTCCAGTACCTTCAAAACAGAAGATGTGCTCGATTTCAGAGCGTCTACCTTCTCGGTCAGCGAATTAACAATATCCACCGTAGAGTTCGTTTGTGCCAGAAGACCGTTCAAATACTCAGTACCTTGCTGACTCGATTTCTCTACCTGATGAGCAGCTGTCTCCATCTGCTTGTTTGCCAGAACAACCTGATCCATTTGTCTGGAAATGTTCTCTGTGAGCTCATTGCCGCGTTCAGCTTCATTAGCTAGGCTCGTTGCTCCGTTAGCAATCTCTTCCGTCGCGATGGCAATCTCCCTAGCAGAGACTGCTGTCTTATTGGAAGCCTGGGTCAACTCGGTCGCCGTATCCAGAACATCCTTCGCAGAATGGTTCGTCTGCTTCACGAGCTCGGTAATATGCTCCATCATTACGTTGAAGCTGTTAGTCAGTTGACCAATTTCATCCTGAGACTTCGCCTTCATACGTACATTCAGGTTACCCCTGGAGCCTTCTTCCATCAAGTTCTTCAACTGTGCCAGCGGATGAGCAATCATTCTAACCATCCACATAGCAATCAATGTTGTGATCAAGGCAACGACAGCAGCCGATATGTATGTTGTAAACAAAATGCCTTTAGCATCCTTCACCAGTTCAGCAGTGCTAACTGTACCAATCAACTTCCAGTCGGTAGCAGCAAAATTGTTATAGACAGCTAGTACGGAATTGCCATTGGCATCATTGATCCGAATGCCTCCTTTTTTGCTTTCACCAGCCTTGGACAAATCATACTCCGAGGTTTCCCCTGTTTCCCCAATTATCGATGAACCGATAACAACATTATCTGGTCCGATAATTTGCAGCTTCGAGTTATCCCCGAAATTAATTTCTTTTAAGTAGTCTTCCAGCACTTCAACATTCAAATCTTGAACGAGTACGAAACGCTTCGAAGTTGTAACGCTCGACAGTGAACGAATCAATCGCACGACTGATTTGCCGTTAGTCTTCTCCTCTACATGGATCCAACGAGAACCAACAGTCTTAGACATTTCGTCGTACCAAGGCTCCTTGCGTGCCTCTTCAAAGAATTTCTGACTGGAGCTTCCAGTTGAGACGTCATCCAAGGATCCATCAACACTCATCATATAGACGGATTCGACGCCCTTATTTGAATAGACTAGTGAATTCAAGCGGTTCCTAATATCATTAATCGTTGTAAAACGTTCATAATCGGACGACGACGAGAGAGAGGCATTCATGATGGCTTTCTGCATCTCATTGTCCAAAAATGTCTGTTGAAGATTCTCTTCATACTTTTGCAGGATAATATCCAGCTTCTGTGAAGTTTGTACAATGGTTTGCAGGTTGGCATTTTCCGCATTTTTCTGTATCGTCGACTTCGCCATCTGATAGGACAATATTCCGATAGCTAATACGAAGAACATGATCGCCACGAAGAAAATAAGAAACAGACGGACACCCACAGATTTTGAAGGATTTATTTGGGTTGGAAGACGATTTGCTACCTTGTCTCTCCAACTTGAAATAAGCTTCTTTTCTCCACTTGATTTAATTTCCTTATTCTGCTTGTTCTTGTTGTCAGCTGTTTGGCCCTCCTTCTTCGGAACCAGACCCATGTCAATCACCCACCGCTCATAATAGTTGTATACTGTAAAGCTAGGATAGAGGTCACCCCTCTAACTACTCATTACCAACATCGTCTGCATACTTAATCTATTCGACAAACAATGTCATACTCCTATGTTTATCGGTAATATATGGGGGTATTTTTTAGTGACAATTGTTGAATTTTATCAAATAACACAAAAAAGGGCCTTTCGTCCTATAAGCGAAAAGCCCTAAAATTTTTCAAGTCACAAATTGTCTATTTCTTCTTACGCATCATATCAAAATAAGATACAGGGTGATCTACCTTCATCTTGATTCTTTGCAACGGATGACGGGCTGCATCCAGCTCATTACCCTCTTCGTCCCAGATCTTGCCCACTGACTGCTTGAAGAAGGTTCCATTGGGACCGAAGAATTCAATCTCCTGACCCGGCTTAAAATGGTTGCGCTGTTGAATGACAGCGATCCCGGTCGCTTGATCATAATCCATGACAAGACCAGCAAAGTCATAAGGCATTGCCTTCTCTTCCGGTTCATAAATATGATCCTCATGATCTGGTATATCATAGAAGAAGCCTGTGTTAACCGGGCGATTGGCAGCCTTCTGAATCTCCTCCAGCCATTCCGGCTTGAGAACATAATTGTCCGGATCGGCCATGTAAGAATCGATCGCCTGACGATAAACATTAACGACCGTAGCAACATAATGAATTGATTTCATGCGACCTTCGATTTTGAAGCTGTCTACGCCGACATCAATCAAATCAGGAATATGCTCAATCATACACAAATCCTTGGACCCCATCGTAAAGGCATTGTCTTCCTCGTTGAACAGCGGCAATTGATTCACACCAAGCTGGAAATTGCGCAATACAGAGTTGTCTCTGGCCTCTTCTTCAGAGATCCAGGCTTCAACCGGTCTGGCATCTTCGAACAGGTCATATTTCCAGCGGCAGGATTGACAGCATCCGCCCCGATTAGAATCGCGGTCGGTGAAGTGATTGGACAGCACACAGCGGCCGGAATAAGAGGAGCACATTGCCCCGTGAATGAATGCTTCGATCTCAACATCTACATGCTGCTTAATCTCTTCAATCTCTTCCAGGCTTGTCTCCCGTCCCAGAACTACACGCGGCAGCCCTTCTTCCTTCCAGAACTTCACAGCCTGCCAATTCACTGTCGATTGCTGGGTGCTAAGATGCACCTCTAGCTCGGGTACAACCCGCCGGGCCGTATCCACAATAATCGGGTCAGCCGCGATAATCGCCGCAATCCCAACTGAATGCAGACCGCGTAAATATTCCTCAATCCCTGCCAAATCCTCATTGTGCGCATATATATTTGTAGCCACGAATACTTTGGCTCCATATTTCTTGGCAAACTCTACGCCTTCGCGCATTTCTTCCAGACTAAAATTGTCAGCTCCCGAGCGAAGACCGTATTTTTGTCCCCCGATGTAAACCGCATCTGCTCCGTAGTGGACTGCAAATTTCAATTTCTCGAGGTTCCCTGCCGGAGCCAGCAGCTCTGGCTTCTCCAAACGGTATCGCTTGCCGGTATATTTACGTACATGTTTCTCCGCAGTTTGCATTTATTCGTTCACCTCTAGAAATTTATCATCATTAAATTGCATGTTCAAATAGTCCGGTTTTCAGCACCGACTTTTTAAACTAGCTCTTAAATTAATATACTTGTTCTTTATAGAAAAACCCAAACGACAACTCGCGCTCAGGGTCCTGAGCCTCACGAATCGCCACTATCCAAGCTTCATCAAATTCATAAGCTTCCGGATCGGCGAAGTAAGTGTCAATCGCTTGACGATAGACACGGATAACTGTCTCATTATAGCTTACTGGCTTAAAAATCGTCTCGATCTTCAAGCTGTCCACGCCAGCGCCCAGCAGTATATGAAGATCTTCCAGAATACAAATATCGTCTGAGCTCATAATATGAGTTCCATTGCAGTCCTCATAGATCGGGAATTTCTCATCCGGACGCTCCGCCTCGATCAGGAACAGTCCGCGCTCCATGCCTACAGATTCATTCTCGGTAATCACTCGGCCCTGATGCGCCATGTAGCTGCGAACCAGACTGCGCTTGGAATGGTAAATATTCGTCATACCATGAATCTGCACCTCGGACTCGATTTGCAAATGCGGCTGCATTTCCGTAATCTCATCCATATTCAGTTCACGCGCCAGCACAACGCGACTAGCCCCTTTACTACCCCAATAG
>DASYFA010000121.1:0-6851 GCA_036498705.1 Paenibacillus sp.
CACCCTTTCATCGTTCGTCCTTACTCAAGGACGATCAGGATTCAACCGAGAATAAATAATAATAGATCGGTTGCCCACCATCATGAGTTTCTACTTCGACATCAGGATAAGTTTCATTCAGCCAACCCACCAACGATGCTGTAGTCTCCTCTGTCGCCTCTTCTCCAATCAGGATAGTGACGATCTCATCCCCATTGGACAGCATTTTAGTAAGCAGTGCTTGGCTTGTCTCAAGCAATTGTTCTTCGGTTGCAACGATCTTGGAGTTCTCAATACCGATATAATGACCAGCCTTGATCTCCAGATCATCGAACATCGTATCACGGATCGCATAGGTAACTTGTCCTGTCTTGACATGAGATATGGCACTCATCATATGATCCGTATTCACGTCGGCGCTCTCCTCTTCCTGGAACGCAAAGGCAGCAGCGATTCCTTGCGGAATGCTCTTGCACGGAATAACTGTGACACTACGCTCATCTTCCAGCAAATCTCGGGCCTGTTGAGCGGCAAGAACGATATTCGAATTGTTCGGCAACACGAATACATGCTGTGCAGAGATCGAATGAATCGCCTTAACGAAATCCTCCGTACTTGGATTCATCGTTTGTCCGCCAGATAGAACAACGTCAACGCCAAGACTCTTGAAGATATCTGAGATGCCTTGTCCGGACGCTACAGCAATAAATCCGTAAGGAGCCAATTCGTCCGCAGGAACCTCAGCCGGGTCTACAGAACGGACAGGCTCCGCCGGGATGTCAGCGAACAACTCCGGCATTGGAGCGGCATCAAGCCCAGTTGACAGCAGCTCACGATGCTGTTCACGCATATTCAGAATATGAATCTGAGTAATTTCCCCATAGTTCAGAGCGAGATTCAGAACCTCGCCGGGCGCTTTGGAGTGCACATGAACTTTCACTACTTCATCATCGGCAATCACGATAATAGAGTCACCGTTCAGTGATAACGTTTTCCGGAATTGATCCTCGTCAAAACTCGAATGCGGTACTCCACCTAGGGTACGATTTATGAAAAATTCCATATCATAGAGAAATTCAATATCCTCTGTAACAAGCTTCGCTTGAGCAGTGGCATCATGATGTTCGGCCGGATGTACGGCTGCAATGGCAGAGATAGACCCTGCTTTAGTTTGTGCAGGCAGCGAATCGATAGGCTTGGCTTTGCCTGTTAATTGCTCCATAAAGCCTTCGTAAATATATACAAGACCTTGTCCGCCGGAATCAACAACTCCAACCTGCTTCAGTACAGGCAATTGCTCCGGCGTATTCGCTAGAGCTTCCTTAGCCTTCGCCAGCACATCAGCCATCAAATCTACGATATCGGTAGTACGTCTAGCCTGGTGAACCGCATGCTTAGCAGCTTCCTTCGCTACCGTAAGGATCGTGCCCTCTACCGGTTTTACTACGGCCTTATAGGCTGTATCCACCCCGCTCTGCAAAGCAGAGGCAAATTGAATAGCATCTAGCTCTTCATAAGAAGATGCATAACGGGCAAAGCCGCGGAACAACTGGGATAGAATAACGCCAGAGTTCCCTCTAGCCCCCATCAGCAATCCCTTGGACAACGTATTTGCCCGACTACCAAGTCCGCCTGATCCGTTATTATTCAATTCGGCCACTCCGGCCGTCATCGTGAGATTCATATTTGTTCCGGTGTCTCCATCAGGAACTGGAAAGACATTCAGGGAGTTGACATGCTCAGCATGATCCCCCAACCGCTTCGCCCCGGCTAGTACCATGGCGGTGAAATCTGTTCCGTTAATAGAACGCTTACTCAATGAGAATTCCCCTTCCTAGCTTGATACACGAACGCCTTGAACTGCAACATTGACTTGAGCCACTTCGAGTCCAACGACTTCATTTAACACATATTTTACTTTTCGTTGTATGTTGTAGGCAACCTCGGAAATTTTCGTACCATAACTGACTATGATATAAAGATGAATTGCCAATCGCTTATTATCGAGCTTTACTTCCACACCCCGGGCTAGATTCTCACGCCCCAGCAATTCAGCAATGCCGTCCTTGAATTGTTTCCGGCTTGCCATTCCTACGAGTCCATAACATTCCATGGCGGCCGACCCGGCGATCACAGCTACTGCTTCCTCCGAAATATCGACACGTCCATATTCGGTCTCAAGTTGTATTGCCACGCCTACGCTCACTCCTCCCTTGAAATTATTATGGGCTAAACCATATTGTACTATAAGAACAAAGATAAATAAATAAACAAAGCGCGACAAGCGTCTATAGAAATAAAGTTTGTCGATCGGTTGACGGACGTTTTTTTACTGTGATATTATATATAAGTATTGTTTTATGCGGTTTCCTATGCATTTATAGGCTTAATGAGGGAAATCAACCGGCTCAAGCCGGCTTGAACAATAACTGTTAACTTCAATAATAAACTGTTATTTTCAAGACAGGTGTATCGGAACAGGAGGTGTAATGAATGTCTCGCAAATGCTATGTAACAGGCAAGAAACCAAGCAGCGGTAACCATGTATCCCACGCAAACAACCGTAATCGTCGTTCTTGGGGCGTTAACGTACAGAAAGTCCGGATCTTGGTAGACGGTAAGCCACAACGCGTATACGTCAGCACTCGGGCTTTAAAATCCGGTAAACTGACTCGCGTATAATGGTGAGAATAAGTATATAGACAAAAAGCACCTTTTCTTAATAGAGGTGCTTTTTTCGTATTCTCCTGCCACTTCAGCAACCGGAAAACAGTATCGCCACAAACCGCGTGATGGAAGGCGGGATTTGCGCCGCCCGAATTCCATGATAGCGGCAGTTGTTGCTGCCTAGTTCTTGTGAAATGTATTCAACACCGCTTTGACGAAACCTCCCAAAAACTTAGGCAGCTTGAATGTGTAAAATTTCATCGTTCACCCTCCCCATCATTCTCATGCCTTCATCATAGTGTATGTTCCGCGCCCTCTCCCTGTGTATTTTCACCGACAAAAAAAGGGCTGCATGAGAACCCGCTCATGTAACCCATTGTATGCGTCAGGTCGAATCACTATGCCAACCGGACAAAGTGAAACCTGCCAAATATGAAGATAATATAGCTTCGATCAGTAACATTACAAGAACTACCAGAAGTGCTATTCTTGTATACTGCTGCGAATCTCTTGAATAGCCGCACTGCGGTCGCTGCGCCCGAACACCGCATTACCCGCGACCAGTACATCTGCCCCTGCTTCTACGACAAGCGGCGCTGTAACGGCCGTGATTCCTCCATCTACCTCAATACGGAGATCCTTCAGCCCCAGTTCCTCCCTGAGTTCCTTCAATTCCTTGATCTTACGAAGGGTCGACGGAATAAAAGCTTGGCCGCCAAAGCCTGGATTTACAGTCATCACGAGCACCAAATCCACATCCTCAAGCACTTCTCGAATCGAAGATACAGGAGTTGCCGGATTGATAGCTACACCCGCCTTAACACCATGCTCCTTAATCAAATGCAGGACGCGATGCAAATGTACGCAAGCTTCCTGGTGAACTGTAATCAGGTGAGCCCCTGCCTTTGCAAAATCCGGAATATATCGCTCAGGATTCTCGATCATCAGATGAACATCAAGCGGTAACTTGGTTAGTGGAGCAATTGCTCTCATCACCAGCGCCCCGAATGTAATGTTAGGTACGAAATGTCCATCCATGACATCGACGTGAAGCCAATCGGCTCCGCCGTGTTCTACCTCGACCACTTCTTGACCCAGCTTGGCAAAATCAGCCGACAATATCGACGGTGCAATATAGATGTCGTTCATGAAGTCAATACCTCCGTTTTTTGTCTTTCATTTCCTCATAAAACTGCACATAATGCTCGTAGCGTCCCGCTGCAATAGTCCCATCGTCAACCGCCTGCCTCACTTTACAGTTAGGCTCATGCAAATGTGTACAGCCGCGGAATTTACAGCCCTCTGCGAGCTCGCGGAATTCGCGGAAGCAGGTAGAGAGTTGCTCCACTCCAAGCTCAAGGAAATCAAGCTGGCTAAATCCAGGAGTATCCGCCACATAGCCGCCATTTTCAAGCTCAATCAGCTCTACATGACGGGTCGTATGTCTGCCCCGGCCAAGCTTCATGCTTATTTCACTCGTCTCTAGCGACAATCCAGGGAACATCGCATTCAGCAGCGTTGATTTGCCTACCCCGGACTGACCGGAAAATACGCTAATCTCTCCGGCCAGACGTGACTTCACGGCTTCCGTCCCTTTGCCGGTCAGAGAACTAGTAATGAATACTTCATATCCTATCTGCTCATAGAGACGCGCCACCTGCTCTGTGGTGCTAGCCGCATCCTCTTTCTCCGCATCAAGCAAATCCTCTTTAGTCAAGCAGATCAGCGCTTGCAGTCCCGCATGTTCAATATGTACCAAAAACTTGTCCAGAAGCTGCAAATTCAGATCAGGCTCTTTCAATGAGAATAGCAGTACCGCAAGTCTGGCGTTAGCGATCGGCGGACGAATCAACTCCGTTATGCGCGGTAGAATTTCATCTACCATCCCTTCACCGTTCTCCGTCGGACTATACATGACCCGATCTCCAACAAGAGGTGTTATGCCTTTTTTCTTAAAAATGCCGCGTCCCCGGCACTGGATAATCTCATCCAACGCCGGGTCTGCAGGCTTCACATAGTAGTATCCGCTTAGAGCCTTAACGATTAAGCCTTCAGGCATTCTTGCAGGCCTCGCTTTCGTATCTGTCTGTGGGAGTGATTCTCCCGTGTATTAACCGCCTGGTTACCGTTGACGACCAGTCAACCCCTTATCAGGGATTCTGATCAGAATCTCCGTTATTATTGTCGCCATTGTTGGAATTATCATTGTTAGATTCGTCTGGTACAGGATTCGTTACTGGCAACGATGGAACAGGTACGGTTCCCTGCTTGGCATCAATATACGAAATCTTGTAAGAAGTATTCGTTAATGCCCCGTCAACGTAAACATAGACATACCCGTCCTTGTTAGGAGCTAAGACTAAATCTACCGACATATATTGCGTTTTGGTGATCGTCCTGGTCCCCAACTCCTGGTTCTCACCGCGGGCATCTCCGTAAACGATGCGAATTTTGCTCTTCTGACCGTCCGTTGCTGGAACAACAGGGAACTCAAACGTATATTCTATCGCTTCAGGTGGATAGCCGGAGCTTACAAATATAGTTATATCCGAGCCTGGTGCTACGGGTTCGTCTTTATTATACGGCCATTGTTCCATAACTTCACCTGACGGTTTATCATAGCTCGATCTCTGCTTAATTCCATCCTTAGCAAGCTTCAGGCCAGCATCCTCAATCGCCTTCAGCGCTTCATCCTGGGTCTTCCCGACCAGATTTGGCATCTTGATATTCTCTGGTCCCTTACTCACTTTCAGCACAATCTGAACGGTATCCGGATCAAATTCCGCATTGGCATCCGGGTTTTGACCAAAGACCATGCCTGCTTTTACATCGGGATTATTTTCTTCGTTCTTGCTGATCCTTTCGTCCGCCACTCCGTAGTTATCGATAAGCTGTCTTTTAGCTTCTTCATAAGTCACATTACTTAGCATCGGCATTTTTGGAAGCTCCTTCGCTGTGCTTACCGTCAAATCAATCGACGAGCCTTCCTTCACCGCGGTTCCCTCTGGTTTGCTCTGTTCATAGACAATTCCTTCATCTACGCCTTCTTTATATAGCTGATCGACAGTACCAACCACAATGCCTTCCTTGGATAGCTCCTCCGTAGCTTGTTCAATGGACATATTAAGCACATTCGGTACCTTTACTTCTGCCACCGTGACGAGCTTGTTCACATACCAGGCAATACCAAGCATCGCAACGATCACAATCAGCGTAATGCCGACCCATAATTTAGTCTTGTTGCTTGTTGGCTTCTTGTTCGATTTCTGCTTTTGCCGTTCATCAGAGCCCTGATCATCACGAGACAGCTTCGAACCCCCACTATTCTGCCTACTCTGAGGTTTGATAGCCGGAACTACACGGGTGCTGTCCTCATCCTCGTCATCGACAAAAGTAAGCTTATTCTCGGTTCTACGCTCCGGTAGCAGACAAGTCTCCAGATCGCGAAGCATTTCCTTGGCAGATTCATATCTCTCGCCAGGATTTTTGCGCATCGATTTCAATATAATATTCTCCACACTCTGCGGAACCATTGGATTTACCGAGCGCGGCTCGTCAAAATGCTCCTGCAGATGTTTCAGTGCCACACTGATCGGGCTCTCTCCAAGGAACGGAAGACGTCCAGTCAGCATCTGATAGAGTACAATACCGAGTGAATAAAGGTCCGATTTCTCACCAGTTGCTACCCCTTTGGCATGTTCAGGTGAGAAATAATGCACAGAACCAACGACGGAGCCCGTCTGCGTAATCGTCGTTGAGGATACAGCACGTGCGATCCCAAAGTCAGTCACTTTCACCCAGCCGTTACGGCCGATTAATATGTTATGAGGTTTAATATCACGATGAATAATATGATTCGTATGCGCATGATCCAAGGCATCAGCGATCTGAGAAGCGATACGAACTGCCTCATCTACCTGAAGTGGAGCACGCTCTTTGATAATTTCATTCAAGTTGCGGCCTTCAATATATTCCATAACAATGTAATGCACATCGCCCTCTTGTCCAACATCATATACGCTAACGATGTTCGGATGTGACAGAGAAGCTGCTGATTGTGCCTCACGACGGAAGCGACGGATGAATTCCTCATCGTTCACAAATTGTTGACGCAAAACTTTAATAGCTACATTACGATTTAATAGAATATCCTGTGCACGATATACGAGGGCCATTCCTCCCCCGCCAATTCGTTCAATAATTTG
>DASYFA010000122.1:0-4722 GCA_036498705.1 Paenibacillus sp.
GGAAGAAGCGATGTATCGGCAGGATCTTCATGTCGGTGATGTGATGGAATACCCTGTCGCTGGTGGATCGGGTGTCGTTCTGAAGGTTAAGATCGTCGGTTCATTCCAGCCGATAGATGAGACGGACCCTTATTGGTATCAAGGTTTCGAAGGTATGATGAACAGTTTCTTCGTAAATGAGAAGGTATTTAATGATGCTCTTCTTAAGCAATTATCGATTCCGATTCATGGGTCTAGCTGGTATTATGCGTTTGATCTGCGTGAGATCAAGACAAGTCAATTATCTCCTTTATCGAGCACGCTTGACCGATTGAATGTTGAGCTATATCAGAAGCTGAAGGATACGAAGGTGGATCTCTCTTTTGGCGAGCTGTTGAATGATTTCCGCAAGCAGAGTCTGCAAATGCAGACATTGCTCTTCACGCTTGCCGCCCCGATGATTGCTATGGTGTTCTACTATATTGTCATGAATGCTAGACAATCATTAGATAAGCAGCAGAGTGACATTGCTGTGCTGCGCAGCCGGGGAGCTTCTACCAAACAGATTATTTTCATTTATTTGCTGGAAGGGATATTTTTAGGTGCAGCTGCCATGGTATTTGGACCTTTGCTCGGCTGGTTTATGTCGAAGAGCATCGGTTCCGCTGACGGCTTCCTGACCTTTGTCAATCGCAAATCGATCCCTGTCGGCTTCAATATGGATGCGCTTCTTCTCGGCGCTTTGGCCGTTGTCATTGCGATTCTGGCTACAGTGCTTCCGGCCGTCTCTTATGCCCGCGCCTCCATCGTGAATGCGAAGCGTAAGCAGGCTCGGAACGATCGCATGCCAACCTGGCAACGTTGGTGCATAGACATTGTACTGATGGGAGTTGCTGGATACGGCTATTATCTGTTCTATGAACGCCAGATGTTAACGTTCCAGACGGGGATGACAACGGATGAGCTGCAGGTACAGCCGTTCTTGTTCTTTGTTCCAGCATTGGCTATCTTTTCGATCGGGCTATTCTTCCTACGGATTTTCCCGTGGATTCTCAAGCTGATCGGTTGGATCGGTAAGAAGTGGTTGCCGGTTCCTTATTACTTGAGTCTTACCCAGTTATCTCGTTCGGCTTCGTCCTATTACCCGCTGATGATTCTGTTGGTTCTAACATTGGGGCTAGGGGTATATAATGCTTCTGCCGCCCGTACGATTGACCTGAACTCAACCGAGCGTACGCTGTATAAATATGGGGCGGACGTCGTTATGCAGACCGTGTGGGAAGAGACGCCTGAAGCGCCAACTAAGCCACCAACAGGCTCTGGTCAAGGCGGAGGCTCCGGTGGTGGAGGCAACCCTGGTGGAGGTAATCCAGGAGGAGGTAATCCTGGAACTGGTGGTCCGGGTGGAGGATCTGGAAATGGTCAAGGTAATAAACCGACCAAGATGAACTATGTTGAACCACCATTTGAAGTATTTCGTAAGTTGGAAGGTGTGGAGCATGCGGCACGGGTGCTGCAGACCAAGGGCAATCTTATCATCTCCGGACGTTCGGCAGGTCAGGGGAACATTATGGGGATTGATAACGTTGATTTCTATCAAGTTGCCTGGTTCCGTGATGACCTGTTCCCGGCGGCTCCGCATCAATATTTGAATTTACTCGGGATGAATGAGAGTGCTGCGCTTGTACCGTCTAATCTGGCCGAGAAGTATCAGCTTAAGGCCGGTGACATTATTACGGTATCTTTAGGAGAGCAATCTGTAGATTTCATTGTGTACGGGATTCTACCATACTGGCCTAGCATGTATCCTGACGAAGCTCCGTTCATCATTGCCAATCTGGATTATATTTATGATCAGGCTAAGATTCTTCCTTATGAAGTGTGGCTCAAGATGAAGCCGGAAGCCAAGGTTGCACCAATTGTCACGAAGCTGGCCAGCGAGAATATCGATCTCTATTCAGTCAAGGATGTACGCAGCGAGTTGGCGACGCAGAAGAAGCATCCTACTCGCGGCGGGGTATTCGGGATCTTGAGCATGGGCTTCCTCGTCTCGGTGGTCGTATCACTGATCGGATACGTGATGTACTGGTTCTTCAACTTGTCGAGCCGCGTTGTGCAATTTGGTATTTTGCGGGCGATGGGCTTATCGCGCAGGCAGCTGACGCTTATGCTGCTGGCGGAGCAGCTGCTGACCGCAGGGCTATCGATTGTGCTTGGGATTGTCATTGGTAAAGTTGCAGGCAAACTGTATCTGCCGTTTCTACAAACAGCGGACAACGTAACCTCACAGGTTCCTCCGTTTAGAATCATTTTCAACTCTTCGGATACGATGCAATTATACGTCGTCGTTCTAGTAATGCTGCTGCTCGGTGCCGGACTTCTGCTATGGCAGATCCGTCGCTTACGTGTACATCAGGCTGTCAAGATGGGAGAGGAGCGGTAATATGAGCGAAATGATCTATTGCGAAGGACTCGTTAAAATTTTTAAATCGGAAGATATTGAAGTTGTAGCTCTACAGGGCTTGAACTTGACTGTCAATCAAGGCGAAATGATGGCGATTATCGGAAATAGCGGAAGCGGCAAATCGACTCTGCTGAATATTTTGGGCGGTCTTGACCGCCCTTCTGCTGGACAGGTGAATGTGGGCGGCTGGGATTTGCTGAAGATTCGTGATGATCAGTTGGTAGAATACAAGCGGAATACCGTCGGCTTCGTATGGCAGAACAATGGACGCAACCTGCTTCCATACCTGTCCGCTTTGGAGAATGTTGAGATGCCGATGTTGTTAAGCGGCAAGTTGGATCGGGCCTATGCGAAGCAGTTGCTTGAATGGGTTGGTCTGAAAGATCGCATGCATAGCAAGTTGCATCAGCTCTCCGGTGGGGAGCAGCAGCGCGTGGCCATCGCCATCTCGCTATCGAATCGTCCCAAGCTGCTATTAGCGGATGAGCCGACTGGCTCCGTCGATACGGCAACCTCCGATCAGATCATGGGCATATTCCGCAATGTGAATCGTGAGCTTGGAATTACGATCGTCATCGTAACGCATGATTTGACACTAGCTGGTAAAGTTGACCGCGTCGTTGCGATTCGTGATGGATTAACGAGTACGGAGTTCCTGAAGCGTAATCCGAATCTAGATCTGGCAACGATGGAGAATGGTGGTTTTCATCAGGGCGGCCTTCAGGAAGTGCACGAAGCTTTTGTTGTCGTCGATCGGGTTGGGAGATTGCAGGTCCCTAAGGAATATCTAGAAGCAGTGGGTATCCAGGGACGTGCAAGTATGGAGTTTGATGGTGATAAGATTGTGATTACGGCGCCGAAATCATTAGAGGAGGAGAACGCATGAAGTTAAAGAACGGAAAAATGCGTAAAATGATGACCGTGTCTCTTGCTGCCACAATGGCACTGGGACTGCTAGCTGGTTGTACTGGGGGAAAAGCGCCGGACAGTAAACAGGAGAAGGTGCTTCGTATCGGTGTTCTCTACGGAAGTACCGACGATTCTTATTTTCGTCAGCAATACACAGATATATATGAATATGACAGAAAAAATGTGAAGATTGAAATTGTTCCTGCCGTCGATTATGGAGATTGGCGTTATAACGATGGAACGGATCCATATCAGCAGCCGGATAACTTGGAGAGTATAAAGAAACTTATGACCGGAAGTAATCCGGTCGATGTAGTCGTAGCGGATTCGGGTACCTTGAAACAACTGATTCAGGAAAATATGCTGAAGCAGCTGGATCCGTTGGTTCAAGAAGATAAATTCGATACAAGCGATTTTGTCCCTTCTGTTATTGATGGTATTAAGGATTTAGGAGACGGCAGCTTATATGCCTTGACCCCAACATTCTCTTCATCAGCCTTGTTCTATAATAAGAAGTTGTTCACTGATGCGGGCGTTGAGCCTCCTAGCAATAAAATGAGCTGGGACGATGTATTCAACCTTGCACGCAGAGTCGCAAAGGGTACAGGGAAGGATCGCATCTATGGATTTTCCTTTAACCGCTATAAGGGAAATGATCCGTTCTGGGATATGCAAAACACTTATATGGCGCCTTTGCAACTCCGAACGTATGACGAGAAGGCCGAGACGATGACCGTCAATTCGCCGCAATGGACAAAGGCGTGGGATACGGTCGGCAAGCTCGTTAAGGAAGAAATTATGCCGAGTAACAGTAATGTTGACTATAATGAACCATGGACTGCGCTTTCGAGCGATCTGTTCTTATCGGGCAAAGTAGCCATGATCATTGGCGAGAGTAATTATATTAACGACATTGCCGATGCAAGTAAGAATGCTGCCAAAATCAAAAATTATACACCGATCGATTGGGACGTTGTTACTGCTCCGGTTCATCCGGAGAAGCCGGAAATCGGAGGCAATATATATCTGAACAATACGTTTGCCATTAACAGTAATGCTGCTAACCCGGATTCTGCCTGGGATTACATTAAATTTATAGCTGGTGAAGATTGGGCTAAGCTGAAGTCGCGCAGTAATACGTATGAGATGGTAGCTCGTAAATCGTATATCCAGCCGAAGCAAGGCTTATCTTATAATATCAGTGCTTTCTATGAGCTAAAACCAGTTCCACCTACAAATCCGAAGGATGATAAATTGAAGCAAGAGAAGCAAGGATTATATATGGTGGATAATATAGGGCGCAATTACTTCCAGGAGGTATTGGATAATAAGAAATCCGTAGCAGATGCTCTAAAGGAATGGTCAGAAAA
>DASYFA010000123.1:0-5021 GCA_036498705.1 Paenibacillus sp.
ACTGGAATTGTCGAACCCCACCAGCTTCACTTTGTCTTTTAAGCCCATATCCATAATTGCCAGTCCCGCACCTAATGTAGAGGGCTCATTGAGACCAATGATTCCCTTTAGTTGAGGCTGATTCCTTAGAAGATCAACAGTTAATTGATATGCCTTCTTCGAAGAACCGTTACTGTAAAGGGTATCCTGCACAAGATTAACTCCATTCTGAGATAAAGCATCCCTAACCCCTTTCTCTCTCTCGATAGCTGTAGCGGAGCCTTGTACAAAATTCATAATGGCGACTAGATCGTCGCTATGAATATTTTCAATCAACTTCTGCGCTGCTTTTCGGCCTGCTTCATAATTATCTGTGGCGATAAAACTCTCCGATACACCGCCGTTCAGTCCCGAGTCTACCGTAATAAGCGTGATACCCGCAGCTTTAATCTGCTCTGCAACCGGAACAAGACGATAATAGTCGGTAGCAGCCAAAATAATGGCATCAGGCTTCTCCTCAATCGCCTGTTCTAGTAATTGAATCTGCTTATCCACATCTAACTCGGTATTTGTTCCTACCGTATGGACATCTGCATCGAATTCCTTGGCAGCAGTTGCCACACCTTGTTTCATTACCTCCCAGAATTCAATGCTGGTATCGATAGTCTTAGGAACGTAGATAATGGTTCTGACTTTTGGATCAAGCTCATTCGTAAACATACGATAACCTACCCACCCGAGCGCTACAATGAAGATTACCAGTAGTGCAGACAAGCCTATCTTCGACCATAGTGAGCTCATGGATTCTCCTCCTCAAAGAGCGCAGGAATTCTTAAAGTGACCGTCGTCCCTTCTTCCATTTCACTTGCAAAAGACAAACCGTAATGGTCCCCGAAATAAAGCTGAATGCGATGGTTTACATTCGCGACGCCTACCCCACTGCCAATCCTGTAATCTGGCTTTTGAAGCAGTAACTTCCCCATCTGCTCTGGATTCATACCGACACCATTGTCAATAACCTGAATGGTAATATCGTTTTTCTCTTTTTTACCTCTAATCAGGATGTGCCCTTGCTCAGGATTATGCTTTATCCCATGATAAATCGCATTTTCAACTAAGGGTTGAAGGACCATTTTCAAAATACTGCATTCAAGAATGTCTTCATCCACTTCTATCGAATATGTGAATTTATGGCGATAGCGCATGTTCTGAATCGTTAGATAGTGCCGAATATGTTCTAGTTCTCTAGCGATCGGGATCAGTTCCTCGCCCTCACCAATCGTAGAACGTAGCAGCTTCGATAATGAAGAGGTCATTTCGACTACCTCCTCCATCTTACCGGTCTCTGCCATCCAAATGATCGAGTCCAGCGTATTATACAAAAAGTGGGGCTTAATCTGTGCTTGTAAGGCCTTAAGCTCACTCACACGCTTCATCTCTTGCTCCATGACGATCTGACTCATCAGCTCTTTAATCTTCAGGATCATCAGGTTAAAGGTACGGGCTAGCTTACCGATTTCGTTCGTGCTCTCAATCTCCACGCGAATGTCGAACTCACCGCGTTCAGCCTTTTTCATATTCATTTCTAAATTCTTGAGCGGTTTGGTTAATGCGTAGGACAGCAGCACAGAAATTGCCATAGCACAGATCAGACTTACGGCTCCCCACAAGGCGGCGGTCCCTTGCATCTGCTGTTTGTTAGCAACCAGATCATCTGGATAAGTGACCCCTACAATCTTCCAGCCAAAGCTAGTGGTATCCACGGTGTACAGTTTCTGTTCGTTCCCTGCTTTCACCGTAACTGACCCGTTCTTAATCCCAAGAACAGTATCCAATTGCTCAAACTTGAGCTGCGAATAAATCAACTGCTGTTGAGGATGATAAACTAAACTCCCTGACGGATCTACGATAAATACATAACCGCGCTTTCCCAGTTCGATTTGTTTGCACAAATTGTTAATAACGCTGAAATTAAGATCTACGAGTAGCACACCCTGTCGATCTGCTTCCATTTCAGAAAAAGAATCGGAAAGCTTTCTACTGATCGACACTACCCAACGGTATTCATTCTGAAATAAGTGCTGCACATGTGAAGAGGAGACAGCCACTCCCGTCTGGTTCAATGCTTGCTGATACCACTCTTGAGCAATCAACTCGGGAAGCGGTTTCAAAACTGCATCCAGTCGATCTGAAACGGTTATCCCTTCCGAGCTTGCATACACAATTGAAGAAATATCCGAGCGGGATTGGACTACAGATCGTAGATATTGGCTAGCTAATTGCTTATCCTTGGTCTCCCCTTCTTGTCCAGAACTCGAACCTCTTACATATTTCTCAAGATCACTGCTAGTTAACACCAGAGCAGCAATGCTCTCCATGTTGCTAATATAATTCTCGATGTTCAGTTTTACTTGTTCTATTAATTGTGAGGTATAGGCTACGGAATTCCCCATGACGGCTGCTGAGGAGAGTCGATATGAAGTATAGGTAAGTACTATAGTGGTGCAGAGGATAAGAAGCGAAAAAGAAATCGCGATATTATTATGAATACTTCGACTTCGGAAGAAACGATTAGGTTTCATAGAAGAAGATTCTCCTTCTGTCGCTGTCGATATTCCTTAGGTGTGATCCCAACATTTCGTTTAAAAATAACACTGAAATACTGAGGATCAGCATAGCCCACTCTAGCAGCGATATCATAAGTCTTCAGCTGTGTGATGGTAAGCAGTTCTTTAGCTTTTTCCAAACGGAGGCGAGTCAAATACTCAATAAAAGTCTCACCGGTATGCTGTTTAAACGTTGCACTGAAATAACTGATGCTCATAAAAATATGGCTACATAACTCATTGAGTGAAAAACTGTCATTATAATAATTCTCCCGGATATAAGCTTCCGCGGCTTTCATCTGAGAAGCCCTTACCGTAGTTCTTTGTTCCGATAGCTTGAGGATCAGCTCATGGCAAGTTCTCTCCAAATAATTTCTCGCTTCCTCTAAAGTCTTTAGAGCAGCAACTTCTGCGAACATATTATGCGAAACCAGCTCAGTATTGGGGAATCCAATATCGGCCACATAATTCATTAGAGAAACGAGCATCTGGTAAATGATACTGCGGCAACCTTCTATAGAAGAGCTATTGCTCTTTAATTCCTGAAACCATTGTGAGAGAACCTCTGAGATCGCTGATGCTTTCCCTGTCTTCAACGCGGATATAAATTGCTTTTCCCAAGAAGTGAAGTGCGCTTGATCCAACCCTTTGCCAAACTCAAGATCCTGAATGGAGATCACCTTATCGATGCCTAAAAGATAACGATATTCTAAGGATGAAATCGCTTCCTGGAAGGATTGTGGAATTTGTTGCATGCTAGCGTATTTTCTACCGATGCCGATGGTGGCGGTCAGCTTCAAATACTTATTCAAGCTGGTCTGAACCTGATCCGCGAGAAGCTGTGTTGTAACTTCAATTGCTTCTGAATCTCCTGATAATATCGCAGCGAGTTTACCATCTCTAGTCTGAAACACCACCCCGCACTGCCCCTTCTCAAGTTGCTCCTGCACAATGTTAAATGCAGCAAAACGTAGTAGCTCAGCATCAGAAGCAATGTCCTGGCTTCGACTCTCCATTTCTATCTCGATTACGATTGCAAGGTAAACCGCGCCCTGAAGCTGTATATGAAAATAATTCATTTTATTCTCGATCTCATCGTTCTTCATTCGAGTCGTAACCAGTTTCTCCAGAAAACGTTCGCGCAGTAAAGGTAAGCTCTGATTTAATTGCATGCGAAGCTTTGCGATATTGGCCTTTTGTAAATACTCTTCATCCAAATCCTGTTTCATTTTGTTTAGAAATTCTGCAAACTCACGAGCATTAATCGGTTTTAACAAATATTCTGTCACCTTCAAAGTTATTGCCTGTTTGGCGTAATCGAAGTCTTCATAACCAGTTACGATAATGACCTTCATGTCGCGGTACCGTTCCATAACAGCTTTTGCCAGTCCTAAACCATCCATAAAGGGCATGCAAATATCTGTAATAATCACATCTGGTCGAAACTGCTCGATCGCATCAAGGGCATCTCTGCCGTTATCGAAATCTCCAACGAGCTCAAAACCATAATTATTCCAAGATATCTTCTGTTTAATCGCTTCACGAACCTCATCTTCATCATCAACCAGAATAATCTTATACATCCAACACCTCCTCAGCTATGAACTTATCGATCGCTTACATGTAAATGTTTACCTTTTTAAATAAGGATAATAGAGGTTGCCTATTTAAGGCAACCTCTATTATATGTAGCTTCTATTCGTATAGCAGAGGTTTGATCTCATCGGAATCCATATTGTTCTTATCGTACCAATGAAACCCGGTGTCAATATTCTTTTCTACGGTTTCCCCTTTAATCGCCTGCACAGCCGCCTTCACCGCTTGATAACCAATCCCAATAGGGTCCTGTGTAACCGCGCCAGCCACAACACCACTACGAATGGCATCCATTAACTGTTTACCAGAGTCAAATCCGATGACCACAATCTTTCCACCCATCTGCAATTCATTTACGGCATTAGCCACACCTACCGCAGAGCCTTCGTTTGAGCCATAGATCCCTTTAAGATCCGGATTGGCCTGCATCATCGCTTTTGCAAGATCCGTGGACTTCAACTGATCTCCGCCGCCATATTGCGGCTCTAACACTTCAATATCTGGATATTTCGCTTTCATTTGTTCTAAGAAACCATCACGACGTTGTTGACCTGTGCTGCTTGTTTGGTCATGTACTACTAGACCTACTTTACCTTTCTTGCCAATCAACTCAGCCATTTTATCAGCTGCTAAAGCGGCGGCTGCTTTATTGTCCGTCGCTGCTGTTGCTACAGGGATATCGCTGTCTACACCAGAGTCAAAGCCAATGATTGGAATATTGTTTTCCTTTGCCTTTTCCAGATATGGAATCGCTGCTTTGCTGTCCAGAGCCGCTAAAGCGATTGCTGCAGGTTTCTTGTCTAGCGCCGTCTGCAACATTTCAATTTGTTTATCTACCTG
>DASYFA010000124.1:0-13468 GCA_036498705.1 Paenibacillus sp.
ATCAGGAGCCGTCAGGGGCAAGAGGAGACGATCCAGGAACTGACTGGCGAAGCTATGGTTCGTGGCGACGTTGTCTATATTCGATATGAAGAAGTGGAGAAGGGGCCGATCGGTGGAATGACACGAGCGCTTGTTAAAATCTCAGGAGATGAGGTTAAGCTTATGCGCCACGGAGAGGTGGAGTCGGAACAGACCTTCCGCGCCGGACATAAATTACCTGGGTTTTACTTCTCCCCATTCACGAAATTCCATTTGTCCACGGTAACACATCGATTGGAATCCAAGCTCTCGGGTGCTTTTGGACAAGTTGCCTGGGACTATGATCTATATGTCTACGATGAGCTATCAGGGAATTTTAATATTAGTCTACTTATTCAGGAGGAAGCGTAAGATGACACTCAATCCATTAGAACAGGTCAATCAAAATTTAAAAGAAGCCATATTCGAGGCGATTAGCACCGCTGGTCTGGCAGCACCGGAGGAAATTCCGGCGGTTGTGCTGGAAGTACCAAAGGATAAGGCGCACGGTGACTTGGCAACGAATGCCGCGATGCAACTAACCCGGATCGCCAAGCGGAATCCTCGGCAGATTGCCGAAGCGATCATCGAGCATTTGGATCATGGCAAGGCGGGAGTCGTTAAGGCGGAGATTGCGGGTCCGGGCTTTATCAATTTCACACTGAGCAAGAGCTATCTGTTCCCGATTATCGAACAGGTCTATCGTCAAGGTGAGGATTATGGTCGTACGGATCAAGGAGCAGGGCAGAAAATTCAGATGGAGTTTGTCAGCGCTAATCCAACAGGTAGCCTACATCTAGGCCATGCTCGTGGAGCTGCCGTAGGTGATGCTCTCTGTAATGTACTCGACTTCGCTGGATATAAGGTAACCCGGGAATATTATATTAATGATGCCGGGAACCAGGTCGTTAATCTATGCAAATCGATTGAAGCAAGGTATTTACAGGAGCTGGGTCAGGATGCAGAAATGCCAGAGGATGGTTATTACGGTGAGGATATTAAGGGCTTCGCCAAAGAGCTGGTAGCTGAACAGGGCGATGCATTAATGTCGATGGATCCAGAAGAACGTACGCAGTTCTTGCGTAAATACGGCTTGAACAAAGAGTTGGACAAGATCAAGCGCGATCTGGGACGCTTCCGGGTCAGCTTCGATGAATGGTTCAGCGAGACATCGCTCTATGCGGACGGACAGGTTGAAGCTGCGCTAAATGAGCTTCGTTCCAAAGGCATGACCTATGAGCAAGAAGGAGCTACATGGCTTAAGACAACACCATATGGTGATGACAAGGATCGCGTGCTCGTGAAGAACGACGGGACCTATACTTACCTGACCCCCGATATTGCCTATCATCGCAATAAGTATGATCGCGGCTACGACCGGATGATCAATATTTGGGGCGCGGATCATCATGGTTACATTCCGCGGGTCAAAGCGGCTATGCAGGCGTTGGGCAAGGACCCTGAGAAGCTGACGGTTCTAATCGCGCAGATGGTTAGCTTGTTCCAGGACGGCGAGAAAGTGAAGATGTCCAAGCGGACTGGTAAAGCTGTCACCATGGTTGACTTGATGGATGAAGTGGGTGTAGATGCAATACGTTACTTCTTCACCATGCGCAGTATGGATTCCCATCTCGATTTTGATATGGACTTGGCTATTTCTACTTCAAATGAGAATCCGGTGTATTATGTGCAATATGCCCATGCGCGGATTTGCAGCATCTTCCGCCAGGCTGAAGAACAGGGCATCTCGCTTCCGACACCAGATTCTGTGAATCTGAACAAGCTGACGTCGGAGCATGAGTATGATTTGCTACGTAAGATTGGCGAATTACCAGAGGAAATCGGAATCGCTGCCGATAATTTCGCCCCGCACCGTCTTATTCGATACGTGTACGAGCTGGCTGCACAGCTTCATAGCTATTACAGAGCGGAACGTGTAATTACGGAGGACAGCGAGCAGACAGCGGCACGGCTTGCCCTACTCGGCGCTGTACGGACGACGCTTGCAAATGTACTTCGTCTGATCGGTGTGTCCGCACCGGAACGGATGTAATGATAGAAGGCGATGCTGACTAGGGTCAGCATCGCCCTTTTTTACGAAGTCACAGACATAATTAGGTAATTAGATCTGCAGTTGCAAATTGTTATTAGTGTGTGTTCAAAAAGGCCGGTTTTCAGCACCGAAGCTTATGCTTCCGATGTGCGTTTTTTCAAAACGCTTCAGTTGGATAAAGCTAGGGTCTGAGGAACGGAGCGTACGTTTTTGGTACGTGAGCGCCGGAAGACCCGGCTGAATTCAAGATTCGATGCCGAGTTACTTCTTGATTCACTTCGTGATCAAAAGCGGACTTTTTGAACTACCTCTACTAGGAAGACTTGCTGCGGCTCTTGTTGCGAATTAGCCGCGACGCATTAAGCTCCCCTGCGGTGGGCTTCGCCCTTGAAGCACTGGCAGAGATTGGCCGTGCTGTACGGCGCAGTTTCCTCTTGATCTCCGACAGCTTCAGCTCAGGACGGGCCGCAAGCAACAGGGCAACAGCCCCGCTGACGTGCGAAGTGGCCATGGAAGTGCCGTTCATCTCATGATAGCCT
The DNA here is from genome assembly GCA_036498705.1 of Paenibacillus sp. Classification (GTDB taxonomy): domain Bacteria; phylum Bacillota; class Bacilli; order Paenibacillales; family Paenibacillaceae; genus Fontibacillus. Next base: position 2,611 of record DASYFA010000124.1, read on the forward strand.
CCGCCTAGCCAGCATGAGCTAACCTTCTCGCCGGGAGCGTAGATGTCGATATAGGGACCGTGATTGCTGAAGGAAGCAATACGTCCATCCTTTCCGGTTGCTCCGACGGAGATGGTATTTGAGTACCGTGCCGGGTAGTCGATATTTCGGCTTTTCTTGTCATTTCCTGAGGAGGCGACGACGATGATGCCTGCCTCATGGGCTTTGCTGATAATATTTTCTAGAGATTGACTCTTATTCTTCATTCCGAAGCTCATGTTAATAATGTTCATGCGGTTTCTAATGCACCAGTCGATTCCGAGGATGATGTCGGAGACATAGGCGGAGCCGTTATGGTCAAATGCTTTAACAGGATAGACGATTGAGCGTGGGGCTACGCCCATCATTCCTCTGGAGCCACCGGAAGCGGCGATTGTTCCGGCGATGTGGGTGCCGTGGCCATTGTCATCGTAAGGAAGCATTCCCCGGTTGAACAGATTGATCCCTCTACCCAGGCTGTATCTGAGATCAGGATGACTAAAGTCAGCGCCTGTATCAATGACCCCGATGTGGATTTGGTTACCAGTGGAGATGGACCAGGCATCTTGCGCACCGATGCGCTTCACTCCCCAGGGTTGAGGCTGTTTTTTCTCCTTGTCTGTGGAAGTAGAGTGAACGCGAATCCGGGTGTCTTCTTCTAGCATTAAACCGAATCTCGTGTCGACGCTTCCGCTATTATGGGATAGAGGGCAGAAAAAGGCCTGCAGCAGCGGTGAAACTCGAACTCTCCGCAAGGCCGGGAATTGACGTTTGTAATCCTGCAGCTGACGTAAGCATTCTTTATACTGTAATTTCTGGGCAAAGCGGAGAATATACCGTCCGCCCTTTCCAGAGGTGTCTACGTGTTCGTTCAGATACCGCAGGAATTTGGAGTAGTCCATTAATTAGCCCCTCCTGACGAAGCGTGTTGCAGTATATTATGACGACACCTCAGGACTCGAATGGGGAAGGGGCCCTGTTTCCAGGAAATGGGCAGATCGTAAAAAGTGAGTCAAGTTAAGACGATTTTTCTAACTTAGGCGTAGATGCGGCGTGTCAATGCAGCAATCTGGACATAGGATAAAGTGAAGGCCCTCTGCGGCCTTCAGGGCCATCGGGAAGGAGATAAGGGTCTCCTTTTCGAACGGATACAGTCAGTTGGCAGGGTGAAAACCCTGCCTCTTTTGTATTACGACGGTCACGTTTTAAACACATTTTAAAACTTGCAATTTAATGTTAAATAAGGTTTACTATTTTGTGATATGGATAAGTTAGATTAAGAAATCGATATTTTAGCTCGATTTTTTGGTGAACATTGCGTGAGAGGATGTGTCCGTAACGTGAGTAATTCGATCAATTTGAAAATTGACCCGGAGAAGGCCCAGGAGATCCCAATGGTGGACTTGGCCTTTATGGTACTGAAGGCGGCTAATACGCCGTATTATTATCGTGACCTGATGAATGAGGTTGCTAAGATTCGTGGTATGTCTGAGGAGGAAATTAGTGACGCCATTGCACAACTGTATACGGAGATTAATATCGATGGCCGTTTCGCTTGTGTTGGCACCAATCTGTGGGGGCTGAAGCGCTGGTATCCGCTTGAGAAGTCTGAGGATACAGTCAGTAGCGGCAAACGTCCTCGTATCATTAATGATGAAGACGACGATGATGACGATTTCGTTGAAGAGGAAGAAGATAACTACACCGCTGAAGATGATGACGATTTTGATGCGGTTGACGAGGATTCTGACGATGACCTGTTCTCAGATGACGACGATGACGATGACGTCGAGGCTGTAGAGGATGACTCGCTCCTGGATGAAGAGGATATTGACGAGGAAGACGAAGATCTGGCGGAAGATGAGTCTGAGGAAGAAGAGTATAGCGACGAGGACTAAGAGCGCGTGATCCAGAGGGGTTTTTGAACTACCTATAAAGTGCGTGTTCAAAAAGTTCGGTTTTCAGCACCGAGAAGGTTGGATGAAGCTAGGGCATGAGGAGCGGAGCGTACGTAGTTGGTACGCGAGCACCGGAAGGCCCGGCTGAATTCAAGATTCGACGCCGAATAAAACTTTCAGTGTAACTTCGTGATCAAAAGCGGACTTTTTGAACTACCTCTTATAGAGTAAAAAACTTCAAATATTTTACCTTCCTCCTTCACTTGACAGGGGCTAAGGTAACGAGTAAACTATTGCATGGGCTTATGATTCAACCATAAATAATGTATATCATATAAAAGTGCCCCGACTTTGTTCGGGTGTCACTTTTTTGTTTTTTTATGCCCATTTGGCTATGTTTTTACGCTAAATGGGTTACGCTATATTGATCTATAGTCGCCAGGGATTGTGAGTAATGTTCAAAGGTTGTTCAAAGGTCATCTTTCATCGTAAGTGTACCTGGTAGTTGATTTTCATTCATCATGGATTCAGCCCGGACTTCTGATGTAACTGATTTTTTGAACCCGTACAAATTTAGGAGGTTTTTGGACTGTGACAAAATATATTTTCGTGACAGGTGGGGTCGTTTCCTCATTGGGTAAAGGAATTACGGCTGCATCGCTGGGTAGACTGCTCAAGAACAGAGGCTTGAAAGTAACGATTCAGAAATTTGATCCTTATCTCAATGTGGACCCGGGAACAATGAGCCCTTATCAGCATGGCGAAGTATTCGTTACCGATGATGGTGCCGAGACAGACCTTGATCTAGGCCATTATGAACGGTTTATTGATATTAACTTGTCGAAGAACAGCAATGTAACGACTGGTAAAATCTATTCTTCCGTTATCGGCAAGGAACGCCGCGGCGAGTACTTGGGCGGTACTGTACAGGTCATTCCGCATATCACGAATGAGATTAAAGAACGGGTATTCCGCGCTGGCCGTGAAGCAGGCTCGGACGTTGTTATTACTGAAATCGGAGGTACGGTCGGCGATATTGAGAGCTTGCCATTCCTAGAGGCGATTCGTCAGATTAAGAGCGACATCGGCCGCGAGAACGTAATGTATATCCATGTCACACTGATTCCTTATATCAAAGCTGCTGGCGAAGTGAAGACCAAGCCGACTCAGCATAGCGTTAAAGAACTGCGCAGCATCGGTATTCAACCAAACGTTATCGTATGCCGTACTGAGCATGAGCTGTCCGAGGATATGAAGGCGAAGATCGCCCTGTTCTGCGATATTGATCCAAGTGCGGTGGTAGAATGCCGCGATGCTAATACTTTGTACGAAGTACCTTTGAATTTGCGTGATGAAGGTTTGGATGAGATCGTAGTTAATCATCTGAAGCTGACCACTCCTGCACCAGATATGAGCGAATGGGAGCATCTGGTTGACCGCGTTAGCAAGCTGGAGAAGAAGGTAGAGATCGCTATTGTAGGTAAATATGTTGCCCTGCATGACGCTTATTTGAGCGTTGTAGAATCCCTCTCTCATGCTGGATTCGATGCGAATGCTGATGTATCGATCCGCTGGGTCAATGCTGAGGAGGTAACAGAGGACAATGTAGATCAAATGCTGAAAGGTATAGGCGGCATCCTCGTACCGGGCGGCTTCGGCGATCGGGGGATCGAAGGCAAGATTACGACGATCCGTTATGCGCGTGAGAACAATATCCCATTCTTCGGAATTTGCTTGGGTATGCAAGTAGCTGTTATTGAGTATGCTCGTGCACTTGTCGGCCTCGAAGGAGCTAACAGTTCTGAGATTAACCCATCAACCGAATTCCCTGTAATCGATCTGCTTCCAGAGCAGAAAGATATTGAAGATCTGGGCGGCACGATGCGTCTCGGCTTGTACCCTTGCAAACTGCAGGAAGGTTCCTTGGCTATGCAATGCTATAATGATGAACTGGTCTACGAGAGACACCGCCATCGTTATGAATTTAATAATGCTTACCGTGAGGCGATTGAAGCAGCCGGGCTGAAAATTTCCGGTACTTCACCTGACGGAAGATTGGTCGAGATCGTGGAACTTCCGAACCATCCTTGGTTCCTGGCTGTACAATTCCATCCGGAATTTATTTCCCGTCCAAATCGTCCTCAACCATTGTTCCGCGAGTTCGTGAAGGCGGCAATTACTCATTTGTCATAATAGGACTTCTTGCTTCGGCAACTTGATACCGTACGATCCAGCCTCTAAATTCGCATCAATTTGGGTTCAAAAAGGTCGGTTTTCAGCACCGAGAAGGTTGGATGAAGCTAGGGTCTGAGGAGCGGAGCGTACGTTTTGTGTACGTGAGCACTGGAAGACCCGGCTGAATTCAAGATTCGATGTCGAGTCAGCTCCCTTGGTTTACTTCGTGATCAAAAGCGGACTTTTTGAACAACCTCTATCAAATGATTTTTTATAGTATCTTTTTTCCATATTAGAAGGGATATACAAATTTGAGGCGAATATAGTCATTCAGGATGAAATGGGTGGATCGTAGGAGGTCTGTTTTGTGGATGAGAAGAAGGTATTGATTGTTGATGATCAGAATGGTATCCGCATCCTGCTAATGGAGGTCTTTAGCAGCGAAGGATACATGACGTTTCAAGCACCAAATGGCAAAATTGCCTTGGAGATTGTACGTGCTGAGTCACCGGACCTAGTTCTACTTGATATGAAGATTCCGGGAATGGACGGGCTTGAGATTCTAAAGCACATCAAGGAAGCAGATTCCGAGATTAAAGTGATCATGATGACGGCTTACGGCGAACTTGACATGATTAAAGAAGCGACTGAGCTCGGAGCACTGATGCACTTCACCAAACCTTTCGACATCGATGAAATTCGTACGGCAGTAAATATGCACTTAAAGGGCGGGGCCGTCCTTTAGGGACCAGAAGGAACCTTGGCAAACTAGGCAGGGTTCCTTCTTTCATTGGGCCTAGTTGACCATTATTTACATGATGATTTATGTATTTTATACACAAAAGCATGAATAGTATTTTCGCCCCGATGTGGTATAATAAAACATGTGTGAATGTCGGCTAGAAATCTAGATAATCCAACATCCTTAGGAGGATTGAAACCATGCCATTAGTATCCATGACTGACATGTTGAACAAAGCGCTTGAGGGGAAATACGCAGTAGGTCAATTTAACATCAATAACCTCGAGTGGACTCAAGCAATTCTTGCTGCTGCCGAAGAAGAGAAATCCCCAGTAATCCTGGGTGTATCCGAAGGTGCAGCTCGTCACATGAGCGGCTTCTATACCGTTGTTAAGATGGTAGAAGGTCTTATTCATGACATGAAAATTACGGTTCCAGTAGCGATCCATCTGGACCATGGTTCCAGCTTCGATAAATGTAAAGAAGCAATTGATGCTGGCTTTACTTCCGTTATGATCGACGGTTCCCATCATCCAATCGACGAGAACATCGAAATGACGAAGAAAGTAGTAGAATACGCTCACGCAAAAGGCGTGTCCGTTGAAGCTGAAGTAGGTACAGTTGGTGGACAAGAGGACGACGTAATCGGCGGCATCCAATATGCTGATCTTCAAGAGTGCGTGCGCATCGTTAAAGAATCAGGCATTGATACCCTTGCTCCTGCACTCGGTTCCGTTCATGGACCATACCATGGCGAACCTAACCTTGGTTTCAAGGAAATGGAAGCAATTCGTGATGCAGTGAATCTTCCGCTTGTTCTTCATGGCGGTACAGGTATCCCTACACATGACATCCAAAAATCCATCTCCCTCGGTACTTCGAAGATCAACGTAAATACCGAGAACCAAATCGGGTTCACGAAGAAAGTTCGTGAAGTATTGGCAGCAAAACCGAACGAATATGATCCTCGTAAATATATCGTTCCAGGTCGCGATGAAATCAAAGCTACGGTTATCGGTAAAATCCGTGAATTCGGTTCTAACAACAAAGCGTAACAAACGCCTAAGTTAGCCTAGCTTGACACAGTGATTATAGATAGACTTTGTTAACAAATTGGACAGCCTTTGATATGAAGGCTGTCCGGTTATATATATGGAAATGATAAGTACACCGCGTTGTCGGTGTCTTTCCATTTCCATTACTTATTATGTGGGGGACCCTTAAACTTATGGAGAAATTAATGATTAGCGGCGGACGCCCGTTGCGCGGTACGGTTTCGATTAGCGGTGCCAAGAACAGTGCGATTGCTCTGATTCCTGCCGCGTTGTTGGCTGAATCCGAAGTCGTGCTGGACAACTTGCCGCATTTGAGTGATGTTGCGGTCTATTCAGAAATTTTGGAAGAACTGGGTGCCCGCGTATCGTGGGATGGCAATTATATGAAGATTGACCCTTCCAATGTAATATCTATGCCTATGCCTAATGGGCCTGTGAAGAAGCTGCGTGCTTCCTATTATTTAATGGGTGCCTTGCTAGGCCGGTTTAAAGAGGCAACGATTGGATTGCCAGGAGGCTGCAATTTCGAGCCTCGCCCTATTGATCAGCATATCAAGGGGTTCGAAGCGCTCGGCGCTACTGTAACGAATGAACATGGTTCCATACATTTATACGCTGAAGAGCTGCGGGGAGCCAAGATTTACTTGGATGTCAGCAGCGTAGGGGCAACGATTAATATTATGCTGGCGGCCACTCGGGCCAAAGGCTCCACAATTATCGAAAACGCGGCCAAAGAGCCTGAAATTATAGATGTAGCAACACTATTGAATTCCATGGGTGCGAGTATTAAGGGAGCCGGTACGGAGACGATTCGGATTGAGGGCGTGTCTAAGCTGAAGGGTTGTCGGCACTCTATCATTCCTGACCGTATTCAAGCGGGGACTTATATGATAGCTGCGGCGGCGACTCGTGGCGATGTAGTGATAGATGGCGTTATTCCTAAGCACCTGGAGGCCCTTACTGCGAAATTGCTAGAAATGGGCGTGGTTGTAGAGGAATTAGATGAATCTATTCGCGTCATCGGTTCCGATAAATACGAGCATGTTGATGTTAAAGCACTTGTATATCCTGGATTTCCTACTGATTTGCAGTCGCCAATGACGAGTCTGCTTACACAGGCTGAGGGAGTCAGTGTGCTGAGCGATTTCGTGTACAGCAACCGCTTCAAGCATGTTCCGGAGTTGGTACGAATGGGAGCCAAGATCCGTGTAGAGGGCCGTTCGGCTGTGATCGAAGGTGCGTCCTTGAATGCAGCTAAGGTTAAGGCATCTGATTTGCGCGCCGGTGCTGCGCTGGTCATTGCCGGATTAACGGTTAAGGAAGGAATTACCGAAGTATCTGGAGTAGAATATATAGATCGCGGATACGATAACTTAGTTACTAATCTCCGATCCTTAGGAGCCGATGTGTGGCGGCAGGTGGAATAACCTGCTGCTACCGGCATAAGTTGCCTGAGAATAGGAGATAATATAGTATGGTGTCAGCGAAGATGCTCTCATAGATTTCATTAAGTATATGATAGTAAATGATTAAAATTGAATAGGTGGTTTTTACATGGATCTTCAAATTGCCGATTTGGAAGGGATGAAGCTGACGGAGCTATACAAGCTAGCCAAACAGTATCAGATTCCATATTACGGCCAATTAAAAAAGAAAGAATTGATTTTTGCAATTTTAAGAGCTCAGGCAGAGCAGAGCGGACTTATGTTTATGGAAGGCGTCCTTGAGATCTTGCCGGAAGGTTACGGCTTCCTCAGGCCAATCAACTATTTACCGAGTACCGAGGATATCTATATATCCGCCTCACAGATCCGTAAGTTTGATCTTAGAACGGGTGATCTGGTCTCAGGTAAATGTAGAACGCCGAAGGAGAATGAACGATACTTTGGACTTCTGCAGGTAAATGCCGTTAATGGAGAGAACCCTAACATTGCCGCCGAACGTTTGCATTTCCCGGCACTTACTCCACTCTACCCACAAGAAAAAGTCGTACTTGAAACATCCCCAACACATTTATCCACGCGAATTATGGATTTGCTAGCTCCCGTCGGACTTGGACAGCGCGGTTTGATCGTTGCGCCACCTAAAGCGGGGAAGACACTGCTGCTTAAAGAAATTGCCCACAGCATATCCACTAATTACCCAGATGTTGAGCTATTCGTACTGTTGATTGATGAACGTCCCGAAGAAGTAACGGACATGCAGCGTTCAGTGAAGGGCGAAGTTATCGCTTCGACTTTTGACGAGCTGCCTGAGAATCATATCAAAGTAGCTGAGCTTGTACTACAGCGTGCGTTACGCTTGGTGGAGCATAAGAAGGATGTTGTGATTCTATTGGATAGTATCACCCGTCTGGCTCGAGCCTATAACCTGGTTGTACCACCATCAGGGAGAACATTAAGCGGTGGTATTGACCCGGCTGCATTCCATCGTCCGAAGCGGTTCTTTGGCTCAGCCCGGAACGTGGAAGAAGGCGGAAGCTTAACTATTTTGGCAACTGCGCTAGTGGACACAGGTTCACGTATGGATGATATCATCTATGAAGAATTTAAGGGTACCGGTAATATGGAACTTCATCTTGATCGCAAGCTGGCGGAGAGAAGAATTTTCCCGGCGATCGATATCCGTCGTTCAGGTACACGGCGTGAAGAAGTGCTGCTGAATAAGGAAGAATTGGATACCATTTGGGCGATCCGTAAAAATATGAATGATTCCTATGATTTTGTCGAAGGTTTCTTGAAAAAACTGCGTGACTCTAAGACCAACCAAGAGTTCCTAGCTTCATTTGATGCATCGGCATCGGGAAATAACGCATCGTCTGGAGGATCCAGTGCGCGCCGTTCTGTACGCAGTGGAGCCCAAGCTTCTGGTTCAGGATCCAATTCCAGCTCATAATAAACGCGGGTGCTTGAGAGCTACCATAGAATGGATGTTTCAAAAAGTCTGATATTCAGCATCAGAGCTTAGCTTAACGAAGTGCGTTTTTCAAGGCGCTTCATCAGGCTGAAGCTGAGAAGCGGAGCTTCCCAGAGAGATTTTCTGAAGAGGAGAACAACATGTATTTAGTATATGCAGATGCGCAAGGACAGGTTTACGATCACCCGTCACTGTATGGCTTGGCTCGCAGTGCCGATATGATCGTTGAAATCATGGAGGACGAATTGATTCCTATGCCGGAAGGAGCTACATTAGTAGGCCTTCCTTGTACACGCCCGATCGGAATGGACCCGGACACGGGGGAGATGATTCCGCTTCAAGGTGATATGCAAGCGGTAGGAGCTTTGCTTCCGCAAGGATTTACACGGCTATGTCTGCCTGGCTACGTGAAGACAGATAAAGAGTATAAGCTGCCGCTGTTCGGCTATTCGGCCGTAGTGTGGAGGGATGGGCAGTTCTATGTAACGGCCCGGAAATCGGACGATCCTGAGAAATGGAACCCGCTGAATTGTGATCCGCTTACCCTAAAGCATAATGTTAAGGCGTTGACATCAAAATACCCGGATAATCGTCTCTATGAGCATCTCTCGAACTGTGCTTTGGGATATGAATGCTTGACGGCATCTAACACGTTCCTGAATCGTTGGGAGGGAGCAGTACCTGTCTCCTATTCTTGTAATGCGGGCTGCTTTGGCTGTATTTCGGAACAGCCGGACGATAGCGGCTTCGTCTCTCCACAGACACGAATGAATTTCCGTCCGCGTGTTGACGAATTGGTTGAGATTATGTTGGAGCATCTGAAGACACCGGAATCGATTATCAGCTTCGGGCAAGGCTGCGAAGGAGAACCGTCTACACAGGCTAAACTGATTATTGAATCGATCCGCGAAGTACGCCGCCAGACAGATATGGGCTATATTAACATTAACACGAATGCGGGACTGTCCGATCATATTCGGGGAATTGTTGATGCTGGTCTGGATTTGATGCGGGTTAGTACGATCAGCGCTCTGGATGATCATTACAATGCATACTATAAGCCGCGGGGCTACACACTAGCCAATGTGGAGAAATCACTTAAATACGCAGCTAGCCAAGGTGTCTATACCTCCATTAACTATTTAATCTTCCCTGGGGTAACTGACCGGGAGGAAGAGATCGAAGCGATGGTTGAATTTGCCCGTCGCACAGATTTGAAGCTGATTCAACTCAGAAATCTGAACATTGATCCGGAGAGTTATTTAGAGCTTATCCCTAAGGCACAAGGCGATATCCTTGGTATGAAGCAGGCCATTGAGATATTCCAGGAGGAGCTTCCTGATGTTGTCATTGGTTCTTATACACATGTGCCTCCGGCAGAACTAGCACGGGCGAAGGTAAGATGGTGATTCACATTTATTGTGATTGCATAGTGAACTGTGGCATGCTATAATTTTTTTTGTTGCCATTATAACTCTGCACACGCATGAGGTGTAGGGCGGAAAGAGGTGAAAGTCATGAACGAAGCAATTCAACCGAAATATCACGTGACTACGGTAACTTGCGCTTGCGGCAATACCTTTGAAACAGGTTCCGTAAAACAAGAACTGCGCGTTGAAATTTGCTCCAACTGCCATCCATTCTTCACAGGTAAGCAAAAATTCCTGGATGCTGGTGGTCGTGTGGACAAATTCAAAAAGAAATACGGTCTGTAAGAGAAATGCTGCATAAGCAGCGAATTGCATAAATGCAAAATCCCCTGTCCAATTTGGACGGGGGATTTTTTTGTTGTACGCCCAGCATGGGCGTCATCTTTAGGGTGAAAGTCCCGAATGGGGGCTGGCAAGCGCCTACCATTAGCCAAGAGCAAGGGTGTCCATCGCGAGGTGGAATCTGAAGGAAGCTGGAGGCACACGCACGGCTTGAGGTACACGAACCCAATTTGAGGCGGTTGCAGTCGGATGAGTCACCAGCACATGACGAAATCCAAAGCTGCCAAAGGCTGCAACCGTAGACTTGGGCGAGCGCGGGCGGAAAGATGACGTTCTTATCTG
>DASYFA010000125.1:0-5205 GCA_036498705.1 Paenibacillus sp.
GCCAATCGCCGATATAAATACAATGGCAAGAGAAGATGCCACCGTAACTCGGGTAGGGATTTTCAATACGGTCAGTATGATGGGAATTAAGATAAAGGAGCCACCTGCTCCTACGATTCCAGATACGATCCCGACCAAGAGAGCCGCAACCGATGCCGTAATAGAGTTATAGGATATCGCTTGAAGCTCCGTATCTTCCCGGCTTCCCCGGTTTGGAACCATCATCAAGATAACTGCGATCACCGCCAGTACTCCGTATATGATATTGATCGTTTCGCTAGGCAAATATTTGGAGCTAACACTACCTGCCAAGCTGCCGATCAGGATACTAACTCCCATATTGCTTATTAGCCCTTTATGCATTAAGGGCTTTTCGTTCTTGCTCAGCTTCTTGTACGCCAAAACGCCGGCCAAAGACGAAAAGAAAACCTGAAACATGCTAATTCCTGATACTTCTTTTGGGGTAAAGCTACCTGCATGAAGTAAATCGGGAATGTAAAGTAGCAGCGGATAGTTAATAATCGCCCCTCCGATACCTAGCAATCCAGAAAAAAAGGAACCTATAAGGCCAATCAGAAACATAATGAAATATCCTGCTGTATCCACGTATGTATGCCTCCTAAGCTGCTCATAATATTTTGCATAGCCAATATACGAATAGATCCGAATGCGTTATAATGAAACAAAACCAAGTAATTCAATGGGAAAAGAGGTGCAGGGTTGGCATGCTTAGCAAACTCAAATCTTTATTTCAGGACCGCTGTCCGGATTGTGATGAGAAGTTGCATGTCAAAGCGGATTCCCTTCGCTGCATTAAGAGTTGTCCCAACCAACATTATACCGAAGAGACATACTTCCATCTAAATATTCGTATCGTGTATCGAAGTTAAATCATTATAAACTGCAAACACTCCGAGGAAACGGAGTGTTTGTTTTTTTTCTTTATCTGCGTTCCAATCATACCGCCTCTTATTTATTATGTACAGTGTGATTCGTATGGCTATCTGCTTATGTAGCCTGGTTATTTTTTCTCTACTGCAAACGGTGTATACTGGCTTTATTCATTATTTCTAGAAGGCGGTGTTTTTCTATTATGAGCATTATAGTAAACAAGTCGTGGGTGCTGGCACGGATGTACGAGCCCGATGTAACGATTGTGGATTGCCGTTTTGAATTGGGACAGCCGGGTGCAGGACGAAAAGCTTATGAAGAGGAGCATATTCCCGGCGCGGTCTACCTTGATCTTGAACACGACCTTTCCTCCCCGGTAGCTGAGCATGGTGGACGCCATCCGCTTCCGGATCCGGAACAGCTAAGCCATACTCTAGCCAAAATCGGCATAACGCCTGAAACAAGAATTATTGCCTATGATGACCAAGGTGGAATGTATGCCTCACGATTATGGTGGCTACTGAGCTATTTAGGACATAAGCAGGCCTATGTTATGAACGAGGGCTTCACGGCCTGGAAGAATGCAAATTATCCGGTGACCGCCGATCAGCCGATCCGCGTGCCTGCAAGCTATACATATAGCCTGCATCCCGAAATGCTTGCCAGCATGGATGAAGTACGGAGCGTGGCCGGTCATAACGAGGTGATCGTCATTGATTCGCGCGATCCACACCGTTATCAAGGGTTAGAGGAAACGATAGATAAAGCAGCTGGCCATATTCCAGGAGCGAGGAATAAGTTCTGGAAACTGCTCGTGGATCAAGATGGAAAATGGATTTCTTCCGATCGGCTTGCGGAGCATTATAAGGAGTTTCCTGCCGACAAGGAAATTATCGTATACTGCGGTTCAGGCGTCTCGGCCTGTCCGAATTTTATTGGACTGAAGGAAGCAGGTTATGAGAAAGTAAAATTGTACGCGGGAAGCTGGAGCGATTGGGTTTCGTATGAGAACAATCCGATAGCGACGGGTGAAGAGGGCAAGGCGTAAAGCCGTGTCGGATCGGATTCCTAAAGTTGATTTTGTCTTGCGGACAATAATTAATCATAGCTCATAATAAGAGTTTTGATATTAGTTATGAGGTGCTGTTGGCGAGGAGTAACAACTGAGAGAGACGCGTCGGACGCGGGATTGGGGGCTATGATAGGTTGCTGGTTAGTGACCTGTCACAGCCCTCTTTTTTGTCTTTTCGTTCAACAGCTTGCTAACAGTTCCCCAAAGCGCATTCACATCGAAGGATTCGTTCGCACCAAGCCATTCGATTACTAGAGCCGAATTCATCCAAATGTTAATGCTAACGCTCGACCTGAACCAAGCGAATACAACAAGTAATTTCTCGGATGCCAAGCAAGGTGCATGGTATTACAACTCGGTCGCTTCGGCTCAGCAGCTTGGTATCGTATCCGGTCTGGCGGATGGATCGTTCGGCATCAGCGACAGAATTACTCGACAAGAGATGGTTGCTATGGCATATCGAGCTATTCAGAAAGCTGGAATCACGCTGGATGAAACGAAAGCGTCAGTAGCCTTCAATGACGCGCATAACATTGCAAGCTACGCCAAGGATGCAGTGACTGTCATGTCTCAAGCTGGCATCATCAATGGCGTCGGCAACGGCAAGTTCGATCCTATAATCAACATTTCCCTAGACTATAATCACCTGTTATGTTTATATGAAGTCATCTAAAGGAAAGCGAGTGGTGGCAATGAGTGGTTTATACCTATTTTCGATGCGATTTAATATCAGGGGCACGGAGGTATAATTTAATTGTCTTCATTACCTCTGTGTCACAATAATGGAGGTATAACATGAATAATCAAAACAACAAATATAACGGTAATTCTTATGAAGAAATTGGAGACTTTTTGGGTGAAAGTTATTTAAATTATGGCTTTACGAAAGGCACGCTTCAAGAAGTTGATTTTCTGATCGAACATATGGGACTGCGAACTGGAGATTCAATCCTTGATATTGGATGTGGTCCGGGGCGACATAGTCTGGAGTTGGCACGTCGTGGAATTATACCGACAGGTATTGATATTACTTCTTCATTTATTGAACTAGCTCAGAGAAGAGCTGCAGAGGAAAATCTGAATGCGACGTTCATGATGGCAGATGCCCGTCAAGTATCCTTGTCTCAACAATTTGATAGTGCTATTTGTCTGTGTGAAGGAGCTTTTGGCTTAGCCGGTGATGATGATGGGCATAGACAGATATTACGTGAAATTCATCGATTGTTACGGCCTCAGGCACTTTTTACTTTAACAGCTATTAACGCCTTGCACGTTGCTCGGACTAACGAAAGTATCGATGCTTACACAAGTACAACAAGTGCCAAAGAGACGATCACTAACTCCGAAGGAAATACAAAGGAAGTTGACATCTATACAACAGCTTTCACGTTCCGTGAACTGAAACTTCTCCTTGAAGGATCAGGATTTGAAGTATTAGACGGATTCGGATGTATAGCTGGAAACTTTAGTACGAAGAGTTTAGTTTAACTGTAAATGACTTTGAGATCATGATTGTTGCAAGACGGATATAAATAAGAGTCCACTTGGACAGATGAAGGGCTGTAATAGGTTAGAAACTAGTGACCTGTTGCAGCCTTTTTCTATGGTTTACCAGCATTACAAGATCAAGGTATATTATATTCAATTTAAGTAACGTTCCCTAAAAGGAGAATGGGAGGTTTTACAATGAGTACGAGGTTGAATCCGAAGAAGGCTGGTCTAGCTTTGTTGGTAATCTGCTGCATCGTCGTCATCGCTATTGTTTGGTTGAACAACAAACGCTATTGGCCTTTTGCGAGGGCAGAAACAGTAGCATCCGATTCCCTAAAAGAGGTAGCAGATCGTGTGGAGCAGCTGAAGCAAGTTGGGGACACTCCAACACTTGAGCAGCTTATCGACGCTTTCCAACCCCTGAAATTAATCGACATACATAATCACGATGCCTCCGGTTCGCGTTACTACTCGATGCTCGATGTCTGGAAGAAAGATCATATCGACAAAGTCGTTCTCTTCGGTGACGTGTCTGAGCCAAGTGCGATCGGAACAGATGCGGCCTCCTGGTCAGCCTATCAGAAATCACCTGATCAATTTCTCCCCTTCTTCTCAGGCTTCGACCTGCATGACAAAAGCTGTCTGGACGTCATTCGCGACAATCTGGAGCAAGGTTATTTCGGCCTTGGCGAGATTGCCGCTGCCTCAACCTATTCACCTGTCGTATCCCGTGTTGCCTGGAAAGCCTCGGATCCTATGGATGGTTACCTACCTGAGATTTACGACCTCATTGCAACTTATAAAGCACCGATACTGCTTCACATCGATCCGCCGAACGGCTATCCGGTTCTCAAGCTGGAGGAAGCGCTTGAAGCCCACCCGAACACGACGTTTATCTTCGGTCATATGAACGCCTACAACTCACCAGAGGAGATCGATCGGCTGCTGGGGAAGCATCCGAATCTGTATGCTGACTTTTTCGCCGGATTCTCCGTCTATAATCCCGATGGAGGCGGACATCCCGAGACCTTTATACCGATTATGGAGAAATACCCGGATCGCTTCATGCTCAGTACCGACTCCGGTTATGGCATCGGGAGTGAAGAACAGGCAATCGACGCGCTGTATCGGATCCTATATCTGCTAGACGACCCTGGGCTGGCAAAGAGGATTGCGCACGACAATATGATGGATCTCATCCAGGCCCAGCCGGCAACGAAGACACAACTGTCTGACATTCAGAAGTTGGCGGGCGACAGCGGAAAGACTTACAATTACGACAAACTGTCGAAGTGGGAAGCCGGTAAAATACTGGCCGATACCGAGAAAAGATAATGATACGCTAAAAGCTACTCTATCCAAGACATCGCAAAGAAGGGTCGAATTATCGATAAGTACTTATCACGATCCAGATAAAGAGCTGCAACAGGCCGTCTACGGACAGACTGTTGCAGCTCTTTTTGAAGTTTCCGTAATTACAGGTGGGATCCGCCGCTTGCATCAATGAACTGACCTGTTATCCAACGGCTGTCTGATGAAGCAAGAAATGCAGCAATATCCGCAATATCTTCTGGCTCCCCCCACCTGTTAAAGGTTGATAGGCCAGCAGCATATTTCTGTCCATTCGGATTTTGTAGCGTCCCAGCATTCATCTCTGTATTAATAATCCCAGGCTGAATAGCGTTCACTGTAATATTGCGTTTCCCTAGTTGCTGAGCCAAGGTGCGCGTAAGTACATCAATCGCGCCCTT
>DASYFA010000126.1:0-16184 GCA_036498705.1 Paenibacillus sp.
CCGAACGTATTTATGACCGTTGTCAGTATTTTGTCCACTGGAATATCGGTTCTTATGGAACCATCCTCCATGCCTTGCTGGATAATGGTCGAGAAGACGGCGGAAATTTGCCGATATACCGTGTTGAAGGTATCGATATCCTCAAGTGGTTCTTTGTAATTGGCAGCATAGCCCTCGAAGTTTTCTAACAGCTTCACATTGGAGCCATCATCACTATCGAGCAGAGCCATAAAATCATCAAAGAGAAGACTAATCTTCTCATAACAGGGTACCGGCATTTCGGCGATCGCTTGGAAGGTCCGGAGTATGATCTCTAGATTTCTCGTCGCCACAGCGACGACAAGCTTCTCCTTCTTCGGGAAGAAGCGGAATACGGTAGCTACGCCAACGCAAGCTCTATCCGCGATATTTTGCATCGTTGTCTTATCGATGCCTTTTTCTATAAACACTTCTTCAGCCGCCTCGATAACAAGCTGAATTCTATTTTGTTTGCCGCGCTGCAATTCGTTCCTATGCCTCGTTTTCGGATCCATTCGGAAGCCTCCAAAATTGTCGTTATCATATCATTATACCTTTCCTAAATTTGCCGGACAATCATTGTTGTTCATCTGAAAAATTATGTTCCCCAGACCGCCAAGGAATTGACCAAAGCCGTCTCCAATGAAATTGTAGAGATTCATCAGGTGAAAGCTTAATAATCTCGACTAAGACGGGTACCAATTGGCGTCCGTTTTTTTGTATACGTGAATTTCTAGTTGAGATTGGGCAGAAATATACATTGACTAAATATAGGGTAGGGGGGTATACTATATTTGTGATTAGGAACCGTATTGCAATGATTTGAAATGGAGAAAGATAATGATAACGGCCATGTTGAATGGCAATTTCGAAAAAAATCAGGAGGTAGTCAACATGCAAAATGTATTGCTTAACGTAAAGGGAATGTCCTGTGGTCATTGCGTCAATTCGGTGGAGGGTGCTCTTAAAGAGATCGGGGCACAAGGAAAAGTTGATCTGGAGAAAGGAACTGTTGCAGTAGAATTCGACGACAGCGAGCTCTCCCTAGACAATATTAAGGAAGCCATCGAGGATCAAGGCTACGACGTCGAATAATTAAACCTTAAGCGGGTGATATAAATGGAAGGAACGAAACAGACATCCCTGCAAATTACAGGGATGACTTGTGCAGCTTGTGCGAATCGCATTGAGAGAGGGTTGAATAAGCTCGAAGGTGTCTCAGAAGCGAATGTCAATTTCGCGATTGAACGAGCGACGGTCACCTATGATCCTGGCGTCGTTGATATTACGAAGATGGAGCAGAGCATTCAGAAGCTTGGTTATGACACCGTCAAAGAGAAGGTGGAGCTCGAATTAAGCGGCATGACCTGTGCAGCCTGTGCTGCGAGAATTGAGAAGACACTGAATAAGATACCGGGTGTGAGTCAAGCGACCGTGAACTTTGCGATGGAGACCGCTCACGTGGAATATAATCCGGCTGAAGTCAGTGTCTCCGATATGCAGCAAAGGGTTGAGAAGATAGGTTATAAGGCTTCCCTGAAGCAGGAGCAAGCTGATCCTGGCGAGCATCGTAAACATGAAATTACGCGGCAAAAGCGCAAATTGATCGCATCCGCAATCTTGTCACTTCCACTTCTGTGGTCGATGGTAAGCCACTTTTCATTTACGTCATGGATTTGGATGCCGGATATATTTATGAATCCCTGGTTCCAATTGATCCTGGCAACGCCGGTACAGTTCTATATAGGAAGACAATTCTACATTGGGGCGTATAAAGCGCTTCGCAATGGCAGTGCCAATATGGATGTCCTTGTCTCGCTTGGAACGTCAGCAGCCTACTTTTACAGTTTGTTCCTGACCATTCAATGGGCTGTCAACGGTGGCAATGTTCATCACGGACCATCAATGTATTATGAGACTAGTGCCGTGCTTATTACGCTGGTACTGATGGGAAAATTGTTCGAGGCACTTGCCAAAGGGCGTTCGTCGGAAGCGATCAAGTCTCTTATGGGCTTACAAGCAAAGACAGCTCTAGTCATTCGTGACGGTCAGGAATTAAGCATTCCGATCGAGGAAGTGATTGCCGGAGACGTTGTTCTCGTTCGTCCAGGTGATAAAGTCCCGGTTGATGGTGTAGTCCTGGAAGGAATGTCATCGGTAGATGAGTCGATGCTGACAGGCGAGAGCATTCCCGTGGAGAAAAAGGCGGGCGATACCGTTATCGGCGCGACCATGAACAAGAATGGTATGTTAAGAATTAAAGCGACCAAGGTTGGTAAAGAAACGGCGCTTGCACAGATCATTAAAGTTGTGGAAGAGGCCCAGGGCTCGAAAGCTCCAATTCAGCGTGTGGCGGATGTAATCTCGGGCATCTTCGTGCCGATTGTTGTTGGGATTGCAATCGTGACTTTTCTAGTGTGGTACTTCCTGGTTACACCTGGTGATTTTGCAGGTTCCTTAGAAAAAGCGATTGCGGTTCTCGTTATTGCTTGTCCTTGTGCACTTGGCTTGGCAACTCCAACCTCGATTATGGCCGGGTCTGGTCGTGCAGCAGAGTTCGGTATCCTGTTCAAAGGCGGCGAGCATCTGGAACAAACGCATAAGATTGATGCGATTATCCTGGATAAGACAGGTACTGTGACCAAAGGTAAACCTGAGCTTACGGATGTACTGACAAATGGAGAAGAAGCTAAATTCCTTCGGCTTGTCGGAGCAGCGGAGAAAAACTCAGAGCATCCGCTTGCAGAAGCAATCGTTGAAGGAGTTAAGGCGAAGAATATCGAGTTGCCGGATACGGAATCTTTTGAAGCCATACCAGGTTACGGAATCAAGGCTGTAGTGGAAGGCAATGAGCTGCTCATCGGAACGCGCCGCCTGTTGGATAAATATGAGGTGGATGCAAATAGAGCTTATGATACCATGTCGAAGCTTGAGGAGTCTGGTAAGACTGCAATGCTTGTGGCGATTAATAACGAGTATGCAGGTATGGTAGCTGTGGCCGATACAATTAAGGAAAGCTCGGCGGCAGCTGTAAGCCGTCTGAAGGAACTGGGTATTCAGGTAATTATGATTACTGGGGATAATGAGCGTACCGCTAAGGCAATAGCCGCGCAAGTGGGTATTGATCATGTTCGCGCCGAGGTGTTACCAGAAGGTAAGGCGGAAGAAGTGAAGAAACTTCAAGCGGAAGGCAA
This sequence comes from Paenibacillus sp., assembly GCA_036498705.1. Taxonomy (GTDB): domain Bacteria; phylum Bacillota; class Bacilli; order Paenibacillales; family Paenibacillaceae; genus Fontibacillus. The sequence continues at coordinate 3,213 of DASYFA010000126.1, forward strand.
GAAAGTGGCCATGGTCGGAGATGGTATCAATGACGCACCGGCACTTGCCACCGCGGATATCGGTATGGCAATCGGTACAGGTACAGACGTGGCTATGGAAGCGGCTGATGTCACCTTGATGCGTGGCGATCTGTCGAGTATCCCGGATGCCATTTATATGAGCCGGAAGACGATGCGTAACATTAAGCAGAACCTGTTCTGGGCACTCGGCTACAATACGCTTGGCATTCCGATTGCAGCTATCGGCCTATTGGCTCCATGGGTGGCGGGTGCGGCGATGGCATTAAGCTCGGTTTCGGTCGTCTTAAACGCACTTCGTCTGCAACGTGTGAAGATCTAAGGCTAGGGCGTGGTAGGAGTCCCGTTTAAAATACGTATTCAAAAAGTTCGGTTTTCTGATCAAAAGCGGAGAGGAGGTAGAAATATGCAAGAAGTAACAATAAAAGTTGATGGCATGAACTGCGGTAAATGCGCCAAGAAAGTCGAGGGCGCGCTAGAGGCCATCGGTGCCGAGGGGCATGTGAATCTTGAAGAGCATAACGTAAATGTGAAATATAACTCATCCAAGTTGGATCTTTCAGATATTAAGGCAAGTATTGAAGCCAAAGGTTATCATGTTGTCTCCTAAAATAATTGCATAACCCCCTTCAAGTCTAGTATCGCGAGATACATAACTTGAAGGGGGTTATTTTATTTGTCAGGCTATTAATTATTTAAACGCTCGATCTCTTCTCGAACAAGAGGAGCGACCTCTGTTCCGAACAATCTGATTGCATTCATTACTTCGGCATGCGGCATCGTACCGTGCGGAACATGCAGCATGAAGCGCGTGATTCCAACATGTTTGTACAATTCAATGATTTTATTAGCGACGGTTCTTGGATCACCAACATATAGAGCTCCCTCCGGACTGCAAGCCGCATCATAATCTGAACGATGGTAGGGAGCAGACCCTTTCTCAACGGCTCGCACATTGGTTCTAGTATAAGTTGAAGGGAAGAATTTCTCGATCGCGGTCTGCGTGTCCTCCGCAACGAAACCATGGGAATGGGATGCAATCGTCAGTTTGGATACATCATGACCGGCATGGGTTGCCGCTTCCTTGTATAACCGCACCTGTTCTGCATAATCCAAAGGGTGGACTGGTCCAATAATCGCCAATACAAACGGTAGTCCGAGTGAACCTGCACGGATTGCGGATTCCGGGCTTCCTGCACTGCCGATCCATATTGGAAGGGGATCCTGAACAGGTCGCGGATAAATCCCCAGATTCTGTATAGCTGCGCGGTGCTTACCGCTCCAGGTCACTTTCTCGGATTTTTGGATTTTCAACAAAAGATCCAGCTTCTCATCGAACAGCTCTTCATAGTCCGCCAGATCGCATCCGAATAGAGGGAACGACTCTGTAAAAGAACCCCGGCCGAACATAATCTCAGCACGTCCGTTCGATATTCCATCCAGCGTTGCGAAATCCTGAAAGACGCGTACCGGATCGGCCGATGAGAGAATCATAACCGCACTGGAGAGACGGATTCTTGTCGTCATCGCTGCCGCTGCTCCAAGAACGACAGCGGGGGATGAAGCGGCATAATCAAGACGATGATGTTCACCTATTCCGTATACATCCAATCCAACCTGATCGGCGAGCACGATCTCCTCAACGACTTCCCGCAACCGTTCTGCATGACTTATTGTCTTACCTGTCTCTACATCAGGTGTTGTCTCAACAAAGCTGCTTATTCCAAGTTCCACTAATTACTGCCTCCTGCTGTTTGCACATTGGTTGTGATTTTTGTCATTTAACAGTAACATAAGTGATTTGTATTTTCTAGAATGCTTTAAGTCCGACGCATATAGGCGCTTACTGTAAGCGGCGCGAAGATGGCTACAATAACAGCAGCACCGATGAGGGAGATGGCTAGATCCCAGCCGACGGTACCTGAATTGGCCAAATTCCTGACGGCGGTGACGAGATGCGAAATCGGATTGATCTTCACGAACCATTGCAGCCAGTTAGGCATCGTGTCCACAGGAACGAATGCGTTGGAGAGGAACGTGAGCGGGAACAGCACGAGCATCGAGATCCCCTGCACACTTGAGGCCGTACGGGCAATGACACCGAAGAAAGCGAAGATCCAGCTGATGGCCCAGGAGCAGAGAATGACGATAATCGCGGCCAAGGCTACATGCTCCAGGCCTCCCTCTGGTCGATAGCCCATAATATATCCCATGGTAAAGGTCAGCGTGGTCGCAATCGTATAGCGGATTGTATCGGCAAGCAGCGCCCCTGCAAGCGGGGCGATCCGCGCGATCGGCAGTGACTTGAAGCGGTCGAACACGCCTTTGTCCATATCCTCGCGCAGCTGAACGCCGGTAACGATAGACGTCGTAATTACAGTTTGTACGAGAATGCCGGGAATAATAACAGGTAGATAGCTAGCCACATCACCGGAGATCGCCCCACCGAAAATATAGGTAAACATCAGTGTAAAAATGATCGGCTGCAGCGTGACATCGAACAATTGCTCTGGTGTGCGGCGGATTTTGAGCAGGCCCCGGTAAGCCATCGTTAGCGAATGGCGTAGCGATTGTGTGAAGCTGGTATGGTTCTTTAATTTGCGTTCAGATACAGGTTGAATGGAAGCTCTCATATGGTTGTTCCCTCCATGCTCTTGGATTCATAGGCTGGTGCAGAGGCACCCTCCGCATCAGTTGGCCGTTGACCGGTGATCGTTAAGAAGACCTCGTCGAGTGTCGGCTTCTGCACGCTCATCTCGGACAGAGCAATTCCTTCGCTGCGCAGCGAGATCAACAGATCGGTGACGAGATCAGCATTCGCCATCGGCGCTGTAATCTCTCCGGCTTCCGAGGAGATGCCGGACGGTACTTTAAGCACCCGCTCGATCAGGCGGCGAGCCATCTCGATATCCTGCGCTTGCTCCACTCGTAGATGCAGGGACGAAGTGCCGACGGACATCTTCAATTCATCGGCAGTGCCTTCAGCGATGACCTTACCGTAATCAATCACGGCGATCCGGTCAGCTAGTTGGTCGGCCTCTTCTAGATATTGCGTTGTAAGCAGTACGGTCGATCCTGTATCCACTAATCGGCGAATCGTATCCCACATCTGGGAGCGTGTACGCGGGTCGAGACCGGTCGTCGGTTCATCGAGGAAGATGAGCGGCGGCTGCGCGATCAGGCTAGCGGCCAGATCCAATCTGCGACGCATGCCGCCGGAGAAATTTTTAAGTGGACGTCTTGCCGCCTCGGATAAACCGAATTCCTCCAGCAGTTCCTCTGATTTATGCTTTGCCTCTTTACGTGACAAGCCGAGCAGTCGCGAGAAGATGATCAGATTCTCAGTAGCGCTGAGCGATTCATCAACGGAAGCGTATTGCCCCGTTACGCCAATCAACTGCCGCACGATCTGAGATTCTTTAATCACGTCATGACCAAAGATCGTTGCTGTTCCGGCATCCGGCCGCAGTAACGTGGCCAACATGCGGATTGTCGTCGTCTTACCCGCTCCGTTAGGTCCGAGTACGCCATAGATCGATCCGGCCCGCACCTTCAAATCCACACCATCCACTGCGCGGTTATCTCCGAATGTTTTAATAAGTCCATGAGCCTCTACGGCCCATTCACTGTTGTTTGATTTATTGTTTATCTGTCCCAATGTGATTTCCTCCATTCCATAACACTCACTTGTTATCGTAACCGGATCATATCACTGGTTTTTAAACAGAATGTAAACGATGATTCGTCGCATAAAAAGATAATTCAATATCAATGTAGAGTAAAAAAATTTGTCATATGACAAAAGTGATGACAATACTCACTATTTTGTCGAACCGCAGTACATTACTATGAACATATAGCGATGAACATATAGCGATGAACGTATAGCGATGAATGGGAGGCGACTACCTGCGCCATGATGAAGCTGATAACTATGGTAACCAATACTGCTATACTGGGAAATGCTGGAGGGAATCTTGCCAGCGGAGTATTTGAACTTAAGGATATCCCGGATGATTTGTCTAGGCCGATTGTATTAACCCTGAAATTTGACCCATCGAAGATTGGAGAAGGGAAGCAGGCTGCCATACATTATTTCGATGACATGAATCAGATATGGGTAGAGCTCGGTGGACAAGTAATGGGTAGTTTGATTACAGTCCAGGTCGATCAAATGGGAAAATTTGCTGTACTGGCCGTAGAGAATCGGATAGGTCCATCAGATCAGTCAAGTCTTGTAGATATCACCAGGCATTTGCGGTTTCAGCTAATCCAATAACCGCAGGATGAGACAAGGAAGGCAGGTTATCCCAATAGGGGACTTTCTGCCTTCTTTGCTATAGGTAAGGTATGTTATTAACTGTATAATCACGGAGGATTGGGATGATATAATGATTAATATTTCCTCGAATTATCGGAAGCTCCAAGGAGGATCGTGCTATGTTCGAGTTATCGGGTTACGAGACCGTGGGCAGACTGAGCGGCAATGAAGAGATTGAGTTGTATCGGCTGCGTCGTCTTTCGGACGGACAATATGTGATCGCTAAGACGACTTGTGAAGAGTACCCGCAGCAGATGCTAGTAGACTCTCTTCACTACGAGTTAGATCTTCTTCTCAAGCTGGACGGGAGAGGGACGGTAGAGGCTTACGGCCTGCAAATGCTGAGAAATCGGCCTGTTTTGCTTCTGCAGGATCATGGTGGCTTAACGCTCGATCAATTACTGCGCTCTGGCATCGAGTCATTTGATTTAACTGCTTTGCTCGAGATAGCTATAGAGATTGTCCGGTGCCTTACTCATCTTCAACGCGAGAATATTACGCTTCATGAGATCATTCCTCTCCATATCTATGTAAATCCGGCTACGAAGGCCGTTAGATTCATTGATCTTCGCTCATGCTCTACTGATCTGAATAAGAGCCCGCTCTCCATTACAAGCAGCAGACCTGAATCGGTATTACCGTATATGTCACCCGAACAGACAGGAAGAACGGGGAGAAGTTCCGATTTCCGCTCCGACTATTATTCACTTGGAATCATATTGTATGAACTGTTATCGGGCAGCCTGCCATTTGATCTTCAGGATGCCTCGAATATTGTCTATCGCCATATTGCCCGTGATCCAGACCCTTTACATCTTAAGTTCCCTTCCATACCTGTAACGGTCTCGGATATTCTCGGAAAATGTATGCAGAAGATGCCGGAGGACCGATATTCCAGTGCATATGGGATCAAGTATGACCTGGAGGAATGTCTGCTCCGCTATCAAGCCTCAGGGAAGATCGATCCCTTTGTTCTGGGAAGCCATGATGTTCCAGAGAGATGGGGTTCCACCATAGGATACTATGGACGGCAAGAGGAACAGCAGCAGCTATTGGCGATATTAGAGCAGGTGAGCGAGGGAGAGGCGCAAGTGGTATGGGTACGAGGGGAGTGGGGAATCGGGAAGACCTCTTTAGTTCAGAGGGCGATTCTAGATACTCCCTCTTATGAAGGATTTTTCGCTCAAGCCAAGTCGGCTTCTAATTCGTCTGCGCCCCCGTTTGATGTATGGATACAGCTCATTGATGAATTACTAGGCAGTCTGTTCATGGAGAGTAAGGTACATATTGAGATTTGGAGACTTCGTGTATTGGAGGTATTAGACGGCTTAGGACAATTGCTGATTGAACTGGTTCCAAGACTAGAACTGTTGATCGGCGAGCAGCCCCCGGTACAACCGCTTCCGTCGTTAGAGGCGCAGCAACGACTCCATCTGCTGATGACACGATTCATCCAGGTATTCTCGCAGAAAGGCCACCCGCTGGTTCTATTTATCGATGACCTCTACTTGATTGATGAAGCTTCGCTGCAATATCTTATTCATTTATTAAATGATTCCGAGCTGAAGCATATTCTAGTGATCTTGGCTTGCAGGGATATTGAGGAGCCGGCCTCGAATTCCGTAATGCTTCTGGAAGATCGTCTGAAGGCAGCTCATTTTAAGATGAGTAATATTCATCTACAGGGGCTTAGTCCGGTTGATTTACAGCAATTACTCAAGGATACGGTTCACTATGATGAGTCCGGAGACGAGCGGTTGGTCCAGACTTTATTCCATAAGACGGGAGGGAACCCACTGTTCCTACAGCGTCTTCTACACGACCTGATCGCAGAGAGAAGGATCACTTTTGATGAAGAGATTCGCGGATGGCGTTGGGATCTGCAGTATATAACAGGCATGAATGTGCCGGGAAATGCGGGGTCTTACGTAGCGGATAAACTGAAGACCCTTACGGAGCAGCAAGCGGGTATATTGGGACAGGCGGCATGTCTAGGGGATAGATTTAGCTTGGAATTGCTTAGTCTCATCTCTGAATGCTCCATAGAGGAAGTTAAGGAGATATTGGGGTTTACCATTCAGGAACACTTCATTCATCTTACTGGGCATGGACAGGTATATCAATTTCTAAATGATTACGTAAGGCAAGAAACCTATGGGCTAATTCCCGAGTCCGAGCGTCAGAAAATACATTTAAGATTAGGCATTTATTTAGCGGAACAATTGCCTAATGGAGATGAGTCCAGTGTGTTTACTGCGGTGAATCATTTGAACAGAGCTTTGAATCGGCTCGGTGACCCCAAGCATAGAAGATATGCGGTAGAACTGAACCTGCAAGCTGGCTTGAGGGCCAAGCAAGCTACGGCCTATGAGACAGCACTCGTCTACTTACGAAATGCAACAGGTCTGTTGACAGAAGAGTATTGGGATCGTGATTATGCGCTGACCTTTCAGATTTATCGGGAACGGGCTGAAGCAGAATTTCTCTGCTCCCATTTGGAAGAGGCGGAACGATTGTTTAGCCTGCTGCTCTATCGTACAGAAGGTTCTCAAGATAAGGCACTTGTATATATGATCAAGCTTCAATTGGAATCCTCTCATGATCATCATGAAGAGGTCATATCTCTAGGCGCCAGAAGTCTGGAATTACTGGGAGTGAAGCACGCTTTTGAACCTGGCACAATCGGACTTGTACTCCAGCTTCTAAGGGTGGGCCGGAGGCTGCGCAAGTACTCTCCGGAGACCTTGCTTCAGTTACCGGTAATGACAGATGAGGCGCGCAAGGAGGCCATGGTGACATTGGTATATACAAGCAATGCCTGCTTCTATGTGAATCAGAAGGGCTGGGTCTCTTCTATCTGTACGATGATTGAGATGACATTGGATTATGGAATAACTCCGGAGGCCTCTATTGGCTTTGCGGGATATGCACTGTTTCTTTGCTTTCAATTCCAACGTGATGAAGAGGCTTATAAATGGGGTATGATGGCCTGCGAGTTGGCCAAGCCTTATTCTTTACTCTATTCTAAGGCGCTTACCACCTTCTCACTCTGCTCGGATAGCTGGCGCCAATACGACCCGGGATTGCTCGATATTTTCCGTGAATACGCAGGGAAGGTCGGGCTCGAGTCTGGAGACTTATGGCAGGGGAATCAGAGTGTTCTAATTAGTGGGGCGATGGATCTGATCTACGGACATCCCCTCGAGGATATCTATGAGAGACTGCTCTCCCACTCCGGGGATTTTCTGAGGCATAACAATAGCTATCATCTGAAGCTGATAGAGGTATTTACCGCAGTGCTTGCCCGTATGACAGGTTATAGATCAACAAAGGACCCCTTTGCATCGATAGATATAACTAGCAAAGAGTTTGTCCAGTTTGTTCATGGTGATGAGTTAAATATGGTCCAGGAGCTGGTCTACATCCATCAATACTTGTGCGGATATATTCTAGGAGAATATCAACAAGCGCAGGAGGCACTGGAACAGGCAGCGGTTATTGCAAAATTCCGCTTAGAAAAGTTCGATTATATACTTCAGGATACTTATGAATCATTGGTGTGGGCTCAGCTATACGAGCAAGCGTCTGTAGCTAAGCAGCGACAATATAGAGCAGGTATACGCAAGCGGTTGAAGAAATTGAAGAAGTTCGCCGATCGCTGCCCTCATAACAATCTGCACAAATATCAGCTGGTAAGAGCAGAGTTATACCGGGTTAGCGGTAAATGGTATCAGGCAGAAGAGTGGTATGAACTGGCGATTGGAACCGCACGCAAGTATGGTCATATCCATGATCTTGCCATGGCTGCAGAGTGTTGCGGGAAATATTGGATCGGTAGAGACAGGCTGCAATTAGCGAAGCTCTACCTATCAGAAGCTTATGAAGCATACGGTAAGTGGGGAGCCGCTGCAAAAGTGGCTTCTATGGAGCGGCAATACGGCTACTTACTGCAAAGAAGACGGGAACAAGGCCTGGAGAATATCGATTATTTATCAGTCATGCAGTCGGCACAAGCGCTATCAGGAGAGATGGAAATGAACCGCCTGCTCCATAAGCTGATGCGTATTATGTTGCATAATGCCGGTGCAGATTCAGGAGCCCTTCTTTTCGATCAGGATGGGAAATGGGTGATTGAAGCATACGGAACCCCTGAGGATCTCCATATCCAATCGATCCCGTATGAGGAGGATTCAGCTCTTATTCCATCAGCTATTATTGGCTATGCAGCTAGAACCAAGGAAGAGATCGTGCTTCATGAAGCCTCGAAGGAAGGGATGTTTGCACGAGACCGCTATATCCGTTATCAGGGATTGAAATCGGTCATATGCTTACCCATCATGTATCAGAATAAACTGATCTGTCTGCTCTATATGGAGAATAAGCTGTCTGCCGGCGTATTCACCCCGGGGCGGCTTGATATATTAAAGCTGCTTGGCTCGCAATGTGCAATTTCCATTGTCAATGCTAGGCTGTATACCGGGATCCAGGTTCTTAAGGATAGTCTGGAAGAACAGGTTGCCGAGCGTACCAGCAGCCTAGAACTATCGATGCATGAGACAGCTGTCGCTCTGGCCGAAGTGTCGATCTATGAGGACCGGAATCGGATCGCCCAGGAAATTCATGATATTGTGGGTCACACGCTCACTTCGACGATTTTGCAGATTGAGGCGGGGAGACGGCTATTCCACAAGGATGCAGAGGCTGCTTCCGGGCGATTGAAGGAAGCGCAGGAATTGGTCAGACACAGTCTGAATGAAATCCGCGGAGCCGTCCATATGCTGAAGGAGGACAAGCATGCAGATTTCATGCCGATCCTGAAGCAGTTGATCCACGATACAGAGCGAAATACAGGAGTAGTTATCCAGACCTCCATTTATGAATTGCCTGAGCTGTCAGCGACTCAGAAGAAGACGATCTATCACGCTCTGCAGGAAGGCCTGACGAATGGAATCAGGCATGGCGGAAGCACAGAGTTCCATTTCAGCCTACGAACGGTGGGTTTTAACATCGAGTTCAAGCTTAAGGACCGGGGCCAAGGGGCAGAGCATATCAAGATGGGGTTTGGGCTGAAGGCAATGAAAGATCGGGTCGAGCACTTAGGGGGGAGCCTTGCCATTGAGACGCAATTGAATCAAGGCTGTGAGATCGTGATAAGTTTGCCTTACGCATCGCGTTGGATTGGAGAGAAGGTATGAAGAGGATATCAATATTGATTGCTGATGATCAAATGCTGACGCGGGAAGGTCTGCGGACGATTCTTGATCTAGAGGATGATCTTGAGGTCATAGGTGTTGCCAGAAATGGTGAGGAAGTTTGTGATATGGTTGAGACACTACGGCCGGATCTTGTGCTGCTCGACATCCGTATGCCGATCATGGATGGAATTAGTGCACTGAAGCGAATTAAGCAGAGTCACCCCGATGTATTTATTCTTATTCTGACGACTTTTATCGAGACGGATTATATAGTAGAAGGCTTGGCTAATGGGGCGAGCGGATATATGCTGAAGGATATGGATGCGGATAAAATGATTGCTTCAATCCGCGATACTGTGGCTGGACAATTTGTTCTGCCCGCAGCGGTTGCGGCGAAACTTGCGGCACGGATGAGCCGGTTCAATGAGGAATATGAGCATTGGCAAAGATCGACCCAAGAGCATATAAAGCTAACGGAGCGAGAGGAAGAGCTTGCTCAGCTAATTATCAAAGGTTTGAATAACCGAGAAATTGCCGATGCACTTCATATTGCCGAAGGTACTGCCCGGAGTTATATCAGTAATTTATACAGTAAGTTAGAGGTTGTTGATCGGGCTCAGGCGATCGTTCGTTTGCAATCGATCATTTGATGTTATTTCTAATAATATGGATATTTCCGGGCTATGTATAATCGGGTACTGGACAGTATACACTGGTTTTTTTACATAATCAGGTATATTTTCTCCGGTCCCCGACTATATTATAAGAGTGTGTTTCGAGCACACTAGGAAAGTTAGAAATGGCCTCAGTACGGTCCATATTTTGTTACAGGCGTTAATGATGGTGACTTGAATCATTCTTTACACAGGGTTGCAGGCATAGAATTCAAATTATTACAGTTGATTATTTTTGTGAAGTCAACTAGAATGAAAGTAATTGGAATTTTGACCTGAACTCACATATTGTAGAGGGTTATGATTTTAAGCGCGTAGCCTTGTGCAATATGTGATTTTTATTTTTTAAAAAATATAGAGGTCATATAAATTTATTTTTGGAGGTAATATTCATGGAAACAGGAACAGTAAAATGGTTTAACGCAGAGAAAGGTTTTGGCTTTATCGAAGTTGAAGGCGGCAATGACGTATTCGTGCATTTCAGCGCGATCGTTGGCGACGGTTTCAAATCTTTGGACGAAGGCCAACGTGTTGAGTTCAACGTGGTACAAGGTAACCGCGGTCCTCAAGCTGAGAACGTTGTTAAACTGTAAGCTTGCCTGAAGATAATATGCCCCAGACGCTCGAGTTTGGGGCATTTTATTTTACCAGCTAATCATTCCAGATAGGAAAGAGGGATGCTTCATGTACAACTCGCGAAAAAAGCAAATGGAGGAAATTCCTGAGGAAATCACGGCCATATGGTCTTGCTCGAATGAAGATTGCAACGGTTGGATGAGACGTAACTTTGCTTTTGTGAATCACCCTACTTGCCCTCAATGTGGGTCTACCATGGTGGAAGATGAGCGGATGCTCGCAGTATTGACCAACACCAGCTTCAATTCCCATTCTCAACTCTCAGAATAACATAGTAAACCACCTCGAACGTAACGTAAAGAGGAGGTACGTGCCGAATTAATCGGTCAAACCGAATCTGGACTTTGGATATTGAAGCAAGAAACCTTAGAAGATGGAGTAACAAATTATATGATCAATTCTAAGAATTAGACTGATGCGCGGTACAATTTCCGGTGTCAGTTTTTTTGTTGTCTACATATTACGGCTTGCGGTACCATGGCCTCGGATTGGATGCACTAATCGTGATCTAAAGGCTTGTTATTACAGGCAACTAGGATATAATGAGCCATAATGGTCTTGCATCACGAAATATGGGAGGCTCATAATAATGCATACATGTCATAGTCTAATCAATCAACTCGCTGCGGCCAATATCGATCGCCAAGGAACCTTGCTCGTTCATTCATCCATGAAGAGTATTGGTGAAGTAGATGGAGGAGCCGATAAAGTTCTGGACGCACTGAGCGAATATATGAAGGAGGGACTACTTGTTCTTCCGACCCATACCTGGTCTTACATTAATGCAGATAATCCGAAGTTCTATGTGGAGATTTCTCCATCCTGCGTCGGCATTCTGCCCGAACTGTTCCGAGGGCGCGACGGTGTGATTCGTTCTTATCACCCGACACATTCCGTGGCTGCACTGGGCGAGGACGCGGCTGAGTTCGTAGCTGGGGCGGAATTATGCGATACACCTTGCCATAGGGAATCTCCATGGGGCAAGCTGTTGGACCGCCAAGCGACGATTATGCTTTTAGGCGTCGATCTAAGACGTAATACCTTCATTCATGGTATCGAGGAGTGGGTAGACATTCCTGGCAGGATTACGGATAGCCATGAGCAATTATTCGTTGTGCTTGGTGATGGAACGGAGATTCCGGTACCTTCCCGGCGTCATTATGGACTGTCGTGGTCTGAGCATTTCTGGAAGGTGGAGAAGATACTTGAACGAGAAGGGGCTATCCGTAAGGTGAAGTTCGGTGACGCCGATGTCTGGGTGTGTGATACAGTGCAGATGACGGATATATTGACGGAAATGCTGCATGATAACCCGGATTTATTCTCGGATAATGAGCCGCTACCTGAGGAAGTAGTCCGTTAATATATATACTTATGCAGGGTGAGGGACAATGAAGCAATTCGAAATTGTTGAACAGCCAATTGAGGTACAGCCTTATATCGATTACGTACTACATCCGGGTGCGGGGGCGGTGACAGTCTTTACGGGGCATGTTCGTGAATGGACCCAAGGCGTGAGAACTCTATATTTGGCTTATGAGGCATATATTCCGATGGCCGAAAGGATGCTAGCTCAAATCGGCAGAGAGATTGAAGAGAAGTGGCCAGGCTCCCGTGTTGCGATCGCGCATCGTATTGGGGAGCTGCATATTTCCGATATTGCTGTGGTCATCTCGGTCTCTTCTTCGCATCGTAAGGCAGCATATGAGGCGAATGAATACGCGATTGAGCGTATTAAGGAAATGGTGCCGATTTGGAAGAAGGAAATTTGGGAGAATGGCGAAGAATGGATCGGTGATCAGCGGCAGAAGCCGGAGTCAGGTTCAAGATAAGAATGCACCTTGGCGTGGATGAAAGAAGGGAAGCTGCCATGAAAATAGAACCGATGCGCGATCAACTGCATAGGCCGATACGAGATTTGCGAATTTCCGTTACGGATCGCTGTAATTTTCGTTGTACCTACTGCATGCCCAAAGAGATCTTTGGGGATGACTATAGGTTTTTGCCGCAATGTGAGCTGTTAACCTTCGATGAAATCACCATGGTGGCCGAATTGTTTGCTTCTTTAGGCGTAAAGAAGATTCGTTTGACCGGCGGTGAGCCGCTACTGCGTACAGATTTGCCATCT
>DASYFA010000127.1:0-8375 GCA_036498705.1 Paenibacillus sp.
CTCCGGTAAGCTGTACGCCCTTCCTACCAAGAAGGAATTCGGTCAAGGCTTCGGCTTCCTGCTAGACAAGAAATTGGTTGATAAATATGGATTTGATATTAATGGCGTCAAGTCCATGGAAGATATGGAAGTAATGTTCCAGACGATTAAAGAGAAAGAGCCTGGCGTAACTCCTATCGTATCGAAAAAATTTACAAATATTTGGGAAGCAGCTAACTATGATGGGGTCGTAGCAAATTTGAGTATCCCTCGGGGAAGCACAGAGATTAAGGCGATTGATACATTGGAGGATCCCCAATTCATCGACTTCTACAAACGGATGCATCAATGGAATCAAAATGGCTGGTTTGACAAGGATATTCTGACTTCGGATTCTGATCAGGGCCTCAATATGATCAAAGCAGGTAAGGCCTTCGCGGTTGCCCAATCGTTGAAGCCAGGTAAGGACAAGGAGATGAGCATCAACGCTGGCGTTGAGTTGGTTCAGGTTGAGACGGCGGAGCCATTCACGACAACGGGGGATGCTCAAGGTGCGATGCTCGGTATTTCCCGGACTTCAAAAGACCCGGCAAGGGCGATGATGTTCCTAGATTTGCTCTATACGGATCCGGTACTGTTGAATATGCTCGATTGGGGCATTGAAGGCAAGCATTATGTGAAAGTCAGTGACAATGTTATCGATTATCCAGAGGGCGTTAATGCCGATACAGAAGGTTATCCTAACCCCGGCGGCTGGATGTTCGGCAACCAGTTCAACTCTTACCTGTGGGCGAATGAAGATCCGAACAAATGGGAGGAATTCCAGAAGTTCAATGACAGATCGGAGCGTTCTATTGCTCTAGGCTTCTCCTTTGACCAGGAGCCAGTTAAATCGGAATTGGCATCAATCGAGAATGTGAAGAAGGAATTCGAAGATACCTTGCGATCTGGAGCAGTAGATCCAGAACAATTGATCGAGAAGTGGAAAGAGAAACGCAAGTCCGCTGGTTTTGACAAAGTCAAGGCTGAGGTCGATAAGCAGTTGGCTGAATGGGCTGCGACACAGAAATAGATAGAAGCAAAGGCGAGCTATAAATGCGTGTTCAAAAAGGCCGGTTTTCAGCACCGAGAAGGTTGGATGAAGCTAGGGTCTGAGGAGCGGAGCGTACGTAGTTGGTACGTGAGCACCGGAAGACCCGGCTGAATTCAAGATTCGATGTCAAATAAGCTCTCAGTGTTACTTCGTGATCAAAAGCGGACTTTTTGAACAACCTCTAAAAAAGGGATTCTGAAGCGGGACGATTGGTATAGTCCTAACTAGGGATTCCTTTTTGTCCTACCGGAAATTATACTCGGGATAGATGAGCCTTTGAACATTTATTTAAGAGGGCATCACTGTGAATGATAGAGGTTCATACTAATTTTGCATGATCCGGGGTAGATAGAATGTTCATGAGGTCGAATATTAAGCAGTCGCTTCGTTTCAAACTGATTATCGGTTTCGTCGTGATTACAGTTCCCTTGGTTGGACTCATGCTCTACAACAATTATTATGCTTCGAATACGATACGTGAACAGGTCGCTGAATCCAACAAGAATTCAATGATCCTGTATTCTCAACAAATCGAGGCAGCATTGAACAAAGAGACGAATTTTCTCTATAACGTCGCCGTGGAAGATCCGAATCTCGCCGCGCTGCCTGGGCTGCTCCATGATCCGGTTGACTATTATCTGGCCAAGGCCAACATTCTGAATACATTTACCAGGTATCATCGATTCGACAACAGCGTTGATCTGCAGTTTGTTTATTCGCTACGGAACCGTGACCTCTTCACGACACCGATTAAAGAAAAGTTCTATGAACGGTTGAATGCGATCAAGTCGACCATCGAGAGAATAGTTAAGGAGGCCAAGCCGAATAGCGATTTCTTTCGGGAATGGAGAGCGGTTGAATACAACAAGGGGAAATATGCTCTAATCCGTCTGGTGAATGCAGGGGATGACCTCTATCTTGGTGCCTTCATCGAATTGGAGAATCTGGTGATTCCGCTCGATATTATTCAATCTGAAGAGGGGCTCGCGGGCTTCCTCAATCATCAGGGACAACTGATAACAAGCGCAGACGCTATCGATTCGAGCCGGCCCATTTCCCTAGGTTCTGGACCAAACGCCGGTTATCAGGTTGTGAAGCAGAATGGTCGTAAATATATCGCGGTCACGAACCCGGTTCAGGGTACGGATGTAATTCTTAGTGTCTTTGTTCCCGAAGAGCAAATGCTAAAGGACCTGAACAATTTCCGCCGTGGCATTATTCTCATTTCCGTTGGCGCGCTGTTCATTCTGATCATTTATTTGATCTATTTGAACGATATCATTCTTAAGCCAATGAATAATCTCGTTCATGGTATGCGTCGAATTAAGCATGGGGATTGGAATATCAGGCTTCAATCTTCCAAAGCCAAGGAATTTGCAATTATTAATGAGACCTTTAACAGTATGGCCGCCGAAATCCATGAACTGACGACCAGTGTATATGAGGAGCAGATCAAAGCGCATAAGGCTGAGCTCAAGCATTTGCAACTGCAGATTAACCCTCACTTTCTGCTGAATACGATTAACATTATCTACAATTTGGCCGAGATAAAAAATTACAGCGTCATACAGCTGATGTGTATGAATCTAGTCAAATACTTCCGCTTCACGACGAGAACGCACCAAGTCGCTGTCACTGTCCAAGAAGAAATGGAGCATATGGAGAGCTATATTAAAATTCAGCAGGTCCGCTTTCCCGAACGCATTACCTATGAGATTCATATGGCCGATGGTGCAGAAGAAGCCGCGATTCCACCGCTGTTGATTCAACCGTTCATTGAAAATGCCATTAAGCATGGCTTTGACTTCATGGATCACCCGTTCCATATTGATATCGCTATTGGCTTAATCGAACAGGGCAGGCTGCAAATTGTTATCATGGACAATGGTAACGGATTCCCGCCGGAGATACTGCATATGCTGAGTTCCGGTAGTTATCTGGAGCATCAGAATGGAGAGCATCTCGGTATTTCCAATGTTCAGTACCGGATAAAGCATCTATTCGGAGACGATGCCCGATTGGAGTTCGATAATGCTTCGGGTGCTGGGGCACGAATTCAAATTGTACTTCCTTTTCGAACAGTTGAACAATTTACATCTTATTGATGTAGAATGGGGGAGAAGCATGTTTAAGGCACTGATTGTAGACGATGAGATCTATGCGGTAATGGGTATTCGCAGCGGTGTGAATTGGGAAAGACTGCAGGTATCTGAAGTATATGAGGCCTATAATATGCGGGATGCGTTGAAGGTGTTCGAGCGCACGGCGATCGATGTCATGATCTGTGATATCGAAATGCCCAAGGGGACGGGGATCGAGCTACTTGAGAAGGTGAACGAGATCTCTCCCGAGACGGAGACGATCTTCCTGACTGCCCACTCCGCCTTCAGCTTCATGAAGAGGGCAATTCAGTTGGATGGGTTCGATTATTTGCTGAAACCGGTCCAGTTCGATGTGCTCGAGGATACGATCAACCGGGCGCTTGAGTCCATTCGGCAAGAACGGGAATTGGTACGACTGCGTGAGCACTATAAGCCCTACTATGAAATGTGGAGTAGACAGAAGCCCCTGATCACCGACAAGTTCTGGAATGATCTATTCTCGGGCAGGATCGTATGCTCTCCGGATAATATCGCAGGCATTTTAGAGCAGCATCAGTTGTCAGGGCTTGAACAATTCACCTTCCTCCCCGTACTCGTCAGCGTGGAATCTTGGCTGCGCGAGTTCACTACGCGGGATGAGGAGATTATCGAGTATGCGATTCGCAAAGGCGCTGCCGAGGTGCTACTCCCCAGTGGCAAGGGTGAGGTGATTCAAACTAAGCAAGGTGTTAATATCGTCATTATAATGGGGGATCGAGAAGAGGTGGGAGATCCTTCAGGACTGCTTACACGATGTGAGAAATACATTCAGAACTGCCTTGAATACTTCGATTGCAATATTTCCTGTTATATCGGTAGAAATGTCAGCTTGTATGAGATTGCGGATATGTGTAAACAGCTTCTGGAGATCGAATACAACAATGTGAACAAGTCTAATCAGGTATACACGCTGGCTTCGCTCAGCACTCCTTCCACCAAGTCGATGATACCGCGGATTTCTACGTGGACGATTCTATTGGAGCAGGGCAAGCTGGAGGAACTACAGCAGGAAATCCGCTGCCGAATATCAGAGATGATGGAGCTCCATCGTTTATCTTTGGCCGAGCTGGAGGGATTCCGCAATGAATTTATGCAGATGACGCACTATGTTCTGCACAAGAACGGGCTACATGCGGTCGAGTTGCTGCAGGGTGAGGATGGGCTACTGCTGAATGACCAGCCACGTAGTCTTCCACAATTGGAAGCTGAGGCTCTCCAAGTCGTAAGAATTATCTATAATGAGCTGCATCAGAATCATTCTGTCATTCAGCGGATTCAATATTATATTACCGAGCATTTAAGCGAGCCGATTACTAGAGAGGAGCTCGCTAGTTATGTATATTTGAATCCGGCCTACTTGTCGCGGCTATTCAAGCGGGAGCTGGGAGAATCGATCACGGATTATATTTTGAATGCCCGTATGTCCTTGGCTAGGGACCTGATCACGACTTCAACGATGCCGATCTCGGATATCGCCAAGACCCTTGGCTATCACAATTTCTCCTACTTCTCCAAAATGTTCAGGAAGGTGTATGACGTCTCTCCGCAACAACTAAGGCAGAAGTCTCCAGAAGGAGAGAGAGAAGCTCTTTAAGAATGAAAGAAAAACAGCGTAGGATGAAGACTAGTTAATCCTTGTCTTCATCCTACGCTGTTAATTTTTTGTATCGGTTTGAGTCTTAACTAGCTTGCTTCAACATCATCAAACTGACTGTTATAGAGGCTTTCGTAGAAGCCACCTTTGGCAAGCAGCTCTTCATGATTCCCTTGCTCGACAATATCGCCATCTTTCATAACAAGGATCATATCGGCATCGCGGATCGTAGACAAGCGAT
Organism: Paenibacillus sp.; assembly: GCA_036498705.1. Classification (GTDB taxonomy): domain Bacteria; phylum Bacillota; class Bacilli; order Paenibacillales; family Paenibacillaceae; genus Fontibacillus. Next base: position 5,049 of record DASYFA010000127.1, read on the forward strand.
GCGCGATTACGAAGCTGGTACGCCCTTTCATCAGATTGGTCATTGCTTTCTGAATCAGGGTCTCGGTCCGTGTATCGACGGAGCTTGTCGCTTCGTCTAGGATCAGGATCCGCGGATCGGCTAGTATCGCGCGAGCGATGGTCAGCAGCTGCTTCTGACCTTGAGAGACATTGCTTGCTTCTTCATTGAGCACCATATCATAACCGTCCGGCAGGGTGCGAATGAAGTGATCGACCTGAGCTGCTTTGGCTGCCTTCAGTACCTCTTCATCGCTAGCATCCAGCTTACCATAACGGATATTTTCCTTGATGCTGGTGTTGTATAACCAAGTATCCTGGAGCACCATGCCGAACAAGGAGCGCAGATCATGGCGCGTAAAGTCCTTGATGTTCACACCATCGATCAGAATAGCACCTTCCTGAATATCATAGAACCGCATCAGCAGCTTAATGATCGTCGTTTTTCCGGCGCCAGTCGGTCCGACAATCGCGACCTTTTGACCATTCTTGATCGTAGCCGAGAAATTATTGATGATTGTTTTGTCTTCATTGTAGCCAAAATGCACATCCTCAAAGCTTACATCGCCTTTGATGTCCTGTACGGAAGCCGGCGTCTTGGTATCGGCAGGTTCTTCTTCTTCAGCCAGAAATTCGAAGACACGCTCGGCTGCGGCAGCGGTCTGCTGCAGGACGTTCGAGATGTTGGCTACTTGCGCAATCGGCTGGGTGAATTGACGCATGTATTGAATGAAGGCTTGAATATCCCCGACCTTGATGCTGCCATTGACAGCCAGGTAACCCCCTAGAATACAGACAGCGACATACCCGATGTTCCCGATAAAGTTCATGATCGGCATCATCAGACCGGATAGGAATTGCGACTTCCAGGCTGAGTTGTACAGCTTGTCGTTGAACTTGTCAAATTCCTTGACAGATTCCTCCTCGCCTTTAAATGCCTTCATGACGATGTGGCTGCCGTACATTTCCTCGATATGCCCATTGACCTTGCCAAGATATTCTTGCTGACTCACAAAATGCTTCTGTGATTTTTTTACGACAGCAATAATGAACACAAAGGATAAAGGGATGATACACAGCGCAACAAGCGACATTTTCCAGCTGATCGAGAACATCATAATCAGAATACCGATGATGCTTGTCACGGATGTGATGATTTGCGTCATGCTTTGATTCAAGCTTTGACTGATGGCATCGACATCGTTCGTAATATGCGACAGGACTTCCCCATAGCTCTTTTTATCAAAATATTTGAGCGGGAGTTTATTGATTTTGGCGGCAATATCACGACGCAGATTGTAAGTCACCTTCATGGAGACACTTGACATCACAAAGCCCTGTAAATAAGCAAACACTGCACTGATGATGTAAAGAACAACAAGGGTGATCATAATGCGACTGATATAGCCAAAGTCGATGCCTTCTCCGTTGCCCGAGATCATATTCATGACGCCTTCAAAGATTTTGGTTGTCGCATTACCCAAAATTTTAGGACCGAGAATATTGAATATGGTAGATGCAATCGCAAAAATGATGACAATGAAGATAGCTACTTTATATTTGCCTAGATAATTAAGGAGCTTCTTGAATGTTCCTTTGAAATCCTTCGCTTTCTCACCAGCCATCATAGCTCCGGGTCCATGGCCGCCCATAGGCCCACCCCTGCGAGCAGGCTTTTTGTATTTGTTGGAGGCACTGTCGCTCATTGTAATTCCTCCTTCGAAAGCTGGGATGCAGCAATTTCATAGTACGTTGGACAGTTGTTCAGAAGCTCTTCGTGCGTACCGATTCCAACGACCTCACCATCATTGAGCACGATGATTTGCTCAGCTGTCATAATGGTGCTGATGCGCTGCGCTACAATTAGGACCGTGCTGTCGCCGGTTTGTGCTTTGAGTGCGCGTCTAAGAGCGACATCAGTCTTATAGTCGAGTGCGGAGAAGCTATCGTCAAAAATATAGATCGGTGGCTTCTTCACAAGCGCACGAGCAATTGATAACCTCTGTTTCTGTCCGCCGGAAACGTTAGTTCCGCCTTCGGAAATTGGCTTCTCGAAGCCTTCCTCCTGCTGGGTGATGAATTCGAGTGCCTGCGCAATCTCAGCGGCTTGCGTAATCTCTTCGTCAGTCGCTTCTTTCTTGCCGTAGCGAAGATTGGAGCTAATCGTACCTGTAAGCAGCACACCTTTTTGTGGCACATAGCCGATTTGATCATGTAGGTCATACTGCGTAACTTCTTTGACATTGACGCCGTTCACCAGAATTTCTCCCGAAGTAACGTCATAGAATCGTGGAATCAGGTTGATCATGGTCGATTTTCCTGCACCTGTGGAGCCGATAATGGCAGTCGTTTCACCAGGTCTCGCCTTAAAGCTGATGTTATGCAGCACATCCTCGGACGCATTCTCGTAGCGGAAGCTGACGTTCTTGAACTCAATTTCGCCATGCTTGCTGTTATTAAATGGTTTAGCCTGCTTTGGATCGATAATCGTAGGCTCGGTTTCCAGCACTTCAGCGATCCGTGTTGCAGATACGGATGCACGTGGAACCATGATGAACATCATCGAGATCATCAAGAAGGACATGATGATCTGCATGGCGTATTGCATGAACGCCATCATATCACCGACCTGCATGGAGGAATCGGCGATTTGCTTGGATCCGACCCATACGATGAGCAGGGTGATGAAGTTCATGATCAGCATCATGGCTGGAAACATAAATACCATTACGCGGTTGACGAATAGATTGGTCTTGGTCAAATCTTGATTCGCTTTATCAAAGCGGTTTTCCTCAAATTTTTGCGTACCGAATGCTCTGACTACCATCAAACCGCTGAGATTTTCTCTGGATACGAGATTCAGCTTGTCAATCAGCTTCTGAATGATTTTGAACTTCGGCATAGCGATGGAGAAGACGGTTACGATCAGGATGATCAACAGCGCGACGGCAATCCCGATAATCCAGGTCATAGAAGCATTCTCACGAAGCACCATGATGATACCGCCGATCCCGAGGATCGGTGCGTAGAATACCATGCGGACACCCATGATGATCAGCATTTGTACCTGGGTCACGTCATTGGTTGTTCTTGTGATCAGCGATGATGTGGAGAATTTATCGAATTCCTTGTTCGAGAAACTCTCAACCTTGCTGAAGATATCTCTGCGCAGATTTTTCGAGGCGCCAGCTGCCACACGTGCCGCACATAGCCCGACGAGCACGGCAGCCACAACGCCGCCGAGTGCAATCAGCAGCATGATTAGACCGGTTTTGATGATGTAGGCATTCTGGATTTTGCCAAGGTCCAT
>DASYFA010000128.1:0-12531 GCA_036498705.1 Paenibacillus sp.
TTGCTTCAGTTTATCGATATTTTTAGTATTGGACAGGCCGATAATCAGGTCCGGATTCAGTTCAATGATCTTTTCCAGATTCTCGTCAGATACCTCCTGCACATCTTTTAATTTATCTTGAAAGTTAGGGTTCGCCTTGGACCAAGAATCGACGCCGACCAGGTTGACACCCAGTGACAGCACATTACCGGTAAACGACGACAGTACGATGACTCGTTTCGGATCGGCAGGGACCTCGACAGGGCCGTTTTCCGATTGATAGGTGATCGTTTGAGGTTTGGCGTTCTCAGTGGCTGCGTTTCCTTCCACTTTTCCACCGGACGACTCGTCGGCTTGTTTATTGCCGCAGGCGCTTAGGACCAAGATAAGACATAATAAGAGTGGGAAAAATGCTTTTTTCATGAGGGAATATCTCCTTTAACTTTTATAAAATCAGTCCGTTACCGGATTAGGTTATAGGTGATGCACATTGGCTTATTTGTTCGTGGGTCGCGTCCGACGGCCGCATCGATTTGATAGACCTGTTCCAGCACTTCTGGACAGATAACTTCCTCGCTGCTTCCTGTCTTCACGATCTCTCCGTCCTTGAGCGCTATGAGGTAATCAGCAAAACGCGCTGCCTGATTGATATCATGCAGTACCATCACGATAGTCCGTTGCTGCTCCAGATTCAGCTTTTCGAGTAGCTCCAGAACTTCTAGTTGATGCGCCATATCGAGATATGTGGTCGGTTCATCGAGGAAAATGATATCCGTTTCTTGGGCAAGCGCCATGGCGATCCATACCCGCTGTCGTTGTCCGCCCGAGAGTGTATCCACCGAACGGTATTTATAATCTTTGGTTCCCGTTTCCTCCAGGGCCCAGTCAATGACTTCATAATCCCGAGTTGTCAGACGTCCGAACCCCTTTTGATAAGGAAAACGTCCGTAAGATACCAGCTCGCCGACTGTCAGTCCCGCTGCACTTTCGGGTGACTGTGGGAGAATGGCCATTTTTCTCGCCAGTTGCTTCGTATTTTCCTTGACGATGTTTTCACCATCGAGGATCACCGTTCCAGCCTGATGCGGAATGATGCGGGTGATCGCTTTCAACAGTGTGGATTTGCCGCATCCGTTGGAACCGATGATCGCAGTTATTTTTTTATCGGGAATGCTCACGCTGAGATTTTTGACAATTGAGCGTTCGCCGTATCCAATGCTTAATTCGCTAGTGTACAGCCGGACCATGACTTGCCTCCTTAGATATCTTCCAGATGATATTAGATAAGCACATATCAATATTGATAATGATTATCAATATCAACAAAAGAATAAGGCGATTTAAATGAAATGTCAACAGAATCTTGAAACTGGGAAGGAACACATGTATATTCTAAATGAGAATGAGAATTGTTATCAATTATAATAATTACAATAAATTTTAAGGAGCGAGCGGGAATGGGCCAGGAAGAAATTTTCGATTTGACGGTAGTCGGCGGAGGACCAGCCGGACTGTACTCTGCTTTTTATAGCGGGTTAAGAGAAATGAAGACGAAAATCATTGAATTTCAACCTGAACTGGGAGGTAAAGTCCATGTGTATCCAGAGAAAATGATCTGGGATGTCGGTGGACTGACGCCGGTTACCGGCGCCAAGCTTATTGAGCAGCTGGTACAGCAGGGGCTGACGTTTAATCCCGAAGTTGTGCTGAATGAGAAAATCGAGTCCATTACTCGCCGTGAGGATGGCATTTTCGAGCTACACGGAAGCTCGGGCCGCATCCATTTGTCCAAGACGGTTATCGTAGCTGTTGGCGGTGGTATATTAAATCCCCAGAAGCTGGACATTGCAGGGGCAAGCCGTTTTGAAGTCAGCAATCTGCATTACACAGTGAAATCGCTGAAACAGTTTAAGGATAAGACGGTGATTATTTCTGGCGGAGGTAATGCAGCTATCGATTGGGCCAATGAACTTGAGCCCATAGCCAAGAAAGTTTATGTCTCTTACCGTAAGGATACACTGAATGGACATGAAGCCTCGGTGGGGCATTTGTTAGGTAGTTCGGTGGAATGTTTGTTCCACACTTCCATCACAAAGCTGCATGCCCGCGAAGATCGCGAAGTCATTGAACGTGTCGAGCTGACTCATCATCAGACTGGTGAGGTCATGGAGTTGTACGTGGACGATGTCATCATCAATCATGGCTACGAGCGTGATATGACATTGCTGGAAAACAGTGATCTCAAAATCGAAATTGCCGACGAGTATTATATCGCTGGCACGCCGAACAGCGAATCTTCCGTACCAGGCCTGTATGCGGCAGGTGACATTCTGAAGCATGAAGGCAAGCTGCATCTGATCCTAGGTGCCTTCCAGGATGCGGCTAACGCGGTAAATAAGGCGAAGCAGTTCATTGAGCCGGAAGCCGACGGATACGCTATGGTTTCTTCGCACAATGAGCTTCTCAAGGATCGGAACAAAGAGCTGGTTAAGAAAATGATGACCTAACCCCGCTTCCTTCAAGATAACGCTTGCATCTAACGTAACGTAAGGTTTTATAATAAGGTTACCGGTATTTAGCTAGCGTTAAAGTGAGGGGATGGTCATTGGAGAGACATTGGAAGGTCGGGGATTTGGCTAAGCTGACGGGGATAACCGTACGAACTTTACGGTTTTATGATCAGATTGGGCTGTTCTCTCCATCCGGACAGACAGAATCTGGCCATAGGCTGTACTGTGAATCTGATTTGGCCTGCTTGCACCAGATTTTATCGCTCAAGGAGCTAGGATTATCTCTCGAGGAGATTAAATCGGTTTTAAGTGATGGTCAAATCAGTCCGCTTGAGATCGTAAACTTGCAGATGGACCGAATTAATGAGCAGATCAAATTACAGCAGAAACTATTGGATCAACTCAGGCATGTATCCAAACTTATGCAGGGTAAGGAGCAATTAACGGTTGAAGACTTCACGGATCTTCTGCAAGCCATGAAAATGGAATTTGAGAAGCCAATTATTGAACGTCAAAGAACTTGGGAGCGGCATTTGGATCTATTGAGAGACGTTCTTGGTGGGGAGAATGAAATGTCTAACCATAAGGAGGAGAATCAATGAACGAACGATACGTCAAGCATGCGACCTTCGTAATCGAACGGACTTATGCCGCTTCGCCGGAGCGTGTTCACCAAGCTTGGGCCGACCCGATGATCAAAGCCAAGTGGTTCTCGAAGCCAGACATTTTTGAATTTCGGGTGGGTGGACGCGAATACAGCAAGGGAGGGCCGCCGGAAGGGCCGGTCTTTACGTATGACGCCATTTACCAGGAGCTTGTCCCGCAGAAGCGCATTGTCTATACGTATACTTTAGATTCAGGTAGTACACGTATGTCTGTCTCAATCACAACGATTGAGTTTATCAAGGTGGAGGACGGGACGAAATTGATTTTCACGGAGCAAGGGGCCTACTTTGACGGACATGATACACCTGAAATACGGGAGCACGGTACTAACCTTATGTTAGATACACTAGGTAAAGTCTTGGGAGGTGAAGTATGAGTATGGCAAACAGCGAGGCTGAAGTTGTCAATTCACGTGAGTTCAATGTATCGCGGGAGCTTGTGTTTCGAGCTTGGACAACCCCAGATTTGCTAGCACAGTGGTGGGGACCGCATGGCTTCACGAATACTTTTCATGAGTGTGATATAAGACCAGGCGGTACGTGGAAGTTCACGATGCACGGACCGAATGGCGTTGACCATCCGAACCATAGCGTCTTTGTCGAGATTGTGCCTCTGGAGAGAATTTTGCTCGATCACTTATCTCGCCCCGAATTTCGAATTACGGCTACCTTCGAGGACTTGGGGGGTCATACCAAAGTGACTTTCCGTCAGCATTTCAATTCTAAGGAAATGTTTGAACAAGTCATGGGTTATTGCGCCCAAGGCAACGAACAGAACCTCGATCGTCTCGGCAAGGTGCTGGAGGAGATGGCTAACTAGCCTATTTCGGAGAGCTTTAAAAAAGGGTTTAAGAAAAAGTGAGGACAGGGCAAAGTTGCCCTGTCCTTTATCATTTTCTACAATCATTTCTATTTCCACAATTGTATCTCTAATGTCTGGCGCTCTAGAGTCTTCCTTTAAGGCCCCCCGTAAATCATAATCTTGCTGCTATATAAGCTTCATTTCCGACCTTCCATTATAATCATTTGATCTGATTATTTCTTTACTACTGCAGTGATCGTTACAATTCAAGTACATAATCCTTTCACTCGGGCTATCGTCTTGATTGTCTAATGAACCGGAGCTTGACCCCGGAGCTTGTATTAAGAGGAGTGGCGAGGAAGAGAACGACTGAAACGAGTGGAAGGGAAGGAGGGGATTCAAATAACAAACGTACATAACTTGGGAACGATGATCCAGTCACGTTTTGGACAAGGAGCGGCGATTCGTTTCGATAGGCAGCGCTATACGGTTTGTTTTGTGAGTAATGGTGTACCAGCCGTTTTTCAGGAATTTGATCTGGTGTCCGGTGATTTACTATTTCGTGAGCCTATTCCTAATACGGACTGCTGCTGGGGCATGTGTTCTGCGGAAAATGGTGATGTTTATCTGAGTGGAATCAATGATGGTGTACTGTATCGATATTCATCAGAAGGGCTGCAAGCAATGGGTTCAAACCCGTCAGACCTTTGGGTGTGGCAGCTATGTAATACTAATGGAAAAGTATTTGGCGGTACCTATCCAGGGGCCAAGGTTTTCGAGTATGACATCGAGACAGGTGCGTTCCGCGATTATGGGATTGTTAAGGAAGAACAGAACTACGTCCGTGGTATTACGGCAGATGAACAATGGATTTATGCAGGGATTGGAGCCACTAAGCATGTGGTTCGGATCGACCGGACGACCGGCGAATTAGAAGGGTTACAACTTGATGAAATAAGCGGTTCACAAGGCTTTGTAGACCGATTATGGGTGATAGAGGGCTATTTGTTTGTATCGTGTAATTACACTGAGATGCGCGTGTTCCGTCTTGATTCGCTTGTTCATGTCGGCACATTCTCTTTTGATAACATGCTAGTCAAGCCCAACGATCGTTATCCTGGAAAAGTTTATTTCAAGCAGGGCAGGGAGCTATGCTATTGGGATATCGCACAGGAGTGCTGGAGTGAGACGGGGATTCGGACATTGCCAGAGGGCAGGGCCAAAGCGATGGACTGGGTACATGCTGACGGCCTGCCAGACAGTAAGAATGAATCGGATGGCATCAAGGATCAGGTCGACGGAAATGGTGAGCTCGCGCTCGCTCTAGTGACAGTCAATGCGCAGGTGGCTATTATCCGTTTAGAAGATAACCGGGTAACCGTTCGAAGCCTGGAAATTGAGCCTCAGCCAATCCTGATTCATTGTCTGGAGACCGGTGATGACGGCAAGCTGTATCTTGGCGGATACCAACGGGGATTTAGCCTATTTGACCCGGATACGGATACGATCGAGCGAACGTTCGAATTGTTCCCACAGCCAGAAGGAATGACGTTTCTTGATGGTATAGCCTACTTTGGTACATACACGCATGCGCATATGTTCCGCTTTGATCCGCATCGTCCCATCGATTTCGGCTTCAAGCCTGAACATAATCCAGGATGGACTGGGGAGCTCGGGCATGCACAGGATCGGCCGTTTGCTATGACAAGGGGGGGCGGGCGAGTCTTCGCTGGTACAGTCCCCGATTATGGACTCCGCGGCGGAGCGCTGGCGATGTACGATCCTACCGTTGGCATATGGGAGGTATATCCGAATATCGTGCCAGAGCATAGCATCCAGGGCGTGGCCTACAAGGACGGGTTAATATACGGGGGCACAAGCATATGGGGTGGGCTCGGCATAGCACCAGCAGAGGGACCTGCCCGCATGTTCATTTGGGATGTCGCCAAGCGGAGGAAGGTAGCAGAATTCGTGCCTGACATTCCGGATATGGATATGCCGCCTTGCATGATCGGTGGGTTAAGTGCTGGTCCCGATGGTTTGATCTGGGGGGCGATCGATGGGACGCTGTTTGCCATGGACCCGTCTACGACCCGAATCGTGAAGAGCAGAATCTTCTTTCCAAGCGAGTACAAGTACAGCAAGTATCGGCCGATTTATTTAAGATGGGGCGCAGACGGTTACTTGTATACCACCTTGGCGAGACGTTTGATCGTTGTTAACCCGGCTACACTTGAATACGTTCAGCTTAGTGAAGAGGTCGTTGGCGTTATGACGCTCGATCGGTATGGAAGGTTGTATTATGCCCAAGGAAAAGAGCTGTATCGACTTAGTCCACCGGGTAATCTTTTTAAATGATTATTTCGTTAACGATCACTTTCGTCTTATGATGTGGGCACAACAAGCAGATAGCGAGGCAAGAAACTGCGTGGATAACGAACATCACTAATGAAGACATCAACAACGAAGAAGGGAGCTCAATCTATGAACCAGCAACCGTCCCTGTCCCGGCTCGAACTTGTACGGCAAGTCCGGCGTAGGAGATCATGGAAAGACTGGGAATTATACATGATGTTAATTCCTGGAGCGTTGTTTTTTATTCTGTTTAGATATTTCCCGATGTGGGGAATCATCATTTCCTTCCAGGATTATAATCCGTTCGGTGGAATCTGGAAGAGCGAATGGGTTGGCTTAAGGCATTTTGAAGCGTTACTGCAGTATGACGGGTTTTGGCGTATATTCCGCAACTCAATTGTTCTTAGTATGCTGAATCTTATCTTTTTCTTCCCGATGCCGATTATTTTGGCGTTGATGCTGAACGAGGTTCGTAAACGAGCTTTCCGTAATACGATTCAGTCGATCATTTACATGCCGCATTTTATTTCTTGGGTTGTTGTGGCCGGGATCACTTATTTGCTCCTGGGTACACAAGGGGGAATCGTAAATGAGTTCATCGTCATGGCCGGGGGTGAACCCATCAATTTCCTGACCTCGAATGATTGGTTCCGTGGTCTGATTGTTTCGCAGAGCATCTGGAAAGAAGCGGGCTGGGGAACGATTATTTTCCTTGCTGCCCTGTCCGGTATTGATCCTCAGCTCTACGAAGCGGCCGTTGTGGATGGCGCGAACCGCTGGAGACAGATCTGGCATATTACGCTGCCGGCGATCCGCAGTACCATTCTCATTATGCTGATCTTGAGACTAGGCCATATTCTTGATAACGGATTCGAGCAAATTTTCCTGATGCTTAATGCTACGACTTATGAGGTCGGCGACGTATTTGAAACATACGTATATCGCGAAGGTCTCGTAGGTGGTAACTACAGCTATACTACGGCGGTTGGATTGTTCAAATCCGTGGTCGGCCTGATTATGGTCGTCATGGCGAACCGTTTGGCCAAACGTTTTGGGGAGGAGGGAGTGTACTGATGGGACAATTTCGCCTATCCGGGGATGTAATTTTCAGAGGCATTAATGGCTTCTTACTGATTCTTTGCGGAGCTGCTACACTGTTTCCTTTCCTCTATGTGGTGGCCGTATCGCTGTCGCCGATGGAGCAGGTTATGCGAGGGGGACTGATTTTGTGGCCAGAGAAATTCAACTGGGACTCCTATTCGATGATTTTCTCAAATGCACATTTCATGCAGGCGCTCTGGATGACTATATCGATTACAATCGTCGGAACGGCTACTAATCTGGCCTTGACCGTATTGATGGCCTATCCACTTTCCAAAACCCGTCTAAAGGGACGTAGCGTAATCCTGTTTCTCATTCTTTTTACGATGTTGTTCAGTGGAGGGATGATTCCTAGTTATCTGGTTATGAAATGGCTGAATCTGTTGAATTCATTCTGGTCAGTCATTATGCCAGGTGCAATCACCGCATTTAATCTGATTATTCTGAAGAACTTCTTCCAGGGCATTCCGGAGGCGCTTGAGGAATCGGCCCGCATTGATGGATGCAGCCATTTCGGGGTATTGTTTAAAATCGTGTTGCCACTTTCGATGCCTGCTTTAGCTACCTTTACTTTATTTTATGCGGTTGGGCATTGGAATCAATTCTTTCTATCAATTATGTATGTAACCAAATCGGACTTATGGCCGATCCAAGTTATTCTGAGACAAATGATTCTTCAGGGCTCCACAGAGGAGTACCAAGCGGCTATCGCCAATGAAGGCGTCCAGGTCCTTCCGATGACGATCAAAATGGCAGCGATTGTAGTCGCCACAGTTCCAATTTTGCTTGTCTATCCATTTCTGCAGAAGCATTTCGCTAAAGGGGTGCTACTAGGCTCGGTCAAAGGATGATTTACCCGATCGGTTGAAATAGCGGTTCAGAATTAATGCTTCATCCAAAAAAATGAATGCGCATACATGAGTGGCAAGCTGCAGACTATCTGCTTGCGATATATCATCATTTAAGGAGGGTCATTGAAAATATGAAGATGAACTGGAGAAAAATTGTTAGCTTCACTGTAGCGTCGGCTCTGCTAGCGACCATTGTTACGGGCTGTGGAAGCAAGGGAGACAAGAGTGATGCAGGAAAAGGTAAGGATTCGACGGAGAGACTCAAGATCAGTATGATGTATCCGCTTAGCGGAGATGCCCCGAAGAAAGGCGAAGCCTGGAAGTGGCTGGAGGATAAGTTCAATGTCGAGCTCGATCTAATGGCGATCCCGGCGAATGGATATTCCGAGAAGCTGAGACTAACCGTCGCATCAGGTGAGCTTCCGGATATGATGGTCTGGAACACGTATCCGGACCCCGAATTTGTCAAATACGCGAAGCAAGGCGCTTTTCTGCAGCTTGACGATATGATCAGCAATTATAAGAACTTGATGGAAACGCCACAGCAGGCATTTGATAATGTGAGAGTGGATAAGAAGCTATATTCGGTACCACGCACGCGTCCGCTGCAGACGAACGCTGTCTTCATCCGCAAGGACTGGCTTGATAATCTGGGGCTGCCGGTTCCTGTAACGACGGAGGACTTCGCAAATGTCGCGCTCAAGTTCACGACGGATGATCCGGACAAGAACGGTAAGGCGGATACGTTCGGTATCGGTGTAGGTGAGAATCTAAGCTTGCTGGATCAGCTATGGACGGCCTTTGATGCGGGAAATGGCTGGCGCAAGATGGAGGATGGCACGCTGATGAACTCGGATGTTACACCGGGACGTAAAGAGGCGCTTGGCTGGCTGGCGGATCTTTATAAGCAAGGTGCCATCGATAAGGACTTTCCAGTTCTGAAGTATACGCAGGTGAACGATAAATTCATTGCCGGTAAGGCCGGAATTCTAATCGGTGGTGGTGTCACCAACTACGGGCAGTTCACCGTTGATATGAAGAAGGTGAATCCGAACGCCGAGATTCTAATGATTGATCCGCCAACCGGACCTAGCGGTACGAAGGGAACGCCGCAGTCCGCCGGACTTTACGGGCATTGGGTTATCAGCTCCAAGGCTTCACAGGAGAAGGTGAACAAAATCATGGAGATTCTTGATTGGGAGGCCACCGATGAAGCGATGGATTTCAAGCGCAAAGGAATTGAAGGCGTTCACCACAAACTTGAGAATGGTGTCCCTGTAGTGAATGACCAATATAATGCCGATGGTGTTATCAATCTGATTGCACATAACAAATATAATCCTTATTTTACGACGCCTGGCGCGACAGAGGAAGTGGCTCAGGCGCAGCTTGATCAATGGAAGAACATTGAACAGCTCGGTGTTCCTAACCCGGCAATCGCAGCGCTGACCCCAACCATGCAGGAGAAGATGGCCGATCTTGAGAAGTATAGTACAGAGACGTTTATTAAGATCGTTACCGGCGACTTGTCGCTTGATTCGTTCGATAAGTATGTTGAGGAGTGGATGAATAAGGGCGGCAAGAAAATGTCGGATGAAGTGAATGAGTGGTATAAGCAACAGTAATAAAAGAAATTATCTTTTTGCGGGGACTTCACGGTCCCCTGTTCTTGCTTGTGTCCGCGAAATGTAACCGACTACTATCCGAGGAAGTGAGCATTCATGAAGCGGTTCTCCGTGAAGCGCAATATCCGTTTGAAGCTGGTGCTTGCCGCCTGTCTATTGTCGATCCTTCCGGTGCTCATCGTTAGTATTGGCTCGTATCAGATCGCGTCTACCAGTTTACAGCAGGAAGTAGGTCGGGCGAAGCGCGAGACGCTGAAGCAGGTCCAGCAGAGAATCGACGACAAGCTCGTTTCCCTGAATAAAACGATTCTTCAGCATCTATTCAATCTATCATTAGACGAATTTCTAAAATTGGATGATCCATATAAGGATATTAGGCTCTATAAAGAGGCTTTGGCAACTTTAAACTCGATAGAGGTCCTGGTTGACAATGTTGATTCAGCGGAGCTGTATTTCGTGAAGGAGGATACAATTCTATCCGTAAATAATGGGTTGAATTCGGCCGAAAATATGGACCCTGAGCTTAAAGCCAGGCTTCAAGGGAGCCATGCGCCGTACTTCTGGATCGATCGCAAGACGGATAGCCAGATGACGCGCGGTGGTTCACAGGAGGTTACGTATGTTCGGGAGGTCCCTGTTCTGGGAGATAATCCGCGAGGTTATATCATTGTTAAACTGAATGACCGCGCATTCTTTCAGATATACAGCGAGATGGACCGGGAAGTGAACAGTGAGATGCTTGTCCTAACGGCTTCTGGTAACATTTTTTCAGATTGGAATAAAAGTCTGCTACATGACGATCTCGCTTCATATCGCTTCTTATCGGATATTAGAGGGAGCGGGCTACAGGAGAATGGCTATACTGCAAAGGTCGACGGGCAAAACATGCTCATCAATTATTGGGAGTCGCCCTATAACGGGTGGAAATACGTGTCCGTAGTTCCGGTTAAGGAGCTTACACCACTGTTTATTCGGATCAAGCAGTTGACATTGCTATTGTGCCTAACGCTCATTATTGGCTGCTTGACGGCAGCGCTTATGCTCTCCAAGCATTTCTACCAGCTGATCAAAAATATATTGGATCTGATTCGTGGCAAGGCGAGCCGAATCCCGGCGTCAAGTGGCAAGCAGGATGAATTCAGCATTATTCGGCATTATGTGGAGATGCTTCACTCTGTCAACGACTCATTAAACGATCAGATTGAGGACTCGAAGCCGGTACTTGCCGCGGGCTTTGTGCAGCATGTTCTAACCGAGGCGGTTCCAGCCGATGAGCTGAACGAGAAATTCGAATACTACGGCCTACCACATATTAGTCCGTATTATACGGTGATGTGCGTTGAGTTGGATAACTTACGAGGGCAGACGGAGCGGGATATTAACTTGTTCGTATATGCGGTCAAGAATATCGCTGAAGAAGTTCTCGGCTCCAGTGGAACGGTTGTCAAGATGCGCGCGGATGTAATCCTGCTCATTAATCATGAGCCAGAGTTGACGGCTGCAGTGAGGAAGACCGAGGCCTTCCGTCTGGCGGAGGAGATCCGTACGATGGTGGAGTGTGTGTTGAATATAACGGCTACGGTTGGCGTCGGGCGATGTCATGAGGGGCTAGGCAACATACGCCATTCGTTCAAGGAGGCGACGGATGCGCTGCAATATCGACTGATTGCCGGCAGCGGAAAGGTAATCTATGTAGGCCAGGTTGAGCCGGATACGGAGCGGCGTCCTTTCACTTATCCGGCCGAATTGGAGCAGCAGATTATGGTGCAGGTTAAACTGGGTAATGAACAGCAGCTTGCAGTACTCCTAGACAAGTTCGGCCAAGGGTTGAAGCAGAAGGATGGCATTTCGACAGATCATGTGCGAATGGCGTTCATGCAACTCATATCGCGGGTGTTGCGCGAGTTATATGAGCTCGATCCCGACGGCGGTCCGCTGCTGTTCACATATAGTCTGTATGAGCGGGTGAACAGGTTGCGGACGATGAATCAAATGATCGCCTGGTTGAAGGACGAGGTGTTCCCGATTATATCGCGCCATATTATGTTCCGTCGAAATGAAAGCAATCATAAATCGATCGAGACGGTGCTGCATTATATTGGGCAGCATTATGACGATGATCTATCCCAGCCGATGATGGCAGAGTTGGCAGGCATGCCAGCCTCACACTTCAGTCATATTTTCAAGGAGGAGCTGGGCATGACGTTCAGCGACTATTTGATCGCTTATCGAATGGAGAAGGCTAAGGAACTGCTAGCTTCTACAGATATGAAGGTGGCGGAAATCGCCGAGAAGCTGCGGTATAACAACTCGCAGAACTTCATCCGTGTGTTCAAGCGGATCCATGGATCTACTCCAGGGGATTTCAGGGCGTCATGGATTGGGCGATCTACGGGGATTAACAAACTGGCTAGCGGGCAGCCGACGAGGTTCGGGAAGGGGAGTGGCACGAGTGAGTAACCAAGCCTACGATGTGGCTGTATTAGGTGGCGGCCCTGCCGGCATCGCCGCGGCATTGGCGGCGGCGCGTTGCGGCGAAAGTGTAATTCTAGTTGAACGGTACGGTTTTTTAGGCGGTATGTCGACGGCTTCTCTTGTTTATCCATGGATGACGTTTCATACGGCTTCTGGTGAGCAGGCGGT
>DASYFA010000129.1:0-4849 GCA_036498705.1 Paenibacillus sp.
CCCCCGTCACTGAAATATGATCTTGAAGACCACTCATGGAATTGATCGACATCGTCCGCGTGCGGCTCGCATCGACCTTGGTCGGGTCCTGAGGATATACTTCTGCGCTTCTTAGCGAACGGGCATTAACATAAGCCTGGAACGGAAAATTAATCTCTCCCGGGATATCCTCAGCGATATACTTATTAACGGCTTCAAGCCCGGCCAAGTCCGTCTTCGCCCCTCCAGCTGCCTGGTAACTCATAATCAGAGAGCCGGCTGGGAGCCCTTCGCTTTGCTCTTTCAGAGTATTAGAAACAACGCGCTTAAGCGCTCCGTCAGAATACATCGGTATACTAACCGTAAAAGAGACCGCCACGATCAAACCGACTAAGGTGCTCAGCGTTAACCATTTCGTGTTCCACATTTTACGGAATAGCAAACGTAACATCGGCACTCCCATTAACGACCCACTACTTTCTGTCCAGGTGTGAGGCCTTTAAGGATTTCAATATCTGTAGATGTCTGCATGCCTACTTCTACATCGACTTCACGCTTAGATCCATCCGCTTCAACGACCTGAACATAGGTACGCGATCCGATGGTACGCAGAGCAGATATCGGAATTAATATCGCTTTTTCCTTACGGTTAGTCACGACTTTGACGCTTAACTGACGCCCTCTCTCCAGATCCTTCGGCCATTTATCCAATTCGACGATTAGATATTTGTCAATCGAATCCTTTTCAGGAGTGCCGTTATTGCCATTGTTTCCGTTGTTCCCGTTATTCGACGAATCCACAGGAGCCGGCATAGCCTTAATTTTCCCGGTCACAACACCTATCGCGTTAATATCGACTTCCGCTTTCATGCCAACGGCCAGCTTCTGAAGCTCCTCTTTGCCGAAGGAAGCCGCAACAACAAGGGAAGATGTATCCGAGATAGTACCTAGAGAATCATAGGCTTTGATAATTCCGCCCTTCTGAGCGTTAATTGAGACGATCGTACCTGAGAAAGGAGCTGTTAATGTCCCGTCGGCAATTTTCTGCTCCAGGTCAGTCAGTTCCTGACGTTGTTCTTCAAATACAATGGAGGCCTTTTCGAATTCAACATCATCCATTTCATCCTTCGTCCGCAGTGTTTCCTTCATTGTTAATTCCTGCTGACGGAAATCAAGACGCTTCTTACGCAGATCCTTCTCCAGATCTTTAACATCAAGCTCGACCAGGGCATCACCCTTTTTGACTTTATCCCCGGCCTTAATCAGAACATTTTTAATATGAAGTCCATCTTCTGTAAAATACAGCGGCTCCTCACGTTGACTCATGATTTTGCCTACTGCGCTTACAGACTGCTCAATTGTCTCCGAACGAACCGCATATTCCGGTTTCTTCGAGATCGTCGGCGGGGTAATGACCGGAAGCACTTCTTCCACATCTTCATTAGGAAGCAATGAGCAACCTGTTGATAGAAGAAGCGCCGTGCAAATGGACAAGAGCCCTAGCGATCTCATTACCCTCCCCTTTCTTCTAGTTAATGAATCTTCCATCCACCATTTCATAGACATGGTCTGCTACCTCCAAAATTGTTGGGTCGTGTGTTGTCATGCATATTGTCACTTGTTCTGTATGTATTATATTTTTGAACACGGCCATGACCTGAGCACCCATCTGTGTATCCAGGTTCGCCGTTGGTTCATCCGCCAGTAGCAGCTTCGGACGGTGTGCTATCGCCTTGGCGATCGCCACACGCTGCTGCTCCCCGCCAGACATTTCAAACGGTCTATGGAACATCCGTTTACCGAGTCCTACTAACTCCAGACAATGAGTCACGCGCGATTTCCACTCGCTGGAAGGCACATTCGCCATCCGTAATGATAATTCGACATTCTCCCAAGCTGATAGAAGCGGAAGCAAGGCATAGGCCTGAAAAATAAAGCCAATTTGGTCCCTGCGCAGCTTCGTGCGCTGATTGTCGCCCAACGAATGCAAAGGATGATCCTGGAAGTAGATTTCACCTGTAGAAGGTTGATCCAGACCTCCTAGCATATTGAGCAGCGTTGTTTTACCTGAACCAGATCTTCCTTTAAGCATAACGAGCTGACCGCTGCGAACCTCCATATTGATCCCTTTGAGCACATGAAGTTCACCCCCTCCTACAGGAAAAGAGCGGTGAACGTCCTTAACAGTCAGAATCGGCCCCTTTGGCTCTTCCACCTGTTCTTGTTCAGGAGAAGACGGTTCTTCTGAAGCTTGCTCCTGCCCGGATTCAGCAACCGCAGTTACAGCTTGCTCCAATTCATCACCATCTGCAGGAACGTCATGCTCAGCTGCCTGAGACGACTCTGGAGCGGTTTGCTCTTCCATATTGTCCACTACCACAGCGTCTACGACTTCTTCATCGCTGGGTTCAGAAGATTTTGGTTTGCGAAGCCATCGCATCATCTTGTATCGGTCTCCTATATTGATCTATTTTTGTGATTAACGTTAGTGGATAACTAGAGCATTACGCCGCTTGGCCCACATATCCCATACGTTATGCATTATAAACGAAAATACATGGCAAAAAGTTACAACAATTTTTACGAAAATGAGATTATATAATTGCTACCTTTATTTCCAAAATTTTAATACTGATGGATCACTTCTTTTCTGATAGTATAGCAGGGGTTTCTATTAAATACCGGAAAAGAGGATGACCCACAAATGAAGATTACTAGAATCACTCTTCTCCTGCTTGCTTGTCTGTTCATGATAGAGCCTCTTACCTTTGCCAAGAACAGCGAGCTCCCATTCCAAGATATCGGACAGAGCTACGCTAAGGATGCAATTATCTATCTGCACGAGAAAAATATAATGAACGGCACAAGCAATCAACTCTTCTCACCGCGACAAGCAATGACCCGCGCAGAATTTGCCACCACACTTGTTCGCCTGCTACATATGGAGCCGGTCACGCCAGCTGTCCCTGCTTATACCGATGTGAAGAAGCAAGCTTGGTATTATGAGACCGTTCAGGCTGCTAGTGAGCTTGGTCTCGTTACCGGGAACGGAAATGGCACGTTCTCTCCAGCACAATCTATCACCAGACAGGAAGCGGCAGCCCTGCTTATCCGCGCCTTGAAAGAACAGACCGGAACTTATGGGCTTAGCGGTTTCAATGATCGGGCCTCTATCGCCGAATGGGCGCGGCCTTACGTCGCCGCCGCGGCTGGCCTGGGCCTCATGGAAGGAAGCGATGGCGCATTCCATCCTAATCAAGCCCTGACAAGACAGGAAGCAGCTATGCTGCTCTACAGAGTGCTACAAAATGGAAAATGGCAGCAGAACATCAATTCGAAAGTGCCGGATTCCATTCAAATCGGCTGGCAATACGGACAAACTACGGAGGAATATATACACTCGATTAGCAAGTCCAACATCAATGTACTGTCACCACGATGGTTCTTCCTTAACCAAGACGGTTCGATGGCCAATTATGTTGACACCTCTTTGATCAGTTGGGCCAAGCAGAATAACAAAATGATATGGGCGATGGTCGGCAACCGCTCTTCGCAAGAGAACACGCATGCCATGCTGAGCTCGAAGCAAGAAGCGACAAGTTTCATTGCCCAGCTAAAATCGGCAGTCGTGAAGTACGGTTTACAGGGCCTTAATCTTGATTTTGAAAATGTAGCCCCGCAGGACCGAGAGGTGATGACCGCTTTTACGGCCGAGCTAGCGGCACAATTGCATAAAGTTGGGGCCAAACTGTCCGTCAACGTCTCTCCGGATTGGAATACGGACTGGACGGAAGCTTTTGATTACGCCAACCTTGGCAGCAGCGCCGATTACATCGTTCTGATGGGCTACGACGAGCATTGGTCGGGATCGCCCAACCCTGGCTCCGTATCTTCCTTGCCTTGGTTGAAGCACGGGCTTGACACCCTGCTGAAGCAGGTTCCCGCATCCAAGATCATCCTAGCACTTCCGTTGTACAATCGTGATTGGACCGTTAATAGCAAGACTGGGGCAGTTACCTCAGAGGATGTCTCATTATCTGAGCAGAACGCACGAATTCAAAAGTTCGGTGCCGGATTAAATTGGAAAGAGGATTTAGGGCAGTATAAGGCTAGTTATCAGGCAAATGGGGTTACCCATCAGCTATGGCTAGAGGAGACCCGATCGCTCTCGCAGAAATACAAATTGGCATCCGAGCGAGGCATTGCCGGATTCGCTTATTGGCACATCGGCGGAGATTTCCCAGGCATATGGCCGAGCCTACGCAATATGGCTAAATATATGGCGCAATAGATGACAAATAATGTAGTTGGTATAATAAAAACAGTGTGATCCGCGGGTAGACCGCTATATCACACTGTTTTTTTAATGATAGGTCATTACAGTCCCTTGATCTGATAATTGGATCACGGGCCGTTGTCCATTCCTGGAAACTTCCTTCACTTCACTTAGCGAAAATTGTTCGCTGACATTTTTAACCTTGCCATCCACCGTATATGTCATAATGACATCCATTCTATCGTCATTACTAAATTTAATATCCTTGATTAAATTGCCAGTAGGCATCATAATTCGTCCGCCTGCCGCATCTGGTAACGTGAAAGGATCATCCGCCTGACTCACTGATGCTACCATGTTACCTCCAAGATTTAGACCATAGCTGATTCCATCGAAGGTCTTCTCGTCCCCGTTCCGCTCCAAATATTGTTCCCCGACATAGATCGAATTCGGATATACGGCCATCTCAACATTTCTGATATAGAAATCATCTGTTGCCAAATCAAAACTATATAGCTCAGGGTCCTGATCAAGCTGAGTAAGTCGAAAAGACAGAAATACAATCATAATGACAAATACCGCACCAGTACCCCG
>DASYFA010000130.1:0-10881 GCA_036498705.1 Paenibacillus sp.
ATCATAATTAAATATGATCTCCCCTTGACTCGTTACCTTCTCAGGCAGTTGATTCCGCGTCCCCTTAATGAGCTGGAACAGCGAGAAGAAATCCTGATGTAGCAACAAGGTACCTGTCTCAATCTTCTTCACATCCATCCAGACGTCAATCAGCTCTTGTAAATGGAGCACATCCTCATGGATTCCCAGCAATAGATCATGGGAAAAGGACTCGTCCCAATTGGATCCCCCCCTCAAGAGGGTCTCTACACTTCCCCTGATATTGGTCAGCGGAGTCTTGAATTCATGACTAGCGATCGAGATCAAGTTGCTCTTGATCTGGTCGACCTCATATTCCTTCGTAATATCGCGAATACTATACACATTGCCCAAGGGCTCACTATTCTCATATACAGCAAATTTCTTAATTTCAAAGTAACGAATTTTCCCCGGAAGCTGCGCCTTAATTCGGATCGAGGCTTCATTCTGTGATGCAAACTCTTCTATATCGACCGACTCCAGCTCGTTAATCTGGACGAACATCTTAATGAGTTGGTTCTCATTAATAATCATCTTACCATCATTATATGTCTTAATAAATTGAACGAAAGCATCATTCTGATGAATCACATTCCTCTGCAAGTTCAACAGAACAATCCCGTCTGACATACTCTTCAGCAAATTGTCTAATTTATAAAGCCAGTCTCTGTATATATCCGAATTCAATTTCGCTTGATATAAGGAGCTGAACAGGTTGGCAAGAGTAACCAGACGATCAGCCGGTTCATTCTTCGCTTCCTCACTACCTCCATCATCAAATACGATCTTGCCGTTCTCGACCTCATGGATATGAATCGAATGAACAACGGGGTTCGGGTTCGGGATCCGGTTACGAAGGAAATCCTCCCACTCCTCCCCTTGATGAACAGCACCGCTAGCGGTAATCGAATAATTTGGGAACCAGCAGCTTACTTGATAATTCGTTAAATTCTGCAATTCCTTCAGGCACTCTTTCAAAAAAAACTCCTTCCCAACATGACTCTGCACATTTGGATTAAATCGATCATCCGTATCAAATTGTTCGCTCGTCTTCTTCTGAGTCATTTGTTGGTCTCCATTCTTAAGACTGTTGATTTCATTCACAATTAAATATTATACTCCGTCGAAATTCTGTGAAGAGCAACAGAAATGGAAAAACTCCATATCTCTGCGGAGAATATGGAGTAATCCTACTATATCAGTTCAAAACTAAGCATTGACTTTAACAGTGCGTACCGTTTCAACCGTTACTTTACCGTTCTTGATGACGAATAATCTTGTTGGTACATCAATGATAGCATTCGTAACTGATTCAGAGTCGAGCAATACCAGATCGGCGTTATTACCTACTGCAATACCATAGCTCTTCAAGTCGAGAGCCTTTGCTGGATTTGTAGTTATCATCGGTAGAACCGTATGCAAGTCAGCCGCACCGCCTAAATGGCCTACAGGAATCGCGATCATAGCTGTCAGCATCAAGTCGCCGTTACCATATGGTGTGAATGCGTTACGAATATTATTCGTCGCAATACACATATTTACACCACCATCACGAAGTGCACGGATAGGAGTAACTGTGCGGCGAACGTTATAAGTATCATTACGCGCTCCAAGATGCAGGTCTGTACACGGAAGACTCATGACGCTAATTTGCGCTTCATTCATCTTCTCGATGATCGGCTTTAATTGCTCAGGTGGCATAGCGGCGATACTAGTTAAGTGACCTACCGAAACTCTGCCTACAAAGCCTTCAGCGATGGTCTTCTCAGCAACATAGTCAATCGTAGTGCCTTCTGCATCATCTTTGAAGTCCTGATGAAGGTCGATAGGCTTGTTATATTTCTTAGCAAGCTCGAACACAAAGTCAATATGCTCTTTAGCTGAGATGTCATTGTATGGAACGCCACCAACGATATCGCAGCCCATCTCCATAGCCTCGTACATCATTTTATCTGTACCTGGCGCCTTGAAGATTCCCTCCTGAGGGAAAGCAACAACTTGAATGTCGATCAGGTTCTTATACTCTTCACGGAGCTCAAGAATCACTTCAAGTCCTGTGAATCCCTGGGATGGATCGAATTCAGAATGAGTCCGCAAATGAGTCGTGCCGTTCTTAACAAGTATGTCCAAAGTTCTGCTGGCACGATCGCGAATATCCTGCTTCGTAAACGTCGGCTTCAATTGGCCAGTAACGCTAATGGCCTCTTGCAATGTACCTGATTTGTTCGGCAGACGGTCTGCGATGAGCGCTTTATCCAAATGAAGATGGCTCTCAACTAGGCCTGGGATTAACACCTTACCGTTCGCTTCGATAACACGGCCTGCTTCTGCCTCGATATTAGCTTCTATTCCAACGATTTTCCCGTTGTCGATCGCAATATCACGAAGCTCCGCGCCCTCAGCAATTCTTGCCTTCTTGATCAAGATATCCATTGTTTGTTCCTCCCGGTTGAATAATTAATTAAATGAATAAAACCGAATGACTATGACTTATCCGAAGATCAACGAAAGTACCAACAAGATTGCCATCGAGAGTCCAACCCACTTACCATTGCCTTTAACCACTTGCAGAATTGGAATCTGGAATCCGGACGAGAGAGCTTGCATGGTGATATTAACAAAGCTGAGCTGACTTCCGAGACCTACACCCATAGCTACAAAACCAAAAGCAACTGGCGAGAATCCGAGTGTTACGGCAATTGGTAGTACCAAGGTTAGAATGGAACCAACGTATGCACCAGCCGGAATACCGACCAATATACCTGCCAGCACGGCTACAGGAACTACAATAGCTGTAGGAGCATTACTTGCCACGTTCGAGATCGCTGCAAAAGCGCCGGTCTGACCGATCATATTAATAAATGCCAGGAAGATACCTACGCTAAACAGCCGTGTCAAAATATAAGTTGAACCATCGACCATCGCTTCAAGCGATTTGTTAAGTGTAAATTTCGTGCAAAGGAAAATCAAGAACACGGTCAACATGGTATATACGAGCGGTGTAAACAAGCTATAGCTAATCGCTTTATTAATGATAGGTCCTAGAATAACCGAACCGAGCAAGAAGATCGCTGGGATCGTCATTTTGAACAATTGCTTGTTGCTCATTCCAGCAAACTCGCTGCTCTCATCACCAACGAATATTGCCTTTCTACGCTTAGCTCCCCAGAATGCGATAGCAACACCCAGAATCACGAAGCCTAATGTGAATAGGCGCATTTGAGAAACATAGTCAGCTACCGGAATACCCGACAGCTTCGAGACGATACCTGATTCGAGCGATGCAGGTGATGTTGTGAAGCTGACTGCAGACACGATAGACATTGCAGCGATAACTTCTGGAATTGCACCTAATGCCGCAAAAGCCAGTGGTGCGATAACCATTGCACTACCGCCACCGATACCTGACATATAAGTTGCTGCAGCTTGCAACAGAACGATAAATGCAGCGAAAATTTCAACGCGTCCCTTAATTCCTCTACGAACCAGGGTTAGAGCCGAGGTGTAACCACCCGATTTAAATACGGCCATCGCCACTGCCGAGTTAACGATCGGTACAGTAATCGAGAGCATGCCTGGAATCGAATCGAGAAAGGCCTGATTGGCCTGAGTCAAGGATATGCCCCCGATAATCATAGCCATCACACCGCCGACTAGACCGGCTGCGATCATATCAACCTTCAAGAACAGCAGAACTAGAATGACAATCAAAGGTAAGATTGTTAACAGTGCGTACCATCCAGTAGGGGTCGCTACTTCAGCATTAAGTGAATCTGCCGCAAAAGCTTGCATAGGTAGCATGAGCAAGAACATTGCCAATGTAAATAATGAAGTTAAAAGGTATTTTTTCGTCTTCATGGTTTGCACCTTTCTATGCGAGTTTATGATTCATTGAATCTGCATTTGGAACGATCCAAGTACCTGATTTACCTTCCAGTGCATCTTGCAATTTATCAATAGAAGTAATGATGACATTCTTGCCGCCATTCTTCAGGAAGAGAATCGCCGCCTCGATCTTAGGTCCCATACTGCCTTTCGGGAATTGCCCTTCATTCAGGTAGCCGATAGCCTCGTCCAGCGTAATACGGTCCAGGTTCTTCTGATCCGGCTTGCCGAAATTGACAGCAACTTGCGCGACACCAGTCAGGATGAACAAATAGTCAGCTCCGATCTCTGCAGCAAGCAAAGCGCTGGCAAAGTCTTTATCGACAACCGCCTCCACACCTTTCAGCTGTCCGCCCTCTTCTACAACAGGGATTCCTCCCCCGCCCACGGTAACAACCGTCAAGTCTTGGGATAGCAAAGCTTCGATAGCATCCTTCTCAACAACCTTGGAAGGAATCGGAGATGGAACAACATGTCTGTAACCACGGCCGCTGTCCTCAACGTAAGGGAAAACTCCCCTTTCAGCAAAGGCCTTATCCAACGTCTCTTTCGTATAGAAAGGACCGATTGGCTTGGTTGGGTTATTGAATGCCGGGTCGTTCGCATCAACTTCCACTTGCGTGACCAACGAGACCGCCTTCTTGTGCAGTCCACGGCTTGCCAACATGTTTGTAATCGTTTGCTGAATTAAATAACCTAAATTCCCTTGCGATTCAGCTCCATATACATCGAGAGGAAACATTGGAATAACATCGGCGGACATTTTCGCCTTAACTAATGAATTACCTACTTGCGGACCATTACCATGTGTGACAACAACTTGATGGCCTTGTTCGATCAGATCGACGATCGGCGTACAACTTGTTAATATATTCACTTTCTGCTCGGCAATCGTCCCTTTTTGACCTTCTTGGATGATGGCATTTCCACCAATTGCAATAAGCATTTTACTCATATATAACCTCTCCAATTGAAACTAAATAAGATAGCTATCTATACCTTAATAATACGTACGAAAAACCCTGAAATCTAATCAAAAGTTCATTAAAATAATCGCCTATTCAGCTTCGAAAAAATAAAATAAACATAACAAAACTTGTTATGAAACGACCATATTCCCCCGGTGTGCGTGAAAGGATCACAGAAACATAATTTAGGGCGAGTT
Source organism: Paenibacillus sp. (assembly GCA_036498705.1). GTDB lineage: Bacteria > Bacillota > Bacilli > Paenibacillales > Paenibacillaceae > Fontibacillus. The sequence goes on from DASYFA010000130.1 coordinate 5,069, forward strand.
ATGAGAATTCTGTATTCATAGGTGAATGCCTCTCTCCGTAACTCGCCCCTTAAGTGCATTACAAATCTATAACAATCCACATGACATGATGGCAAACAGAAGTCCGTAATACGTATCCATTCCCGAACTGCTGCCTACATTTAACAAAGCTATTGCACATTCTTCGAAATCATAATCCGGTTCGTTCAGCAGTGCGGCAAGGATATCTAGGATCACTGTGCTATAATAGCCCTCGCATGCGCTGTAATAATAGTTGGCACTAACCTGTGTCGTTAAGCTAGGTAGTTTTCCTATGATTCTACTTATCGCCCAGGATACCCCGAAATCTGCTCTGCCGAGCATTCGCTCGATGGCCATAATGCCGACGAGGAAGTCATCCCCGCTCGGCGTCAAACCTTGGCCCCGGCCGATAAAGTACTTGATCAAGTCGATATTCATCTCATGACCCGGTTCCTTGAGCGCCTGCGATAAAGCCAACAATCGACTCTCCAGCTCCGAATTCACCTCAAAGTGCTCCAGCAGTACCAATCCATCATTTAAGGTCAAGCCAATCCCCAGCTCTTTGTTCATGCTTATGGCTAAATCGCGCATCTGCGGAGCCCACTCAGATATCCGAAGGTCCGGTTGTGCCTGCAGCTTCATAGAACAATCGAAGGAATCCATTAATGAGATGTGAATGTGAACATTGCAGTTCGTAAATGAGAGCTGCTGCTGCTCACGGTTCCACACAACCTCCTCACCGATAAATGTCTCAGTAAGCAGACGATCGTATAAATACGACTCGATGTGGATGCCGAATGGCACTCCATTGCCATATTCCGTTCCTACAAAGACAAGATTTTTACCAAAGGCAATATTAAGCCCATTCGTAAAAATGCTCTGAACAACTCCAAAGCTCCTCGTCTGACTCAGGAAAAATAACGATGCGCTATACCGCCCTCTAGATATGAACGTAGCTGGATAGAGCATTAAACTTCAATTCCCATTTTCTCCGCATAGGCGATTAACGCCTTCTCGAAGCAACCGAATGGAACGCGGACAGTACCTGCGCCAACCTGGCCTACGCCAGCTTGCTTATGCGCAATACCGGTATTAATAATCGGTGTAATTCCTGTCTCTACGACCTTACGGATGTCGATTCCCAGACAAGTACCTTGGAAGTTCCATGTAGGAATAGCATAGTTGGAGTTGTAAGCAATACAAATTTCGCTCATCTCATTACTGATCGCCAGCGCATCATCAAATCCACCTGCACCAACAAAACGGGTTACCCCAGGAGCAGCGACCATAGCCATGGCACCAACACCGAATGTCTCAGTGATTGCGGAGTCCCCCATATCCGGGTTCGCATCATCTTGAGTATAGCCAGTGAAGAACAGACCTTCTGGTGTATTAACAGGAGCTGTGAACCATTGGTCGCCAAGTCCTGCCACACGGATTCCGAATTCATGACCATTACGGGTCATTGCAGTTACGATCGTTCCGTACTCAATCGTACGAGAAGCGTCCATTGCCGCTTTTGCCGAAGCCATCATAATATTCAAGAAGAACTGATCCGTATCAGCAAGGAACTTCATAACATCATGCTTCGTCTTCTCATCCAAGTCGGCGATCGTCAAGTAAGGAGCGATCTCTTTGAGGAATACAAGCGATGCGGCAATGTTGCGCTGGTGGAATTCGTCACCCATCGTAATCGCCTTAGCGATAATAACGTTCACATTCAATCCGCCATCCATCATTTTCAGAACCTTGGACAACGTTGGACCGAGCACATCTCTCATCCAGTTCAAACGATTAATAACTTCTTCACTATAAGCCCCGAAACGGAGCACTTTACCAATACCCTCATTCATCGTACAGTAAGCACGGTTGCCATGCTCTTTGTTCTCTACAACCAATACAGGCATATTAGCGGACGTGATTCCGCCCATCGGCCCTACAGCAGATACGTGATGGCAAGGCATGAATTGAACTTCTCCGCCCTCCAGCAATTTCCGTGCTTCAGCCTCATCCACAGCCCAGCCTTCAAACAAGACAGCGCCGACACATGATCCCTTCATTGGATCCGTCATATTTTCCCACTTCATAGGCGGGCCTGCATGAAGCAGGACTTTCGCGTTCAGTTCAGAAATGACTGATTTCGCTGGAACGACGTCCAACAGGAATGGTTGTGAATTTTTAATTTTCTCAATGACTGCTTGATTCGCCTCATCAATGGTTGAATACATTCTCATCACCCCGTATATTAATTTTCTTACATTGTGTGTTCAAAAAGTCCAGTTTTCAGCACCGAGAAGGTTGGATGAAGCTAGGGCCTGAGGAGCGGAGCGTACGTTTTGGGTACGTGAGCACCGGAAGGCCCGGCTGAATTCAAGATTCGATGTCGAATAGCTGCTTGATTTTACTTCGTGATCAAAAGTGGACATTTTGAACAACCTTACATTTTATTGAGGATGCTCAGGATCTTTCTCAACTTCTCGTTACCGCCTGCGACTGGTCTCCAATCGAACTGTACAACCCGGCAACCTTCTGTCTCCAGATTATCAGCGAAGCTGCTCAGACCAACATTGATCACACTTGGCTTAGAATCGAGCAGTTGCTTCAATGCATCCGATGGTGCAGCAACGGTTGCGCTAGGCAGATTTGTATCTACCGGAAGCTCTCTTGAGCCTACTTGAACTTCATGACCAACAATGCGAAGTGCAGTACGTATAGCACTGAAGTTGCTGTCTGTCATAATCGCGCCTGCCTCTTGCATTAGCTTCAATTGCGCATCATAGCCCTGAGGATCGTTCTTCGTTCCACAAATGGAGCCAACAAAGTACAACTTACGGCCTTCGTTCGCCGCTACCTCGATTGCTTTCTTCACAACTTTGGATAGAGGGGTAGCCATATCTTCATGCGCGCCATAGCCGAGCACCAGATCAAACAGGATAACCGCAACATCGGATTGCTTAGCTACCTTCTCAATGAATTGGAAACGAGTCGTTCCATCAATCATCGGGTGAGGACGGCCTTGCGTATACATATCGTCACCAAGGTCAATCACTTCATGACCATCATATTGCAACAAGTATCCTTCGTCGTATTTCTTGCCCTTGTCCGCATGAAGCGCCTCTTTCATGATCGTAGCCGCTTCATATGCAAGCGTACCGCCGGTATACAGACCACGGATCTTCGTCTGACCTGCTGCCAGTCCAAGATCTGCAGGCAATGCAGCTTCAGGAGCCACTTCCAACTTAGAGCCTTTTGCCAGCTCAACAGCCATAATGGCTGCTTCTTCGAGCGTATGAGCAAATTTAACCGTAGGCAAATGAGATTCAGGCTTCTCGCCCATAAAGATAGCCACGGCCGGCTTACCGATATTCGCCAACAACGCCACTACTTGTTCACGCACTTTCTGTGCTGGTGGTTTAGAAATAACAACCACTACTTCTGTATCCGCGTTGTTAGCAAGAGCACGGATTCCTTCCAGCATAGTAATCGCTTCAATCTCCTCAGACAGGTCGCGTCCGCCAGTCCCCAGCGCATGGCTGATACCAGCACCCATCTTATCAATCAGCGTAATTACTTCTTGAATTCCGGTACCAGAGGCACCAACCAGACCGATTTTTCCTTTATTTACAATATTCGAGAAGGCAATAGGTACTCCGCTAATAACAGCGGTGCCGCAGTCCGGTCCCATAACGACCAAGCCCTTTTCCTTCGCAAAATTCTTAATACGCTTCTCATCTTCGATTGCTACATTGTCGCTGAACATGAAGACATGAAGCCCATTTTCAAGTGCGCTCATCGCTTCGTCGGCAGCATATTTACCTGGAATAGAAATCATGGCCAGATTAGCATCCGGCATAGCCTTCACAGCACGATCCCATGTTCTAACTTTTTCTACTTTATTGCTAGCAGATGCAGTTGCTTGATTCTTCAAAAATTGCTCTACTTCTTCAAGAACGGTGCTGACAATCTCACCGTTTTCAGCATCGATGGCGATGCAAAGATCACTAGGTGCGGCCTTATCGAGCTCAGGCGCGTACATCCCCGTGTTTTTCATAATGTCAATGTTAGCCGGGGTTCCCATCATAACAGAAACCTGATTTACACCTTCAATACTAGACAGCTTATTGGACATAAGCATGAGACTTACGGAGTCTTGATATAAGTTTGGCTTAATGATAGTGTGCAGCAAGCCAATCCCTCCTAATTCATGTAGTTAGCAATTACAAACTCATTGTACCTGTAGGGTCATAACAATCGCATAAATTCTAAGAGCAGGACATTAAAAATAGATAAACCGCTATCATTTCTCCGAAACTATCAATATTAGGAAAATATTGATATATTCATAGAGTAGGGTCTTACAAAGAAATGGGTAGAAGGAGGAATTTGACTTTGAAGTTGAAAAAACTTGGAGCGTTTGTATTGGGGATTTCCGTATTCGCCGCAACTCTATCCGGTTCATATCCGGCAAGAGCAGAGGCAGCATCATCAGTGAAAATCTTGCTGGATGGCTATCCGTTATCCTTCTCTGGTGAACCTATTGTTATTAAGGGAACAACGATGGTCCCTTTCCGTTCAATATCTGAAGCTTTAGGCATAGAGGTAACCTGGAATCAGGCGCAGAAGACAATTACAGCTGTAAAAGGTGAAGGGGATGCAGCGATTCACGTTAAGCTGACTCTCGACAATCCCGAGGCTACCGTGAATGGTTCACCCGTTAAACTGGCCGTTGCACCTAAATCGCAACAAGGCAGCACTTTGATTCCGCTCAGCTTCTTTAGCCAGCAATTCGGCGCCAAGGTCGGTTGGGACCAAGCGACCCGGACGGTCTCGATCGCATCGCCACAGAAGAATATGTATACACTGGGCTTCTATGCGATCTCATCTTTTTCTGATGCAGCTACGATTCCTAGCTTTAATTCTATTTCCTTTGGCTGGAGCAGAATTGATGAGAATGGAAAGTTTACGATGCAAGGCAGCGATTTCCGACTTCCGTCCTCAGCAGGCGACATTACACCGGATGTTCTAGTTCAGGGTGCAGCCGGAGCGAACACCACGCCATATCTGATGGTTTACTCCAGCGATGTAAAAGGGGAATTAACAAAAATTATTGAGGATCAGACTTATAGAGAACAGGCGATAACAGACATGGTCCAAGCGGCTGCCGATTACAATTTTCAAGGAATCATGCTCGATTTTGAAGGTTTGGGACTAACAACTGACAAGGAATTAACCCGTTCATCCTTCAACGCCTTCGTCAAAGAACTTGCCACAGCTACAAAAGCGGCTAACCTGAAATTATCGCTAGCTCTACATCCGCTTAATTCCTCCTATAAGGGATATGATTATAAGACACTTGGCCAATTGGCCGATGAGATTGTCATCATGGCGTACAATTATGAAGGCGGTGGCTCCAAGAAGCCGGAGCCAGTTGATAAAGTGAACGAGGCAATCACACTGGCCCTGAAGGAGACCGATAAATCCAAACTGATTCTTGGTTTGAATATGGATAATGAAGATGAGAACTCCGTCAATATCTTGATCGGACTTGCTAAACGTTATGATCTGAAGGGGATCGCCCTTTGGCGCCTGGGGATTATTAATAAGAACGAGTGGAACACCATTTATAACACGGTTGAATTCAAATCGTAATTAGTGTAATTCAGATCGACGTAATCGAGTAGGAGGGGGCGGCTAGCCCCCGTCCTCTCACACCACCTAGCATGCGGGTCCGCACTAGGCGGTTCCAAAAGGTTAACAAAGCTCCAAGTAACGAGAAAGTAAACTTTTCAGCCCTTTCGCTTCCCAGTAGGAAG
>DASYFA010000131.1:0-6123 GCA_036498705.1 Paenibacillus sp.
ACTTCTGTGCGGATCATGAGATGACTCTTGTCCAACTTCTCCTTAACATTGTAGGACTGCAGCGGACGGGTGAAGCTTGGCCAGCCGCAGCCAGCGTCATATTTATCGAGTGAACTGAACAGAGGCTCGCCGGATACGACATCTACGTAGATGCCATCTGCTGTATGGTCCCAATACTCGCCGGTGAACGGCCTTTCCGTGGCACTGTTCTGCGTGACTTCATATTGAATCGGCGTCAGAACCTGCTTCAATTGCCCTTGGTTGGCTGGACCGGACCAATGTTGTTCAATGAAATCCTCCCGGCCGGAGCCAATACGGTAACGCTTGTAGTGGAGTGGATTCTTCTTGTGGTAATCCTGATGGTAATCCTCAGCCGGATAAAAGACCGAGGCCGGCAAAATTTGCGTTACGATCGGTTTATCGAAGCGTCCGCTTTGTTCAAGCTCGAGCTTTGAGGCTTCTGCTTCTTCACGTTGGTGCTCACTATGATAGAAAATAGCTGTAAAGTAGGATTCCCCGCGGTCATGGAATTGTCCGCCTGCATCGGTCGGATCAATTTGCTGCCAGAATAGAGTAAGCAGCTTCCGGTACGGAAAAACAGCTGGATCAAACGTGATCTGCACAGCTTCATAATGACCTGTATCCCCGGCGCATACTTCTTCATAGGTTGGATTCTCTTTATGGCCACCGATATAGCCTGAGACGATCCCATGTATGCCCGGAAGCTCTTCAAATGGGGATACCATACACCAGAAGCAGCCGCCGGCAAAAGTAGCTAATTCCAGATTAGGCAATGGTGCTTGGTTCATGTTTTTCCCTCCGTTTCGATGGTAGTAAGATCATGGGGTGTAACGGTATTTATTATACCTGTTTTTAAGTAAAATTCGAAATAATTTCCGTTAGCGCTCTATACCGAAGTTAACTTATATATTGACAGATAAATTTATATTTTATAATATTATGACGTAAAGTATATTGAATACTTATATGAATGATTAAAGGGGAGTAGCTGCTTCAGTAAAGTCGTCATTACGAGATGAACCATCTCCGGCTTTATTGGCAACTTAACGTTGTTAGCGAGACCTTTACCATTGCAGGGTAGAGGCTTATTTATGAAGACCTTTACCGCAATCGGTAAAGGTCTTTTTTTATTAATTTAAGCAAGATTACAACAACTACACTAACTAATTGGGGGAAAAAAAGATGGATATCAGCTTGCTTATGGAGTATGGTTGGGTGCTCATTGTTCTGATAGTGCTGGAGGGACTTCTAGCTGCAGATAATGCGCTCGTCTTGGCAATTATGGTGAAGCACCTGGATGAGGATGTTCGGAAGAAGGCTCTGTTCTATGGATTGGCAGGCGCATTTGTATTCCGATTTGCATCATTATTTATTATTTCCTACCTGGTCGATGTGTGGGAGGTTCAAGCGATCGGGGCACTCTACTTGCTATATATGGCAATTAATCATATCATCCGTAAGCTGGTCGTACATCGGAATGGAGATGAGAGCGAGCGGAACAAAGAGAACGGCTCTAGGAAGAAGAAGCCTGCAGGCTTCTGGGGAACTGTATTAAAAGTGGAACTTGCGGATATTGCATTTGCCGTCGATTCAATTCTAGCCGCTGTTGCTCTCGCGGTCGCCTTGCCGCCTAGTGGTCTGCCTAATATCGGCGGCATGGACGGAGGCAAATTTATCGTAATTTTGCTCGGAGGCTTCATTGGATTGATCATTATGCGCTTCGCAGCTAATTTCTTCGTGAAGCTGCTGCACTCCCGTCCGGGCCTAGAAATCGCGGCGTTCATTATCGTTGGCTGGGTTGGAATCAAGCTGGCAGTACACACCTTAGCGCACCCGTCGCTTCACGTAATCCCTGAAGCTTTTGCCGAGAGTACTGCCTGGAAGATCACGTTCTACGTTGTGTTGGTGCTGATTGCAGTCTGTGGCTGGTTCCTGTCGAGCAAGAAGCTTGAAGAGAATCAGACCAGCAAGGTGAACGGATAAATAACCTGGGGGCACAGCACAATTCATCCCCGCAGAGACAATAAAACGCTGCTGAAGTCGTCTATGACTTTTAGCAGCGTTTTATTGTAAGGGGCGAGTTAATGGAATCGTCAATTACATCCCATGGTTACGTGATGCCTGCCTATATTGCTTGGGTGACATCCCGAATTTTTTGCGGAATACTTTATGGAAATAGTTATAGTTCGGAAACCCGGAGCTCTCGGCGACATGTTCCAGAGACATAGGGCTGAAGGTGATCCGCTCCCGCGCCATATTTAACCGAACCTCTAGAGCATATTGAATGATACTGGTTCCGAATGTCTCTTTGAACAAGTGAACGGCGCGTGATACGCTGATGTCGACATGGGCCGCTGCATCCTCCAGCTTAAAAGGAGAGGCGGCATTCTCTTCAATATAGTTCTTGATGCGATGAGCAAGATAAGTCGGATAAGTGGGCAGCGGCTGCTGAAGGAAGTTCCGATCGATATCTAGGCACAATATTCTTAAGTAGTACTCTGCTATTTCAGGCGTAGGATTAGAGATTCGCCGCTGCTCGAGCATAATTTGACGGAAGGCGCCAATGATACCTTCGGACAGGGGAACCTTCATCTTCTGTGGTCGGTCGTACTTCTCCCACCATTCTTCGACCCACTTTCCGGATAGAAAAATATGATAATCAGCGCTGGAGACAATTTTCTCACCGAGCTGATTCTGCTCCGCCTCGATCCTAAGTTCATATGGCTCATTTGGCTTGAACAGCAGTAGGTCACCGGGTTCAAGCAGGTCTAGCTTGCCATCCAAGCGGGCTCGGCAGCGTCCGAATGATTGCAGGCGGATGAGATAACTGTGCAATCCTTCGGGATTAACCATATGAAAAGGCTTGCGGTGAGAGGAATAGTTAGCAGTTAGTATTTGCAAGTCCAAGCGCTCTGACGGCGCTCCCTCGGCGGTGTGCTGAGAGGGGCGGTTGGTAGTTGGTAGTTGAAAGTTCTGGCAATCCATCGATGATTCTCCTTAATAGAGGTAGTTCAAAAAGTCCACTTTTGAACACGCACTTATATATATATATATAAATAAAATAATGACCAGATTGTTCATGTTTGAATCATATTATTCATTTTAAATGAAAGCGATTTGAAATACCATTGGAAATGTAATGCTAATATAAAAAATCCTTTTCAGGAGCGGTATCGTTGGCCGAATTCTAAGATAGGCGCTAGATAAGTAAGACCTATGAATTCGGCATACTCGAAGGTGTTACAAGTTATAAAGTACACATTTTCGGTATTGAGGAATCGCCACAATCATTCGTAATGAGGTGAATCATTTGGTGAAGGTAGGATTACAGCTTTATACAGTACGCGATTATTTAGAACGTGATTTTGAAGGTACGCTACGGAAGGTGGCTGAGCTTGGATACCAAGGCGTGGAATTCGCCGGTTTCTATGGCCGTACTCCGGAGCAAGTCAAGGCTATCCTTGATGAGACAGGACTTGTCGCTTTAGGTGCGCATACACCATATGAACGCTTGCTACATGCGCTGGATGAAGAGATCACTTTCAACAAAGCTATTGGCAATCGTTACTTGGCCATGCCTTATTTGGCCGAAGAGGATCGCGGGCGCTGGGGTGAAGTGATAGAAGATTTGAAAGTGATTGGTCAGCGTTGCGCTGAAGAGGGAGTGGTGCTGTTCTATCATAACCATGACTTCGAATTGACACAGAAGCTAGGGGACAAGCCAGTTCTTGATGCGATATTCTCCGAAGTATCCGAAGAATTGCTCAAGGTCGAACTGGATTCATGCTGGGTGTACTTCGCGGGATTTGACCCGCTTGAATATATCGCTAAATACAGCGGTCGCATGCCGCTCCTGCATTGGAAGGACCTCGTTAAGAAGGCAGATGGGTCACCGGAGACGGTGGAACTAGGTAAGGGAGAAGTGAATGTGCGTGATATTGCTGACGCTGCTATCCAGGCTGGTGCCGAATGGTTGGTCGTAGAACAGGATTATTGCGCTAATGATTCATTGAAGAGTATTGAGACAAGTATGGAATTTATACGCGCTTATGCACAAGGAGGAAAACTAAATGTCTAAAAAAATAAAAGTAGCTGTAATTGGGTGTGGCGGGATTGCTAACGGCAAGCATTTGCCAAGTCTTTCGCAGGTAGAGCAAGTTGAATTGGTCGCTTTTTGCGATATTATTGAAGAACGCGCAACTAAAGCGGCTGCTGAATATGGCGTAGAAGGCGCTAAAGTATTTACGGATTTCCACAAGCTATTGGCAGAGACTGACGTAGAGGTTATTCACGTATGTACGCCTAACGATTCTCACGCGGAGATCACGGTAGCTTCCCTGGAATCCGGGCGCCATGTTATGTGTGAGAAGCCGATGGCCAAGACGGCTGAGCAAGCTCGTCAAATGCTGGATGCAGCGAAACGTACCGGCAAGAAGTTGAGCATCGCATATCAGAACCGCTTCCGTGATGACAGCTTGTATTTGAAGCAATTGTGCGAAGAAGGCGAATTGGGCGATATTTATCTTGGTAAGGCTTTGGCGCTTCGTCGTCGTGCAGTTCCTACTTGGGGTGTATTCCTTGATGAAGAAAAGCAAGGCGGAGGCCCACTCATCGATATCGGAACTCACGCACTGGACTTGACGCTGTGGTTGATGGATAACTACGAGCCGAAGAGTGTAACTGGACAAGTGTTCCACAAGCTAGGGGATCGTGAGAATGCGGCAAATGCATTTGGTCCATGGAATCCGGAAGAGTTCAAGGTTGAAGATTCTGCATTCGGATTCATTACGATGAAGAATGGTGCGACCATTATTCTTGAGTCGAGCTGGGCAATCAACATGGTTGATATCGGTGAAGCAAGAACGATGCTGTGCGGTACTGAAGGCGGAGCAGACATGACGAACGGTCTGCGTATTAATGGCGAGAAAAACAGCCGCTTGTATGACACGAAGATCGACCTTGGCGCTGGCGGTGTAGCGTTCTATGACGGCAAAGTAGAGAATGAAGCTGTCCGTGAGGCAAGAACTTGGATTGAAGCGGTTATTGAAGACAAAGAGCCAGTCGTAAAGCCGGAGCAAGCTCTTGTAGTTACTGAAATTCTTGAGGCGATTTATGAATCGGCGAAGACAGGCAAGGCAGTATATTTTGATTAATTGATACATTAGGAATAAGGGTTTACAGCCCCAAGTACGATAATTTCAAGAAATACAGGTAGGAGGAATTACGATGAAATTAGGCGTTTTTATGGTTCTGTTCGGAGATCGTTCGTTTGAAGAAGCACTGGATATGGCTGCATCTCAAGGCTTAAAAGCCGTTGAGATCGGCACAGGAGGCAATCCCGGCAATGCTCACTGTAATCCGGAGCTGTTGCTAGAGAATAAAGCAGCTCGTGAGCAGTTCAAGAAAGCGGTGGAATCCCGCGGTCTGATGATCAGTGCTTTGAGTTGCCACGGTAACCCGCTACATCCACAGAAAGCTCTTGCACAGAAGGACCATGATGATTTCGTCAAGACGGTTCAGCTTGCAGAATTGCTCGAAGTACCAGTTGTTAACACTTTCTCTGGATGTCCAGGTGATCATGAGAATGCAATGTATCCGAACTGGCCGGTTGCTCCTTGGCCAAATGATTACCAGGAAATCTTGAACTGGCAATGGGAGAACAAGGTCATTCCTTACTGGAAAGAATGGGGTGCTTACGCTGCACAGCATAACGTTAAGATTGGTCTTGAACTTCATGGAGGCTTCTCAGTTCATACCCCGGGAACATTGCTTCGTCTCCGCGAAGCAGCAGGTGAAGTAATCGGCGCGAACCTCGATCCTAGCCATATGTGGTGGCAAGGCATCGATCCGGTTCAGGCGGTTGCTATTCTAGGTAAAGCTGGCGCAATTCATCACTTCCATGCGAAGGATACGACAATCGATCCGATCAATGTTAATATGCACGGGATTACGGACATGCAGTCATACTCGCTGATGCAGGATCGCGCTTGGCAATTCCGTACAGTCGGATATGGGCATGATATGAAGACATGGGCTGATATTATCAGTGCGCTGCGCTTGTATGGTTATGACTATGCAGTAAGTATCGAGCATGAAGATGGA
>DASYFA010000132.1:0-6642 GCA_036498705.1 Paenibacillus sp.
TTCATAATGTCCCCAGGAGACGATAATCTCTAATCTCTCCATCATGTCCTTCTTCTCGAACATGACTTCATACGGAAACGAATTCACAAGCCTGGAGTCCATATCCTACTCGCCTAGCTGTGCAGGACGTATAACACGGCCTTCCTTGGCCGAGCGATTAGCCGCTTCCATCAATTTGGTCAGTTCAAGAGCTATGCGAATGTTCTCATCGGCCCGGGTATCCTTCTGAATATGCTGCACCCACTGCTCAAATGCGCTCTCGCGATTGCTTCCAGTAGATCTCTCATGCCACGCTTCACCAAGACTTTCACGGTTAGATCTGATCCGCAGTGTCTCGTCTGGCGTTCCATACAGCAGCGTTCCTTCTGTCCCGTGAACTTCTATTGAGAATGGAGAATGACTATTTACAAAACCCGCCTCGACGACACCAATCGCTCCTGATGCCGTGTACAGACTAACGACAGCGTTATCCTCAACTTCCTTGCCTGTAATATAGCCGAAGTTCGCGCTTACACCCGTAATCTCCTGGTTCAAGAACAGCCGCGTTAAATACATAGGGTGACAACCCAAATCGATTAACGCGCCGCCAGCGCATTGCTGTAAATTATAGAAATGCTCCGGCAACCAGCCTGCGAGAGCGCCGTTATGAGATAGACGAACACGCACATAAGTAATCTGACCTAACAAATCCTGCTCCAATATATCCTGAATAGCTAGCGTATAACTGTCATTCAAGCGAGGAAGAGAGACGGTTAGCTTCACGCCTTTACGCTCAATCACTTTTAGGATTTCCTCTGCTTCTTGAACAGTTGGGGCTAACACTTTCTCTGTAAAGATATGCTTGCCTGCGTTCGCAGCAGCGATTATTACCTCTTCATGTCTATCTGTTGGAGCATCTACAATAATTGCATCGATTTCCGGGTTAGCCAGCATCTCATCGAACTTCGCATAATAGGGAACCCCTAATTGTTCAGCCGCTTTCCGACCACGCTCCTCATTTTCATCCCAGACCGCTACGATTTCTGTGTCCGGGTGCTCCTGAGCCTGACGCGTGTAATCCCAAGCGTGAACATGCCAGAAACTGGCCTTACCTATACGAATTGTCATTTGTCCTGCCTCCCAAGGATATATAATTTCCTGACATCTGATTACTAAGTTACCACAATAAAACGTTATTTTTTAGTCAAAGTATACGACAATTATATATAATATCACGACATTAACTCTACCAACCATCGTCAACACACTCTATATAAAAAAACAGACCAAGTGCAATCTATCCACCTGATCTGTTCCTTACTGAATACCTCTATTCTTACTTCATGAGATTAATAACCTGTCGCCCAACCGCCTGGCCAGCGAGAACGGTCGACAGCGCTTCTGATACCCGTTCCAGTGGAAATTCTGTGACCCCTTCAGCAAGAGCCGTCACTGGCTTCCAATCACCAGCGAGTCGCTGCCACATGTTAGAACGCAGTGGCATCGGACATAAAACCGAATCGATTCCTAGCAGATTCACCCCGCGCAGAATGAACGGAAATACCGTAGTGTCAATCTTAGTACCTCCAGTTAATCCGGAAATAGCAACCGATCCACCATATCTAATCTTCTTCAATACTTCGCCGGTCACCGCACCACCTACAGGATCAACGACAGCGGCCCACTGCTCCTTAGACAGCGGCCCTTTCCCGCCAGCCATAGCCTCCTCGCGGTCAATGACCTCTACAGCACCGAGAGCACGCAATTTCTCATTCACATGCATCTTCCCTGTTACAGCAACAACATGATAACCAAGCTTACCAAGAATCGATACAGCCATGCTACCAACGCCGCCGGAAGCTCCCAGAACTACAACCGGACCAGAATCAGGTGTGAGTCCATTTACGATCAACCGATCGACAGATAATGCAGCCGTGAAGCCCGCTGTACCTATAGCCATTGTCTCTAGAGATGTTAGGCCCTCCGGTACCCTTACAAGCCAATCACTAGGTACGCGAGCAACATCCGCGAGTCCACCGTCATGGCTTACACCAAGTCCGTAACCGGTGCATAACACGAGATCGCCAAGCTGATAACGACTGTCGCTCGACTCTAACACTTCACCTGCCAGATCAATTCCTGGGGTGATCGGATAGCTTCGTACAATTTTACCGTCTGGAATGCTAGCTAGCCCATCCTTGTAATTGACACTTGAATAGTGAACTCGTACTGTGACGTCCCCTTCGGGAAGGTTCGCTCTCTGCATCGTCTCAATTCCCGTTCGGAATCCTTGCTCATCCTGATTAACCCGAAAAGCTCTATATGCTTGCTCCATCCTGCTCTCCTCCTTAAATCAATCTCTTGGAAAAGTTAATTCATCAGTATAATCATCAATTACTATATTACAACAATGAAAGCTGAAGACTGAAATATACCAGCTCATTGTGGCATATTTCAATCTCCAGCTCCATGCTTTACTTCATATTGATATAGAATAATTCCTGATTATTACAGGAGAGGATTCTCATGCTTCGCCTTCAGGATCTGCCAGCGACGATCTACTTCCTGTTCGAATCCAGCTAATGCCTCGGCATTTTCTGGCTTGAGCAGATGACGTGTCTTGCCCATCGTCTTCAGCCAATCCGAGAGCGGAACCCGCTTATTCTTATCATCTGGATCGTAAGTAATCGTTGTCTGTCCATGCTCGACCTCATACAACGGGAAGAAGCAGGAGTTTACCGCTGCATCCACGATGTTCGTGCCTTCATCATCTGGGGATATCCAGTTCAATGGGCACGCGATCAGAATCTTGCCATAGACGAGTCCTTCATTTTGTGCATACCACTGTGCTTTGGCAGCCTTCTTCACCAGATCCTGCGGGTAAGCTTCGCTACCGGTAAATACATAAGGGATATTCGTCGCCGCCATAATTTGCGCCGTATCTTTATGATGGAATACCTTACCCTTCTGTACCGAACCGATATTCGAAGTCGAAGTACGATGACCTAGCGGTGTAGAATAGGAGAGCTGAGCACCTGTATTCATGTAGCCTTCATTGTCATATTCGACAATGATCATACGATGTCCACGCAAAGCAGCACCGATCGCAGGTCCCATTCCGATGTCCATCCCGCCGTCGCCTGTAACCATAACGAAGGTGAAGTCATCTTGCAGTCCTAATTCATCCAGTTCGCCTCTGCGCTTGCGCTCCCAGAACATCTCAACAACACCGGACAGCGTAGCTGCTCCGTTCTGGAACAGATTGTGGATGTAAGTTGCCTTATGCGACGAATAAGGGTAACCCGTCGTAACAACCATCGCGCAGCCTGTATGGAATAACGCGACGATGTCGCCCTCAATCCCCTTGAAGAACAATTCCAGTCCGGAGAAAATTCCGCAGCCCGGACAAGCACCATGCCCTGGAGCAATTCTCTTCGGCTTCTTCGTCAAAGCACGCAGTGGAGGAATCCGAACACCGAGCTTGCCGGTCTCTTCATTCATTTTCACCTGAATCAGGCCGGTCTTAAGATCCTCGAATTTCATCGGCTTCAGTACGCGCTGAGGTTCCTTACTCTTATCGCCAGGAGTATGTCCGTAGTAATCAAAAGGTACTTCTACCTTATTCTTCTCTGCCGCTTCAATTGCCAGTTCGAACAGTTTATGTCCGTCCTCAGCATAGAACTCCTTACCACCAAGGCCGAAAATACGACTGATCACTTTCGTTGAGTGATTGCCGTAAGTGAACAAAGCCGCCTTGATCTCGTTAACCATGTTACCGCCATGCGCACCAAAGGAATCGGCGCGGTCACCAACAGTGATCGCTTTAACATTTTTGAGCGCTTCAGCAATTTGCTTCTGCGGGAACGGACGGATCATATTCGGTGCAATTGAGCCCGCCTTAATGCCTTGCGCACGCAACTCGTCAACGACGTCTTTAATAATCTCGGAAGCTGAGTTCATCAGGAATACAGCAACCTCAGCATCCTCCATCCGGTACATATCCAGCATTTGATATTCGCGGCCAGTAAGCTCTGCATATTCCTCAGAGATTCTCTCAAATACTTTCTCGGCATTATACATCGCTTCAGACTGCTGATATTTATTATTGATATAATCCGGTTCATTCATATATGGTCCAACCGTAATCGGATGATTGCGGTCCAACGTGTCTGGGAAGCCTGCCGGTGGACGCTCACCTACAAACTTCAGTACATCCTCACTATGCGAGAACGTGCGAACACGACGCTTCTGGTGAGATGTGAAATAGCCGTCCGAAGCAACCAGAACAGGCAATCTAACCTCTGGATCTTCAGCTAGCTTGAGCGCCAAAATATTCATATCGTAAACAGCCTGCGGATCGCGACACATCAGAATCGGCCAGCCTGTATTCAAAGCGAAGTACAAATCCGAATGGTCGCCATGAATATCAAGTGGGCCAGATATTGAACGGCAGACCAAGTTCATGACCATCGGGAAGCGGGTACCAGATTGCACGTTCATTTGTTCCAGCATATACATATAACCGTTCGCACTCGTGGCATTAAAGACACGGCCGCCCGCCGTGGAAGCTCCGTAGCAGATTCCTGCCGAGCTATGTTCACCGTCAGATGGAATCAGCTTGATATCATGCTGACCGTTCGCCTTCATTAAATCCAGAAATTGAGCCACTTCCGTCGATGGAGAGATCGGAAAATACCCCATGATATGATAATTAATCTGATGGGCGGCATACGCTGCCATTTCATTGCCGGACTCATATACGATTCGTTCTTCCACCTTGGCTAATCTCTGTTCCTTCTCCATATTGATTGCCATCAATGTTACCGCCTTTCTATTTCAGATTTATTGAATGGCCAGATCGAATAAATGTGGAACGCGATGCTCTTCAGCATAACCGTCTTCTTCACGGGCTTTGGAGAGTGCGTCCGTCGGACAAGCATGAATACATTTCAAGCAACCTTTGCAATATTGATAATCGATGCCCTTGAGGAACATCTGTGGTCTTCCTTTTTTATCCGGAAGCTCTTCCCAGACGAAGCAATTATCAGGACATACATTGTCGCATTGAGCGCAATGAATACAGGAAGCAGCCTCGAAATGCGGCATCATCCCTGACCGGGAAATGCTCAAGTCCTTCAAAATACTATTGCCCGGATTTGAAATAATACCGCCAATAGGCTGCGTCTCATACCCAAGCACCGGCGTGTCCATCCGTACAAATTCCGGCATACCTGCCCCTTCCGGAAGATCGAAAGTCTCAAATGTTACTTCCTGATACCCGCGCTCAAAAGTAGCCAAAGCTGGGGCAACCGTCTGAGGGTACTTCTTCTCCAGCGACTTGCGGATGACATCCTTCATTGTCTCTGGATCGAGAAACGGACAAAGTCTGAACATGGCTCCGAGCATAGCCATATTTACGCGGTTCTTCTCTTCAAGTGAGATGCCCGTAGCATCAACAACTGCAATCGTTCCACCGATTAATTTCATTTTCTCTTTTAGTTCTTCCGGTGTTTTCATTGAATTTACGAGCACGGTGCTATCTTCATAAATACCGCTAATCACATTTACGGTCTTGGCAAGCGCCTCTTGGAATATTCCGACAATATGCGGACGCTCTACCGGTGAAGTATCCCGGATCGGAGTATCCAGATCACAGAAGCGAATATGTGCCTTAACCGGCGATCCCTTCTTCTCCGAACCATATGACGAGAAGCTGACTCCGTTGAAGCCTGCTCCTTCTACGCCAGCCTCCGCCAGCATTTTACCAGCCAAATTGGCGCCTAATCCCCCAATGGATTCCAGACGAATCTCAAAAAATCCAAGCTTATTCTTTTTTGGTAACTGTGCCACGTCATAGCTCCCTTCTTCGCAAATGCGAGATCATAACGACGTTAATCAGTAATTAATATCATAAAAAATAGACCCTACTTAATTTTTCAATCTATCACAGAAGCAGTGTGACGAATGTAACAAATGTCATATGGACAATCTCATTTTGACTGTTTTACTTGGATTGTCACAAAATTTAAGTATTGTCGAATTTCGTAGGAGCTTGTTACTAAAAAAATCGATTTTTGCGCTTTCCCGAGAAATAATTATGAGTGCACGTCAAAAAAGACTGCCGCAAGCGAAAATAACGCCTACAGACAGCCTTTTATATATACCTCTATAAATCAGATTATTCCTCTATTCCCTCATGAAGCCGCTCCTCGATCATCCGCTGCCGCAGCTCCCATGCCTCCTGACTTAATCTGACGCGATAGAACTCAGGATTTAATTTACGCAAATATTCCGGCCAGAACATATCCAGCTGCTCCTTATGATAGGACCGAATCTCCTCTAGCGACGGTAAATCATAGACCAGTTCCCCTTGCTCAAAAATAGGCTGAAGCATATGGATTGCCTCGTAGTTCTTCACCGACTTCTTAATATAAGGATGCACGGGATCGAACAAGCGCAGATTACCTCCCGTCCTAGCTTGTAATTCATGCGGGAAGCAGACATAGTCGGCGATGCATTTGGAGCTCTCTTTGCTAACAATGCGCAACACATCCTTCTTGCCAGGAGAAGTGACCTTCTCTGGGTTACCAGAGATCTTAATCGTTGGCTCCATTACACCGTTATGCTCGCGCTCCACCAACTTGTACACCCCGCCAAGCGCAG
>DASYFA010000133.1:0-4571 GCA_036498705.1 Paenibacillus sp.
GCGGTAGAAGATTATATTTATTTCTACAACTACCACCGCTTTCAAGCCAAATTGAAACAGCGCGCACCGATTGAATATCGGTGCGCGCTAGTAGCTTAGCTTTTTTTAAATGTCTACTTGACAGGGGTATGACCAATCTGCCGACTGATACCATGTACTAAGTATTACTGCATTTCGCATATTCCCTTACTCTCCCAGACTCCTCATCCTCAAATACTTCCAGCTTCATAGCGACCGCGAGGATACGAAGCGCACTGGCCTTGATTCGCCGGTAGGTTCTGTCGCTGATGCCCATCTCACCGCAGCTAATAAAATCATACTCTTCCTCCCGGCTCAGGTAGCTTCGCTCAATAACCTCGCGCTGTACCGTGGATAGACTGCACATCGCCTTGTCCAACAATTCTGATTTGCGGATCAATTCCGCCTCTCGATCCACATTCGATATAGCCAGATGTTCGGATGGTTTGCTGACAAGATTCGTATTACCGTGATATCTTGGCTCATAACTGGCCGTAATTCCGGCCTCGCGACGGATAAAGCCAATTTTCCGGTAATGGCGGATCTCTTCAAGGCGCTGTTCCACAGCCACTCTTGTTGCAGTCTGATTGATCGGCAGGTTCTCAAATACGGTCAAATAAATGTTAGTGTTACGTCTTGCCATAACAATCCCTCCCCAAATTCACCAATAAAATATATGATCATAAGATAATTGAATTATTAATGCCATTTTGGTAACTTATAATATATGAACCTTTCAATTTATCTGGATTAAACGATCCATTTTTGTCGTTTCCCCCTCCTTTTCACCGAGTTTTTACCGAATCGGTAACCTTAACCCGATTATAAATTACCAATATGGCAATGTCAATCTCTGTAACTCATAAATAAATTTGATAAACACCTTACCATTATGGTAACAATATGATATAATAGTCCAAACGATGAAAGAGGAATTATTATGCAAACCCTTGGTGATCGTATCAAGTACCTCAGAGAATTGAAGCAATTTACGCAGAAAGATTTAGCCACCAAAGCGGAGCTCACGATCGTCCAATTGTCGCGTTATGAGACGAATGATCGTAAGCCCGATCCGGAATCGCTGCGCCGAATCGTCGATGCGCTCGACACAAGTGGGGATTATTTGCTTGGAAGAACCCAGGACCCGTCTCCTATGAAGGAAGCGGTGACGAACTTGTCTTTTTATGGTGGGCCTGAAGCCTATACCGCTGACGAAATTGCCATGATGGAGGCTGCGCTGAAGGCCTATCGTGAGCAGAAGAAGAAATTGCTACATAAGGACAGCGAAAAAACAGATAAAAAGAATCCCTAAGTTAGAGGATTCACCGCTTATGACGACGAATCTAATATAATCAAGTTTTATCGGGCCCTTTCCAAAGGGCCATTATTTTCCAACATATAGCGAACATACATTCTTATTTGAGGTGGATTTATGTTATTCTCCTATTACCAGGAAACTCCTTTGGAGCAATGGATCAGCACAGATTATATGAGTCACGGAATTATGCTTCCTGACCAGCTCGACATCGATCATATTGCTGAAGCCTTCGGCGTTGAGCTGATCTATGAGGCTTGCCCTTCCTTCTCTGATAATGAGGATAAAGTTATTTTTATTAATAAACAGACGCAGGAACTGAGCGCCCGGCTGGTCTTCTTCCATGAACTATGCCATGTGCTGCGGCATGCCGGTGATCAGCGTCGAATGCCCCCGCTCTTCAAGAATGCCCAGGAGACAGAGGCCGAACAATTTGTCCTCTACGCTGCGATGCCGTTCTACATGCTAGCTAGATTAAATATCCCGGACCAACATTATGATGCGATTCCGTTCATCGCGGAGCAGTTCCATGTCACTCTGGAATTGGCAGAACGAAGACTCGATCAAGTACAGCGTAGAGTACTCCAGGGAACATTGATCGCCGCGGCCCGCGAAGCGGACCGGAAGCAGCAGCTAGCCGATTCATGGTCTCCCGAGACGATGCGGATTCTGAACCAGTTGGAACAACAGATGGCCGAAGGCAAAGGAGGAAACTGACCTATGCGGTTAGCTGTATATTGTGACTTCCTATCGGAAGGAATACACCCGCTTCAGCTCATTGTTCAGCCAGAGTCGGGTGAATTAAATTGGAGTGAGGTGCTCTATTTGCCCTTATCCGGTCCGTTTGAACCGCTCGAGGCTGAGCAGTTCGGTGACTTGACCGGAGTCTCCGTCCTGCTTGAAGATCTCATTGTCAATCGTGAAGACCCAGAGAAAATTGCCATACGGCTTTCCCAGATATCCGCACGCCATCCCGAAGCTGACATCTCTCTCTTCATCCTACAAATTGCCGATGTTGAAGAAGTGCTAGGCTACCGCTCGGAGCAAGTCAAATTATCTATTTGACTTGTACTCCCCCTTAGACATAGAATGAACACGTTAACATCTATTAGAGTTCGCTTTTGATCACGAAGTGAATCAAGAAGTAACTCGGCATCGAATCTTGAATTCACCCGGGTCTTCCGGTGCTCACGTACACACTACGTACACTCCGCTCCTCAGACCCTAGCTTCATCCAACCTTCTTGGTGCTGAAAAACGTACTTTTTGAACAAACATTTTGAACACATATTATTATTATAAAAATTAAGAGGTAGACATGATCACGATTAAAGATATTGCCAGAGTCGCCGGCGTCTCCCATACGACCGTATCTAGGGCTCTCAACGGTAATCCGCTGATTAAGAAGGAAACTCGGGACAAAATTGAGAAAATCGCTGCGGAACTAAACTATGTTCCGAACTTCAGTGCCAAGAGCCTGGTTACGAGAAAATCCTATACCATCGGTCTGTTCTTCTCCTCGATCGATCAAGGTACATCGGAGAGCTTCCTCGTTGACGTGATCAAGGGCATCAAACATGTGCTTGATGAGAACTATAACCTGACGGTCAGTGGCATTGACAGCATCCAGCACCTTGACAGTATCTCCCGCCAGCGCTTCGACGGTATTCTCGTCATCAGCCAGAGCGATGCAGACAATGCCTTTATTTATCATGTCAAGAAGGCCAATATTCCCCTTGTCGTTCTCAACCGTCAACTCGAGGATTCAAGCATTATGAATGTGGTCGCCAGCGACCGAATAGGCGTCAGGGAAGCGATGGAATATGCTATTTCTCAAGGTCATCGCAGGCTGGCCATGATTGAAGGTAGACCTGATTTCAAATCAGCTTCCGAGCGTAAGCAAGGCTTTATCGAGAGCATGCTGGCGAAGCAAATCCCCGTTAGACCCGAATATTTCGCATCAGGTGACTATACGGTAGAGAGTGGATTCAGTGCGATGAACGTACTGTTGTCTTTACCTGAACCGCCGTCCATGGTGCTCTGCTCTAACGATAATATGGCGATCGGGGCAATGAATGCCTGCTATGCCAGAGGTGTATCGATTCCAGAGCAAATGTCACTTATTGGTTTTGACGATATCGTATTTGCCCAATACACCAATCCTGCTCTTACGACCATTCATAGACCTATCGCCGATATAAGCAGGTTGGGAACACTGAAATTGATCGAACTCATGAACGAGCCTGATAATACGGCGACTGAACAATTATTCGTCAAGACCCGATTGATTATCCGTCAGACGGTCACTAGTATAGATGAAAAATAAATCGTATTCGTAAAGCCTGAGATGACAGCTAGCTCCGTTCATCGCAGGCTTTTTTTCCAAAGCAAGGTACTTGCTCTATCTAAATTTATAAATATTGACTTAAGTACGAAGTAAACATAAAATGAACACGTGAACAATCAACTGTGTGAGAGATTTCTTCGTGATAATCTTCTCTCCAATTTTCTTATTAATGAGTGTTAGATATTTCAATTCGTCTAACGTACTGATCCATAATTAATTTCTTTTTTTACAACACTAATTGTTAACGTGTGCATTTACGTGGTAAAAGGAGATTGAAGTCTGATGGTAAAAACACTGAGTAGAGCAAATTTTCCCGATCTCCCCTCTTATCCGGAGCGGATGATTCAGTTTGGTGAAGGGAACTTCATGCGAGCGTTTGTCGACTGGCAATTGCAGCAGATGAATAAGCAAGGGCTATTTAATGGCAGCGCAGTTCTGATTCAGCCGCGTAACCCAGGCATGGGCTTGAGATTGGATCAGCAGGATTACCTCTATACGGTACTTTTAGATGGAATCAGTCAGCAGCAAACGGAAAACGACCGGGAGATCATCACAAGTGTCAGCCGACTGATCAATCCTTATAGAGAATATGAGACTTTTCTTGAATTAGCTGAAAATGACGAGCTCGAGTTCATCACTTCCAATACGACGGAAGCTGGGATCGCCTACGATCCAAATGATTGTTTTGATAGTCCGCAGAAGAGCTTCCCAGGCAAGCTGACCGCTCTTCTATATAGACGCTTTGAACTTGGCAAGAAAGGCTTCACCATTATCCCTTGCGAGTTAGTCGACCGTAACGGCGAAATATTGAAGGA
The DNA here is from genome assembly GCA_036498705.1 of Paenibacillus sp. Taxonomy (GTDB): domain Bacteria; phylum Bacillota; class Bacilli; order Paenibacillales; family Paenibacillaceae; genus Fontibacillus. The sequence goes on from DASYFA010000133.1 coordinate 4,495, forward strand.
GATCGTATGCCGCTACGCCCGGGAATGGAACCTAGGTGATGCATTCTTGAATTGGCTGGATGAGGATAACACCTTCT
>DASYFA010000134.1:0-4262 GCA_036498705.1 Paenibacillus sp.
CTGGGAACCGTGGGAAAATTGAAGCCGCGGAAACGGCGGGAGAAGACGAAATCCATTTCAGTAGAAGGAGCCAGCAGACATGAAGAAGAAAACGCCAAGATTGTATTGCCTGGAACAACCGAAATCATCTAATGGTGACCAATTCCGAACGATACGATCTAATATTCGCTATACCCGGGTTGGTGGAGAAATTCGATCTTTATTAGTTACAAGCTCACTCCCGGATGAAGGTAAATCAACAGTGGCGATGAACTTGGCTATAGCGATGGCGGAAACGGGAAGAACTGTGCTGCTGATCGATGGGGATTTGCGCACACCAACGGTGCATAAAGCATTCGATCTACCCAATTGGATCGGATTAAGTAGTATCCTAGTAGATCAAACCCGTGTGGAAGATTGTATTTTCCCTATTGAGGGATCAGAAGGACTTTCTGTATTGACATCGGGTCCGATCTCTCCAAATCCAGCTGATTTACTAGGATCAACAGGAATGAAAAGGTTATTCGCAGAGCTTAGTGAGAGATTTGATACGATTGTTATCGATTCTTCTTCGGTATTAATGCCTTTTTCAGATGCGCTTATCTTGGCAAAGATGACCGAGGGGGTACTGTTAGTCGTAAAATCCGGGAAAGTGCTCTTGAAGCATACCAACTCTGCAAAACAGATCCTTGAGCAGCAAGGAGCGCATATTTTGGGAGCGGTTTTGAATTATCGAAAAAGTAGCAAACGTTACAAGATTCGCGGTGAAGATTTTGCCGATTGGGCCTCAACTTCAGGGTTGGTCTAACGCTTTATGACATTTGCATCTCTTCGGTATTTATTTGGAAATATCACATATGCAGGCGCTCAATTCGTGATTGTAATTTTGCTTAATAAATTTGGCTCATCCGAAATCGTTGGGCAATATTCGTTAGGGCTTGCGGTGACTGCTCCCATCTTTATGCTGTCGCATCTGCATCTGCGTTCGGTCTTGATCGTTGATACATCTGGAAAATATCTTTTTGGAGATTTTTTTGGCCTTCGTCTCGTGACAACCGCAGTTGCATTCACGGTTACAGCAGGTTGTTGCATCCTCAGTGGTGCTGATTGGAATACAGCTTTAGTCATATTTTTCATAGGATTGTATAGAATTGTTGAGTCGGTCAGCGATATTTTATTGGGTATTGTTCAGAAGCAGGAAAGGCTAGATCAAATCTCTTTCTCGAGAGCTGCTAAAGGATTGTTCTCCATAGTTGTCTTCGCCCTCGTATTTATCCCTACTCAGAGTCTCATTCTAGCGTTATTAGTCATGATTATCGGATGGTTAGCAATAACCATTGGATATGATGCTCGCAAAGCGAGAGTGCATACGTCGCTCAGGCCACTTTTTAACAAAAGACGATTATGGGGCTTATTGCTCGTAAGCTCACCCCTTGGCGTGGTGCTGGCGTTGATGTCACTAAATACAAATATCCCACTATACGCGATTTCATATTTTAAAGGTGAACATGACTTAGGCATATACGCTACGCTCTCATACATGATCGTTGCCTGCAATGTTGTTGTTACTGCACTCGGTGAAGCGATAACACCACGTCTTGCCCGTTGGCATGCTAGCGGAAGACATAAGGAGTTCGTCTCTTTACTCAGTCGAATGATTGCAATGGGCATAGGAATTAGTGCGATCGCTTGTTTGATCGGGTGGATGTTTGGTCATCAGCTTCTAACTCTTCTATTCAGTCCAGATGTGGCTGCAGAGATAGGTTTATTTCATTGGTTGCTCGTTTCAACCCTATTGGTATTTGTATCGTCTTATCTGTGGTATGCCATAACGGCTACCGGGAAGTACAAAGCGCAGATTCCCTTGTTTCTGTGTTCCGTGATCACTAATGGGCTATCTTGTCTAATATTCGTGCCTATTTTTGGGGTGATAGGTGCTGCTGTAGGGGCTAGTATGGCCTTATTCGTTCAGATGATAGGCAGTGTGATCGTACTTTTCTTGGTAATCCGTCAGGCAAGGAAACAGGTACAACGGGAATTGGCCGCATAGAGGTCATTTCCCATAGGAAAGTAGGGGCTTGTATGACATCTGTACTCGTTGTAGGGAAACCCTACACCATGCGTAATTTATTTCTGTTTGCGGTTATGGGTTACATCATCTGCCTTCCGGCTCAAATTGATTTCGGTGGCGCATTTCGAATCGCACCCTCTGACCTTTTCTTAATGCTTGGTTTGTTTGCAGCAGGTTTACACCTCAAATTGGACCGGAGACAGTTCAGTTCATGGCATTGGGGGATGTTGTTTATTTTCGTCCTCGCTTCATTTGTATCCATTTGGCGTAATGGATTCATTACGCAATACGCTCTATTGCAAAAAGATTTTGGGTTTATACTCCTACTGCTGACTTACATCATGTTAGTTCAGGCTGTAGACAGCTGGGATCGGTTATATAAAATGCTACGAGCTTTTTTGATCAGTGTACTGATCTTCAATGGCGTCGCTTTGTTCGATTTTTTTAGTGGAGTCAGGGTTCCGTTTATGGTGCAAGACGGTCGCCTCTCCGGGATGCTAATTGATCCGAATGCATACGGCGGATTACTAGTTACGGCTTTTGCCATTCATATCATGACGAGCGGAGACGGGGTGAAGCTGCTTAGGGGATGGGTGAGTACGCTAGCGACGATCACCTTAGCCGGGGGCATAATAATGACTTTTTCGCGTTCGTCATGGATAGGTCTGTTCCTTGTCTTGCTTACACTCCTGCTGATGAATCCTTCTCGGCTTCTCAAGATCGGCATGGGCTTTAGCGTCGCGTTTGGAGCATTGCTGTTGTATAAAGGTACAGCTTATCTGGATGTGCTTGGGAATATGGCCAGTAGACCCTCGCAGATTCAGTCGCGCCTTGACATCATTGGGAAGGCTGTGGAGTGGATCGCTCAAAGTCCATTATTAGGGATTGGACTCGGTAGCTATAACTATGAACTGCGGATTATTATCCATAATACTCCGATCTGGTTTATGACAGAATTTGGTTTATTGGGCTTGATTGTGTACGGCGGATTCATGATCTGGTTCTTCATCGTCGGGATCCGTTCTTATCGCGCGGCAGATAGGGTGAACAGACCGATCATTATGGCATTACTGCTGTCTCACGCAGCGATGATTGGACTTTCAATGGGCATTGAAGCTTTATTCCAGCGGTATTGTTGGTTCATGATGGCTATGAACGCCGCTTGCATCCGATTAACGAATACGGGATGGAAAGGAGTGAAGCGATATCGAACCAAGGGCACTGAAACGTCAACGGGTCGTAACTTACGACAACAAACAGAACAAGCGCAACAAGCGCAATAACAAGAGGTCCGGGAGCATACCTGCTGAAGACTGTAGGCCGGTAAGAGTTGCTTTTGTAGCCTCCATTTTTGGGCATTTTGAGAGTTTCCATCTACCTTACATGGCGTTATTGCAGCAAAAGGGTTGTGAAGTGCATGCTTACGCGCAGCCCGGGGAAGCGAGATTACGGTTAGAAGAGAAGGGGATCGTGTGCCATGATGTACCCATTCAGCGTAGCCCTTTACAGATGCAGAACTGGAAGGCGCTAGGGATATTAACGGAAAGCTTCAAGGAGGAGGGGTTCCAGTTCATCCATGTACATACGCCAGTCGCTTCGATTCTCGGACGGATTGCGGCCCATAAAGCAGGTGTACCTTGCACATTGTATACAGCGCATGGTTTTCATTTTTTCAAGGGAGCTCCTTTTCTGAACTGGATGCTTTATTATCCGCTCGAGAGGTTAATGGCCCGCTGGACAGATGTGTTAATCACCATAAATAGAGAAGATTATGAACGCGCCCAGAAATTTTCTATACGGAAAAAGGTGACTTATGTGAGTGGTGTAGGACTTGATCTCCAGGTTTACGGCAGTGAACAGGGTCATCCTGAAACTGCGACGGAGAAGGCAGATAGGCGACGCCAACTGTTTGATCTGCCGAAGAGTGAGCATGATGAACCTCCCTTCGTCATCCTATGCGTTGCTGAATTGAACGCCAACAAGAACCAGAAACAGTTGATCGAAGCGCTGGGTCAGTTGGGGTCTCAAGCAGGCAACATCCATCTGGCTTTTGCGGGTACAGGACCGTTCGAGCAGACTCTATTGGAACTTGCTAATCGGCTGGGTGTCAGCGATCGGGTGCATATGCTTGGGTACCGTAGAGATATTCCGGATCTACTCAGAGCATGTGATGTTGCTGCACTTGTGTCTTATCGCGAGGGGCTACCTCGGG
>DASYFA010000135.1:0-2920 GCA_036498705.1 Paenibacillus sp.
ATGAGGTCCGCCCCATCTGCAGCTCATTAAGCTCAATCTCAATTAGAGCTGCAAGCTCTTCTGCCTTCTGACGGCGTACGCTACTCAACTGCTCGGCCTCTTCAAGCAACTGCTGAAGCAACTCTTCACGCTTGGCTTCAAGCTTATCGAGCAATTCATCCTTATTCTCCAGCGTCTCGGTCTCACGGAGAATTTTATTATAATAAGCCAGAATATCCTCAGCATTGTCACCGTACTTGCGCTTCAGAGAAGACAATAGATCAAGCCGTTCTTCCACTTCCTCAAGACGCTCCGGATTAAACTCAACATTGTCCCTGTAACTGCGCAAACCAAAGGAGGCATCCTCAAGCTGATAGTATGCACTCTGCAGTTGCTCCAACATGGGGCCGATTCCGCGCTGATCGAAGCCAGCAACGTCATTCAATTTGGCTAACGCCTTCGCGACAGCTTCCAATCCTTGCGACCCATAGAGCAAATCATAAGCCATAGATACGGAGTCCATCATTTTCTCACTATGGGATAGCTTGTTCTTTTCCTCCAGTAATAATTCATCTTCACCAGCTTTTAATCCAGCAGCCGCGATTTCTTCAATTTGAAAACGATATAAATCAAGCATCTGTAGTGCTTGTTGGCTGGTATTACGAAGATCATTGTATTCCTTGTCCACCTTGGCGTAGGCAGAATATGTATCCTGGTATTTCGCCTTAACGGGACGGATTGTATCAGCGCCGTAAGCATCCAACAGTCCAAGATGCCGTTCCGGCCTTAGTAGTGTTCCATGCTCATGCTGTCCATGCAAATTGATTAATTGCTCACCGACTTCGCGCAGCATGGACAAATTGACTAGTTGACCATTAATTCGTGCTGTGCTCTTGCCCTGGGCGCTGATCTCACGACGGATGATCAACATCTCCTCGGGACTTGCACTAATGCCGAAATCCGCAAGTGTCGTCCATACTGAATGCGCTGGCGGCAGATCAAAAGAAGCCTCCATCTCTGCCCGCTCACAGCCATAACGAATCAAATCCGCAGAGCCGCGACCTCCAGCTATAAGACCAAGGGCATCGATAATAATCGATTTACCCGCCCCTGTCTCACCAGTAAGAACATGAAATCCACAATGAAACTTGACGTCTACCGCTTCCACAACCGCCAAATTTCGGATCGATAAATGGACTAACAACGCACGACAACCCCTTTCCCAATTAAAGCTATATCACGAAATCAGGAAATGAAACCCATAATTTGATCGATGACAAAATGGCTATATGCTTCATCCCGGCAGATCATCAGAATCGTATCGTCTCCGCAGATCGTTCCAAGAAGATCGGGCCATTCCATATTATCGAGCAGAACCGCAACTGAATTGGCCGTACCCGGCAAGCATTTGATAACAACCAGATTGCCTGTATGATCAATGCTAACGAAGCTGTCGACCAGCGCACGTTGCAGCTTCTGAATCGGATTATAGCGCTGGGCGGTCGGCAACGAATATTTATATCGTCCGTCATCCGTAGGGACCTTGATCAGCATCAATTCTTTGATATCACGCGATACAGTAGCCTGTGTGACCTGAAAGCCGGATTCCCTTAGTGCCTCGACCAATTCATCCTGTGTCTCAACTTCCCGATTTGAAATAATTTCTCTTATTTTAATATGTCGTTGACCTTTCATAACATCCTCCATGTTCATTCATTAGCTACTTCATCCTCTTCGGATTCTCCCGCTGCCAAGACGATCTTCCGGATGGTTCCCTGCTCTAAATCAATATAAAGTACTCCGGAGCAATCTGGGTACAACAGCAGAAAACTAAGAAAATCCTTGCGCATGCCGCTGCCTGTCCATTCTATAGGCAAACGCTCACGGGATGTTCTAACAATATAGAATTCCCTATTCTTGACGACAATATAGTCGATAAACAGACGGCTGTGAAAAACTTGATCATCCACCTTGAAGGTTAATGGAACCTTCAGCTTGTCACTGACCACCTCATAGCCTTCCTGTTCCAGCATATGAACCGCCGGATGCTCCAGAATCTCTTCGTTCATCTCGAATCCAATGCCTGACCTCAATGTGAAAGGCTTACGTACCCAGGAACGAAAAGTCCGGTAAATCAAGAACAGAATGATTCCCGTAATCAACAGCATTAGCAAACCGTCAGAGTAATCTCCCATCCGAAATCACCTCAGAGATTAATTCGACGAATGAAGGCCAGCTCCTGTCATGAAGGCAACATTTTATTCACCTTCTATTATAGGGAACATTTGTTCTATTTTCAATATTAGTAAATGCTAATTCACAAAAAAATTAAAAACCCGTCATTTCGACGGGTTCACACCGAACACTGCTCCAGCTTCATCCACAACCTGACGGGCAAGCTTGGAAATCGCCGCTGAATCTGCCTCTGTAGGCAAACCCTCATCCAGGCGTAAATGTGCCAAAAATTCAACATTACCCTCTCCACCTGTTATTGGCGAATAAGTAAGCGCCTGAAGCATATAACCAAGACCAAGTGCTTCTTCTAGTACTTGCTCCAGCACTTCAATATGGACCTTCGGGTCCCGGACGACCCCGGATTTACCCACCTTCTCGCGCCCAGCCTCGAACTGTGGCTTAATCAGTGCTACAACATCAGCAGGACGCTGCAACAGTTCAAGGAGCGGCGGCAAAATTATTTTGAGCGAAATAAAAGATACGTCGATGCTGGCAAAGTTTGGGCTTGGACCTTCCAAATCCTCAGGTGTCATATATCTGAAGTTGGTACGTTCCTTTACGTTAACCCTCTCATCATTGCGCAGCGACCAATCGAGCTGATTATAACCAACATCGATGGCATAGACATAGCTGGCTCCGTGCTGCAATGCGCAGTCCGTGAACCCACCTGTCGAAGAGCCAATATCGAGCATAACGCGTTCATTCA
>DASYFA010000136.1:0-7875 GCA_036498705.1 Paenibacillus sp.
ATTAATATCACATTGTTGCGCTTAGCAGCTTCGATCATCTTCCTGATCTCGGCTACATTCGATGCCATCGGCTTCTCACACAATACATGCTTACCCTGATCCATACATAGGATAGCATGTTCCATATGAAGAGAATTCGGACTGGCAATATATACGGCATCAATCTCCGAACTAGACGCCATCGCTGACACCTCTGAATATACGGCTGGATTTCCGTATTTGGCGGCGAAGGCTCTGCCCTTCTCTTCTGTACGGGAATACACCGCTGCTAATTCGAAGCGTTCCGTTTCCATTGCCGCATCAATAAAGCGCTCCGTAATCCAGTTCGTTCCGATAATTCCGAATCGCACCATAATACTCAACCCCTTTTTTTCTCTAGTATTAATAAAATATCCGATTTTGAACACGCTATCAACATTCTCTCATGAGAAACATCACATGTCTACCTTTCACAGACCCTTCATCAAAAATAGACTGAATCGGTGACCTACGCACTTGCATTTTATTTGGGCACTAATCTACAATAGAACTAGAATCATTTAGGATAAAAATGAGGTGAGTATGATGGATAAGCACGATATTGACTTGATGAGCGGGGATACAAAATATATGATTTCCGGCGATTCGATCTCCAAAGGGGTCATCTATGATGAAGAGCGCAATAAATACGTCATCCTGGAAGACAACTATATCTCACTCCTACAGCAAAAAATGAAGGGCGCAGTCCGGAACACGGCTAGATTCGGCAATACCCTGATGAAGGGATTCAGCAATCTGAAGCGAGATGTAGATAAAGATAAGCCGAATGTCGTCTTGATCGAATATGGCGGGAATGACTGCGACTTCAACTGGAATGAGATCGCCGATAATCCCGACGCGGATCATAGTCCCAAGACGGATTTCAATACATTTGAGAAGATGCTTACGGAAGCAATTGAATATTTGAAGAAGCAGCAGATCACTCCGATTCTGATGAACCTGCCACCTCTAAATGCAGATAAATATTTCAAATGGGTCAGCAGAAACAACCCGGATGCGGAGAAGAATATACTTAAATGGCTAGGCAGCGTAACCAAAATATACTGGTGGCAGGAGAGATACAATTCTTCCATCCTGAAAGTATCCGAGTTGACGAAGACCAAGTACATTGACGTGCGCGGTGCATTTCTACAGTACCCTGATTTCACCAAGTTCCTATGCTCGGACGGAATTCACCCTAACCAGGAAGGTCATCGCATCATTAGCGAGAAGGTACTCGAGTTTGTGAAGAAAAATTACCAATACCTTCTGCTCGATTCCAACAGCAACCTGGCCCTGGAATAATAAGCATCGGATCTCGCTGAGTCCGGCAGTTCTAGACGAATAAACTATCTAGAGACCCTGAGAAGGGTCTCTTTTGCTTTTAATGAAAGGCGATTAGTGGAAACCCGTTGTGTCTGTTGTTCGTGGTGATGTTACTTGTGGGCCATTGGACCGTTACTTTAACGAGCAGCGCTCCGCAAAAAAAACTGCATTTCTGCAGTTTTTTCGTCCCCATCGTGCCCAACTTGTTCTAGAATAGCCAATTACTTTTTCTCCTATACAAGACGAGACGGTCATTAATCACGCTGCGTTTGCAGTTCTCTCCATACTTTCTTGTTGCTATACTTCTTCTCCGTACTAATATCAGGACCGAACCAGTCCGGGGCTATAGAACGAAGTGCTTCCTCCTCGGAAGCGAACTCCACTTCCAGCACCTTCATTTGGATCTGGTCATACTCATCAATTTCCACGATATGATCATTCCATTGTGCCGTGGTCCGTTTCTTAATCAGCGGGATTGCCCCATGAGCCTCGATCATTTGCTCATACAAACCCTCGGAGATCGAGTACTCCACTTCCTCACGTGTCAAGCCGAAGCCCCGCTTAAAGGTATGAGTGAACGTTACTTCACCAGAAGCCAGATCCTTGATCTTTCTAACTCTCAGCTCCTGATCTTCATGCAGCGCCAAATACGTCTGATCAATCATCTGCTCCTTCACAATCACTAGAGCACCTTCCTGAATCAATTCAGCCGGATATTCTGGTAGTAGAAATTTGCGTTCAATTTCAAGTGACATCACGATTTCTCCTTCGTTTTTAACTGGATATGAATCTGCTCTATACTTCCTCTGGTTCAAATCAACTCTGCGGATCAAGCCGTTCGCTTCTCCTGATACTGATCTATTGTTGCTCTAGTATAACATGATTCCAAATACAACTATCCTGCCCCACATTCAACGTGAGACAGGATATTATAGGATCGGAATCCCTTAAAGCTTACATCATAATTTTACAAATATTGTTAGTGAAGTCTACCGGATCTTCAATCGGCAGGCCTTCAATCAACAGTGCCTGATTGTATAGCAAGTTCGTGTAAAGATTCAACTTTTCTTTGTTATCCACAGTAAAGGCATCCTTCATCGCTTGGAACACTTCATGATTCACGTTGATTTCCAGCACTTTGTCAGCCTTCACTTCTTGACCGCTCGGCATCGCATTCAGTACTTTCTCCATTTCGATCGATACTTCACCCTCAGAGGAGAGGCAGACCGGATGGGACTTAAGGCGCTTGGACGCTTTTACTTTCTTCACTTTACCGCCGAGGAAGCCGTTCATATATTCGAACAGATCCTTATTTTCCGATTCATCCGCCTTGGCTTCTTCATCATTTGCATCCGACTCGATGCCAAGATCGCCGCTGGATACGGATTTGAATTCCTTATCTTTGTAATTCATGATCACTTTAAGCGCAAATTCATCGATATCATCGGTGAGATACAGAATTTCATAGCCCTTATCGGCTACCATTTCCGTCTGCGGCAACTTCTCAAGACGCTCCACCGACTCGCCGGCAGCATAATAGATATACTTCTGATCCTCTGGCATTCTCGATACGTATTCATCCAGAGTAACCAGCTTCTTCTCCATAGAGGACGTGAACAGGAGCAGATCCTGCAGTACTTCCTTATTCATGCCATAATCATTGTACACGCCAAATTTCAATTGACGGCCAAAGGACTCATAAAATTTCTCATACTTATCGCGATCGTCCTTGAGCAAAGTCTGAAGCTGGCTCTTGATTTTGCTTTGAATATTTTTGGCGATCATTTTCAGCTGACGGTCATGCTGCAGCAATTCCCGAGAAATGTTCAGCGACAGATCCTCGGAATCAACCATCCCTTTCACGAAGCTGAAATAATCCGGCAGCAAATCGCTGCATTTATCCATGATTAGTACGCCATTAGAATAAAGCTCCAGACCTTTCTCATATTCCTTCGTGTAATAATCGAATGGAGTCTTCTCAGGAATGAACAGGATTGCATTATAGACAACAGCGCCATCCGCCTTGATGTGGATATGTGAGATAGGCTTGTCGAACCCGTAGCGCTTCTCCATATAGAAGTTCTCGTAATCCTCATCGTTCAGCTCGCTCTTGTTCTTGCGCCAGATCGGTACCATACTGTTGACCGTCTGTTCCTCGACGAAATTCTCGAATTCATTCTCGCTGCCTTCTTTAGGACGGCTTGATTGAATGTCCATTTTGATCGGATATCTAATGAAGTCGGAATACTTCTTCACGATCGATCTCAGGCGATATTCTTCCAGATACTCATCATATTGATCATCTTCCGTATTCTGTTTGATCTTAAGAATAATATCCGTACCCACGGTATCCTTCTCACAAGTATCAATCGTATAACCATCTGCCCCTGCAGAATGCCACTTATATGCTTCAGCATTACCCAGAGCGCGGCTGATCACAGTAACATCATCTGCCACCATAAATGCGGAATAGAAACCAACACCGAACTGACCGATAATGTTATGCCCGTCTTTGGCCTCATTCTCATTCTTGAAGGCGAACGAACCGCTATTAGCGATGATGCCCAGATTGTTCTCCAGATCTTCCTTCGTCATTCCGATCCCTGTATCGGAAATCGTCAAAGTGCGGTTCTCTTTATCCACCGCGAGCTTAATATAGTAATCGTCTTTGTTAAAGACCAGATTGTCATCGGTCAAGGCTTTGTAATAGATCTTATCTATTGCGTCGCTTGAATTGGAGATCAGTTCCCTCAGGAAAATTTCCTTTTGCGTGTAGATGGAATTGATCATCATTTCCAGCAATCTTTTGGATTCTGCTTTGAACTCTTTCTTAGCCATGAATGAATAATCTCCCTTCAATAATATCGTTAGGATCAAGCTGTAAAAATTCCATATTGCCCCTCTTAGCACTCATGCATTCAGAGTGCTAACACATAACTTTATATTAATTATCCTAATTTCCAATGTCAATATTTCATATTGATATTCGTGCTTTTCTATCTGGATTCTCCAATCTCAAGCCTGTGTGAGTATACCAGTTTAGATGCTGAAATCCTAAAATCTGCGTGATCGCATCTATAGGCGGTCAAAAATGACCGTCAGAGCTGGAAAGAAACAATTTCACTCCCCTAATGGTCACTTATGACCGTTAGAAGAAAAAACATGGTTTCCAGCGAGATTCTCTCCTTGAAATGGACATAAATGTCCGTTACAAGAGTGGTGTCCCTAAAGATCAGCGCTAACGGTCAATATTGTCCGATTGATCCGGTCAAAAACCTGGATGCATCCACATTTTACGGCACACAAAAGGGGCGTCTCCAAGTCGGAATATCGACTTTGGAGACAGCCCCTAGAAGCCATATGCAGACTAGCCAGAGTCACGAGTGAATACCGTTACAGTTCTCTCTCCGACAGCTTGCCGTCTTCAATATATACGATACGATCACATAGATCGAGCATCCGATAGTCATGTGTGACCATGACCGCAGCTTTACCGCGCTGCTTAACTTCATCCGCCAGCATTTCCACCACGGATCTGCCTCTCTCCGAATCTAGACTCGCCGTCGGCTCATCCGCGAGAATAATCTCAGGGTCATTCATCCATGCCCGAGCGATGGATACCCGCTGTCGTTCACCGCCGGACAAGCTGTCTGGATAATGATGCAGACGATGTCCTAGACCAAGCTCACGCAGCAACTTCTCTGCTTTGTCTCTCGATTCTTTACGCGGTTTGCCGGATAATTCACCAATCAGAATCAATTGATCGATTACGGTGAGATACGGGATCAGATTCGCGGATTGAAAGACGAAGCCGATCTTATCGAGCCGAATTTGATTCAATTTCTTCTCAGGCAACTTACTAATTTCCTGATCACCGATCCAGATTTGCCCACTACTTGGTGATAACAATGCTCCGGCAATCGAGAGGAAGGTACTCTTCCCCGCACCCGAAGGTCCTACGACGGCCACAAATTCGCCCGCCTTGACCTCCAGCGTAATTTGATCCAACACCTTGACGGAGGTGTCTCCGTCACCATACACCTTACTGATATTTTGTAATAGCAGTTTAGTATTCGCAGTGGCGCCTCGTATGCCTGTATTCTTAGTGGCACTATTTTTATTTTTGTCAATTTGCTTATTCAAGTGATCTGTCGTTCTATTCATTACAGTACTCATTTACATCGCCCTCCCAATCGCTTCAATCGCATCTACCTTGACGACACGGTACAAAGACAACAGTGAGCCCAGTAAGGACACCACGATGAACAATACCGCACATCCGGCAACAACCGTTGTGTTCAATTGGAACGGCATGCTGCTAGGAAGCACCATCGAGACACCATAGGTCAGTAGAATACTGATGGCAAGGCAGACCACCGATAAAGTCAACACCTGCAGTATCAGACTACGGGCAAGATAACCATTCTTAGCGCCAATCGCTTTGAGCACGCCGAACTGATTCATCTTCTGAATTGTAATGACATAGAAGAAAACAGCGAGCACGAAAGCAGCGATAATGAACAGGAATGCAATCATCATGAGTAGAGAGCCTTGTTCCTCCTGGTACCCAGGGATTCCTTTCAACGCCGTATCTTTACTTACAACTTCAATGCCTTGCACCTTACTTGTGATGTGATCCGCGATTGTCTTGCTACCGCTCAGGGCAACAGCATTATATGCTGCGTTCTCCATTGAGGTTGGCTTACCGACCTGAGTCGCCTCCAGTGCCTTGAAGCTCATCAGGATCACCGGAGTATGGCTGTAGGATTGGCCCTCCGTAAAGCCTACAAGCTTATATTGCTGTCCTGATGCCTGATCTTCGATCATGTCACCAAGCTTAAGTCCCTTATCGGCAAAAGTCTTGTCAGCGACCGCTTCATTCTCTGCTCCAGCAGCCATCAAACGCCCTTCCGTAATGACTGGAGCCAACGATCCCTCCGGGTCAATACCGAAGAAGGTTGCGTCGATCTTCTTAGTATCATCTACCTTGGCGATCGAGGTCATTTTAACGCTTAGAGGGCTTAATGTGACTCCCTTCTGATCGCTAGATGCTTGCTGTATTTGCTTCCAGGTATCTTCCGTGAGCACCGAACGGTTTAAGCGGTGATCTGCATCCTGCTGCAGAATTAAATAGTCAGCCTTCATATTTTGAATGGAAGACGCATTCGCGTAAGATAACCCCTGCGCCAGCCCAGTTACAAACAGAACGAGCCAAGCAATGAGAACCATAATGAGTGATATAAGCAAATAGCGCGTCTTGGCGTGCTTCATTTCTCGTATAGCCAGAAACATGGTGTTCATCTCCTAATCCCTAGTAAGTTTAAAGTTCAAAAATCTCTTTCTGGACTTCACTATAGGTTAGGAATATGAACGCAATATGAACAACTATTACTTCATTGGCAAAATAACGCGAAATACAGATCCCTTGCCAAGCTCACTCTCCACTTCAATTCTTCCACCGTGCATGGCAATGATTCTGTTTGTGATCGCGAGCCCTAGGCCGCTGCTGCCTTCCTGGCGGCTTCTCGTCTTATCAGCACGGTAGAACCTCTGGAAAATATTCGGGATATCCTCCTCGGCGATGCCGATCCCCGTATCTTCTACCTCAACGACACACATATTCTCTTGCTGCTTCAGTCGAACAAAGATCGTACCGCCTTCATCTGTATATTTGATACTGTTCGTCAGCAAATTAATCCACACTTGCTGCATAAGCCTGCTATCAGCAGAGATCATCAAGGAAGGAAGATCCATATCGATGGCCATTTCTTTCTCGCGCCAGCTCCATTCGGTCATGAACAGGACTTGGCGGATTTGATCGCCAACATCGAAGCTGCTCTTCTCTAGGATCGCCTCCTCCTTATCCAGAGAGGCCAGCATCAGTAGTTGCTTGCTTAATTGCGACATCCGCTTGCTCTCATCCTCAATAATGGACAGATAGTGGCGCCGCTGTTCTTCGGGTAAATCTGCTTGTAGCAGCGTATGTGAGAAGCCCTGAATGGAGGCGAGCGGCGATTGCATCTCATGTGAGACGTTGGAGACAAATTCCTGTCGCATCCCCTCCAGCTGTTCAAGGCTTCGAGTCATATGAGTGAAATGACCGGCCAGCTTGCCGATCTCATCCTTTCTTTTCAAATCGAACTTGATGTTATACTCTCCCCGGGCAAGCATTTTGGTCGCTTCCGTCAGCTTGATGATCGGGTGAACGACCCAGCGTGTATTGAATACGAACAGAACGATGCTCATAACAATGGTGAGAATTAGAATGATCGCGAAGAAATTCCGCAATTCCCCAAACTGAACCTCTACATTAGGACGGATAAATAACGCGAAGGCATCTTTATCATTCTTCAGTGAGACGCCGATCGTATTTTTCAGATTATTGTCGAAGAATCCGGTAATGAACAATCCCGGGGGAAAATTCGCTATTCCGTGGTAGACTTGTCCATCAATGACGTTCTTGACCACCTGCTGATCTATTCCCGTTTTACGGAATGATCCCCCATAGAAATAACCGTTGCCTTGTTCGTT
>DASYFA010000137.1:0-5627 GCA_036498705.1 Paenibacillus sp.
ATACGACGTCAAACTTCCCGTTACTATACGGGGATGAAGCTCGTGTGAGGCAGGTTCTGATCAACCTAATTATTAATGGGTTTACTTATAATGATGCCAAGGAAAAGAAGATTGTCGTCGATATTCATCATGATGATCAGTATATATATATAGAAGTAACAGATAATGGGATCGGTATTTCAGAGAAAAATCTGAAGAAAATATTTGAGCGCTTCTATAGAGCCGATATCTCAGCGGCACGAAAGAGCGGGGGGTCCGGCCTGGGTCTGTCAATTAGTGAAGGTTTGATCCGCGAGCATGGCGGCGAAATTGATGTGAAGAGTCGATTAAATGAGGGAAGCACCTTTACCGTTAAACTGCCGATTATACAAGTTCCATAGGAGGTAAAGATGAAGAATACCTATAAAATAGCAATAGTCGATGATGAACCGAAGATTGTACGATTCATTAAAGCGAATTTACTGTCTTTTAACTATCAAGTCTGTACATTCTCCAACGGCGAGCAGTTCCTGGAGCAATTCGATCTGCATGAGCCTGATTTGGTCCTGCTTGATGTGATGATGCCTGATATGGATGGCTTTACGGTATTGAAGCAGCTTCGCAAATTCAGCAAGGTACCGGTGATCTTCCTGACAGCGCGCAGCGCATCCGACGATATGCTTCAGGCCTTCGATCTGGAGGCTGATGATTACTTGACGAAGCCGTTCTCTCTGGACGAGCTGTTCGCTAGGGTGAAGGCCGTGCTACGCAGAACGAAGGTGAATTATGAGCTTGGTCGTGAGGAGAGTCGGATTACAACCTATAATCTCGAGATCAACATCGCCCAGAAGCGTGTCTATGTCAAAGGTAATGAAGTGAAGCTGACAAATATTGAATATTTAATTTTGGAGCTTCTAGGAATGCATATGGACAAGATTATTAGTCATGAACAGATATTGACGACGGTGTGGGGACCGGACTATAGCAATGAAATTGAGTACTTAAGAGTAGCGGTGGCCCGTATCCGTAAGAAGCTGAAGCAGGCCGGCTGTGATCACTATCTGGATGTGATTAAGACTTATTCAGGCATCGGCTATTCACTAATATCTAGCAAGGGTGAATATGAATCGGAGAACAAGCCAGCTAACGAAGAGTATCAATGATTGTAAGAATAGATTTATAGTGCGTGTTTAAAAAGTACGTTTTTCAGCACCGAGAAGGTTGGATGAAGCTAGGGACTGAGGAGCGGAGCGTACGTAGTTTGTACGTGAGCACCGGAAGGCCCGGCTGAATTCAAGATTCGATGTCGAATAGCTTCACGATTTACTTCGTGATCAAAGGTGGACTTTTAAACAACCTCTTATAGTTAGAGTTGGTCCGGTAGCCAAGTTTTTCTCCTAGGTTGCAATTTAGATAGGCATGAGATATACTTAATTTCACCGTGCTAGATGGGGAGGTAGCGGTGCCCTGTAACTCGCAATCCGCTATAGCGAGATTGAATTCCTGTTAGAGGTCTTGTCGATGTGAGGTCTGGTCTTTATGGCAGACGTTGACGGACGGGTCCTCCGCAATGAGTACCTGTGAATCTGGTCAGGTCCGGAAGGAAGCAGCCATAAGCAGTTTCACTCATGTGCCGGAGGAGTGCCTGTCCCGAGTTGCGCCATAAGGGTGCCGCTTGGATCGCAATGATCAATAACAGGTGCACGGCTACATATTGGATAAGAATACATCTTTGTCTTGGGACAGAGATGTTTTTTTATGGAGATGTGACTATCTTGGAGGATACTTCTTCCTTGTAGCTGATGGGTAACAATAGAAGTTTTTCTGTTCACTTGAGTATAGTATAATAAGGAGGCGGCGATGAGCCGCCTTAGGGATAGAAAGAAGGTGCCGCAATGGAGCATATTGCGCTGTACCGTGCTTGGCGGCCGCAGTCGTTTCAAGACATGGTAGGACAACAGCATATTATCCGTACACTGCAGAATGCGATTCGCGAGCAGCGCTTATCGCATGCTTATTTATTTAGCGGACCGCGCGGGACGGGGAAGACGACCACTGCTAAGGTCCTGGCCAAAGCAGTTAACTGCGAGAAGGGTCCTGCAGCAGAGCCTTGTAATGAGTGCGAAGCATGCCGGAGGATTACTGCAGGTGCTGTGATGGATGTGCTTGAAATTGACGCCGCTTCCAACCGGGGGGTCGAGGAAATTCGCGATCTTCGCGAGAAGGTGAAGTACGCCCCGACGGAAGTGCGGCAAAAGGTTTATATTATCGACGAAGTTCATATGTTGACAACTGAAGCTTTCAACGCGCTGCTTAAGACACTTGAGGAGCCACCTCCACACGTGATGTTCATTCTGGCTACAACGGAGCCGCACCGGCTTCCGGCAACTGTAATCTCGCGTTGTCAGCGCTTTGATTTCCGCCGTGTCTCGCTGGAGGAGCAAGCCGGTCGACTGAAGATGATATGCGAGGAAGAAGGAATCACCGCGGAAGACGATGCGATTCAATATATTTGCAGACTGTCTGACGGGGGGATGCGGGATGCACTCAGCATTCTGGATCAGATCGCTTCATTTACGGATGGACATGTCTCTTACGAGCAGGTGATGAGCCTGACCGGGGGAATTCCGTCTAAGCAGTTCTCCCAGCTCGCCCAGACCTTAATTGACGGCGATGTCGGCGGCATGATGCAAATGATTGAAGGGCTCATGCAGGAGGGCAAGAGCGCTGATAAGTGCATGGAGAACTTAATGTATTATTTCCGCGATCTGTTGATGATCAAGACGGTTCCCCAGGCGGAAAAGCTAACCGAGCGTGTGCTTGACCCAGAGGATTATCGGGAGATGGCGCATGCCTTCTCCAGGCCTCAATTGTTCCGGATCATCGAGACGTTGAATCACTATCAGACGGAGATGAAGTATTCTGGCCAGCCACAGATGCTGTTCGAAGTCGCTTTATTAAAGCTGTGTAGTATTCCGCAGCAGGAAGCTGCTTCGGGAGATGGTGCGGGAGGCGGCGCTGCTCACGCAGCCGAAGCTTCAGAGATCAAGCAGCTCAAGCGGCAACTAGCCGAGTTGGAGAAGAAGCTCGAGAAGGCGATGCAGGGCGGTCTGGCTGCTGCTGGTGCACAGGCTTCTGGCCAAGCAAGCTCAGCAAGGCCATCCAGAAGTGTATCACCACGTGTCTCCTCGGTAGCCAAGATACCTTCCGGAATGGATCGATATATCGCTCAGAAGGACAGTTCAGATACTTCGCAACTCCAGGGCAAGTGGCACCAGGTGTTGCAGGCTGTTAAGGATGAGAAGGTGACGATTCACGCCTGGTTCATGAACGGAGAGCCAGTCTCTGTACTGGAGGATGCCATTCTGGTTGCATTCAAGAATGATATTCATCGAGAGACGACAGAGAAGCCGGCTCATAAAGGTGTTATCGAGCAGGTGCTAGAACGCCAGTTGGGCAAGCCATACCGTCTGGTTACCATGATGCTTAAGGACTGGAATGATGCGATTCAGAACGGGGCGGCTGCTCCGGCACAGCCCTTAGAGCTTGAGCATGAGGATGAGCAGACCGGAAGTAAGGAGCCTTGGGTTGATGAGGCCTTACAGATGTTCGGCGAAGATCTCGTCGTGATTAAAGAGTAACTTTTTGGTATGATTAACAAACATAAATAAATCACTTATTTAATTGAAGGAGATGTGGCTTACATGAACAATATGAATCAGATGATGAAGCAAGTAAAGAAAATGCAAGAGCAAATGCTGAAGGCGCAAGAGGAACTTGCTGATAAGAAAATGGAAGGCAGCGCAGGTGGAGGCGTTGTAACTGTACAAGTTAACGGACATAAGAAAGTGTTGTCCATCAATATCAAGCCAGAAGCGGTTGATCCAGATGATGTGGAAATGCTGCAGGATCTTGTACTGACTGCTGTGAATGATGCTCTCACTAAGGCAGAAGAATTAGCGAACCAGGATATGGGCAAATTCACAGGCGGAATGAAAATTCCAGGCCTATTCTAATCCAGATTGAAGGAGAATACTCCCATTGTACTATCCCGAACCGATCGCGAAGCTGATCGATGCTTTTACACATTTACCAGGTATCGGCCCGAAGACCGCGGCTAGACTGGCTTTTCATGTGTTGCGCATGGAAGAAGATGACGTCATAGATTTCGCTAAAGCCCTCGTCAGCGTGAAGAGAAATCTTCATTACTGTTCCGTCTGCTGTAATATTACGGATACGGACCCGTGTCGGATCTGCCAGGATAAGACTCGCGATCCTTCTATCATTTGTGTTGTTCAGGAATCGAAGGATCTGGTAGCGATGGAGAGGACGAAGGAATTCGACGGCTACTATCATGTGCTTCAAGGGGCAATATCCCCGATGGAAGGTCTTGGTCCGGATGATATCCGCTTGAAGGAACTGCTGACACGTCTAAGTGATGAGCGGGTCAAGGAAATGATCCTTGCTACCAATCCGAATATCGAAGGGGAGGCTACGGCCATGTATATCTCGCGGCTGGTGAAGCCGTTCGATATTCGGGTTACACGGATTGCCCATGGATTGCCAGTCGGTGGTGACCTTGAGTATGCGGATGAGGTAACTCTATCCAAGGCACTTGAAGGTCGGAGAGAACTCAGTTGATTTATAGCGTATATGGAGAACCTTAATTCAGAAGAAATAACCTCTTCTTTTGGATTAAGGTTCTTTGTTTTTTAGTTCTAAGTTTGTCCCTCGCCCGATACACATGGAATAAACCGGAATAAAGGGGTGGGGATTCATTGAGAAAGAAGAATGCAGAGATCAGGGACCCATTGTCCGTAACGTTGAAGCCGGATCAGGAGGACTCGTATAAAAGGATGCTCTATCACGAAGTCAACGAAGCCCGTAAGGAGTGGGAGTGGGCTTATACAGCGTTTCAGGAGGCGGTAGGACAGGATAATATTGATGTGGCGATTTATACGCTAGAGGCCGCAGAGAGAAGGTATCAAATTGAGCTCAAACGGGCCAAGCAAGCAAATGTAAGCTGGGATGCCTTTCAATATGGTTCCTATTTTGATTAAGGAAAGGATGTGATCGGACCGTGAGAATTATTTTAGTAGGTGTATTGATTGTTTCTTTGCTATTACTTCTATATGTTGTCTTCTCGCGTAAGCTTGGCTTAGCCTGGATGACCCGTATGGGGCTTCATATTGTTCTTGCTGCGCTAGGGCTCTATATCGTCAATTTCTCCGGATTGCTAACCGAGGCGTACATTCCATTGAACCCGATTACGATAGGTACGACGCTAGTACTGGGATTGCCAGGTGTAGCTCTTTTACTAGGTCTAAAATTAACTATGATTTAATTGTTGACGAGTAGTTCCGTTCTGTGGTACATTATTAATCGCTTCTCTTACAGGTCAAGCTGTTCTGAAAACTTTGAAAAAATAAAGTTAAAAAAACTTCTTGACATAAACGAAGCGAACATGATATATTATAAAGGTCGCTGCTGAGAACGTAGCAACGACAAAAACGAAGTTGATCTTTGAAAACTGAACAACGAGTGAGCGGGTTTCACGTCAAGTGAAATCTAAGATATAAGTCAGTTTCAAAATGAGCAAGTCAAACACTTTATTGGAGAGTTTGATCCTGGCTCAGGACGAACGCTGG
>DASYFA010000138.1:0-28792 GCA_036498705.1 Paenibacillus sp.
CCATCTTTGCGTACCTCAGAGAGGCGGCGAGCAATACGATGAGACAGTGCGATCGGAAGCGGCATACGTTCAGGTGTCTCATTTGTCGCAAAGCCGAACATAAGGCCCTGGTCACCTGCACCAATGTTTTCCGTCTCCTTATCCATTTGTGCCGGATCACGATGTTCAAGCGCCGCGTTGACCCCTTGAGCGATATCCGCAGATTGTTCATTTAAAGATGTCAGCACCGCACAAGTATTATAGTCAAAACCGTACTTAGCACGAGTATAACCAATTTCTTTGATGGTGTTGCGTACGATTGAAGGGATATCTACATATTCCGATTTCGTGCTGATCTCGCCAATGACAAGTACGAGACCTGTAGCCACGGACACCTCACAAGCTACCCGCGCATTTGGATCATTCTCCAGGAATGCATCAAGCACCGCATCGGAGATCTGGTCACAAATCTTATCCGGATGCCCTTCGGTTACGGACTCGGATGTGAATAAATGTCGCCCTTGAATGGACATTAAATCAAACCTCCCCATATGGATAGTATGGCATATAACGAGGAGTTCAGGTCCAGGCAGAACCTAAAAATCAAAAAATGAACCTTTTCCTGAGCGGAAAAGGTTGATTTGACAATCCTCAAAAGTCATATTAGCGCATTTAGAAGTTCATGTCAAAATAAATGAGACAATTCCAGTTGGAACTTATAAGGAAAAGTCCCGTTCTGCTTGGGCAACAAGTCGTTTTGTGATCTCTCCGCCTACGGAACCTACCTCACGAGAAGTTAAATGTCCCCAGTAGCCTCCGCTAGAAGAACCGCCCAAAGCACCCAGCTCACCGGCAAATTCAGTGTCGGCACCACCTGCACCGCCTGCTCCACCCACAGGCAATCCAAATTCTGCAGCGATCTCATATTTCCATTGATTCAATACTTCGCGACTCTCTGGAACAACTTTACGATTACTTCTTGCCATGACTTGATACACCTCCTGATTATTGTGGGTCAGGAATAGTATGTGTCTAGTACATGGCACTAACCGTATTAATGTTTGTTACTTATGGAAGTATTACTTAATTTGATATCCGCCACGAACCATAACCGTCAGATTATGGGTATCTCCTTCTTGCACTTGAATACCCCGGCCTGCTCTTGGGAAAGATAACAAATGATTATTCGATACCGCGCGACCATTAGTAATATCCACTCCATCTGTCAGATCAGCGACACCGTTCTTATCTTCACTATAAATCGCAGCTTTACCCGCACGAACGATAAATTCCGTACCAGCTGAAGCGATCAGAATCTGTCCCGGCTTCACATCCACAATTTTCACCTCATCGCCTGCAGTCGACGAAGAAGAGCCATTATCCCCACCATCTGGTTTAGAAGGCTCTGTAGGCGTCGTAGGAGCCGTTGGCGTTGTAGAACCCCCACCCTTAAGAGCTTGCTGAATAGCTTGATCCACATAACTCTTCGTCACGACCGGATCATCCGAAGTTCCAGGCTGATTTGTTACACCTGCTCCCTCTGCGCGTAAATTCATTAACGATCCTGCCCATACACTTCCGCCAATCAATACAACTGCGGCTGTCACTTTCCATGCTGTCTTCATTATGTTCCTCCTCTATAAATCTATTACTTTTAATGATAGTGGTTTTGATAGATTGGAACAAGCAAAAATCCCCGGGATGGGGATTTTCGCTTGTTCTACTCGAATTAATTATAAAGATCAGTATTTACATAATATGCTGCTTGTGATGCGATTTTGGTCTTTTCCCCTCCGTAAGAGTCATAGATCGAGAATTGGAAACCACCTGACCTAGAAGTAGCAAATATCAGATCGTTAATCACATAAGAGAAACTTTGATTATTACCAACAAGAATATCTTTTTCAATTGTTACTTCCTTCTCAAATCTGGCCCCACTCGAATCCACAACCTCAAATATAAATTTGTGTTGGAATTCACCAATATCAAAGGTTAGATCACGTTTTAGATCATATTTCATTTTAATTTCAAGCCCTGAAGAACTTGTTCGCCCTTCTATGGTAGGAATACTAATAGTATAAGGGAATAATTCAACATCTTTTAATGTATTCTTAATATCCCGGCTATCCAGATTCAATTCCATAGCGGCTGCATTAACATATCCTGTAGGTTTACCTTCAGGCTCGGTAAATTTATTTTCCGTAATACTCTCACCCACAACCAGATTCCAATTAGAAACCGTTGTGCCCTTTGGTAATTTAGATGAGAATGTAACAATACTGGCCCCTTTAGGACCAACAGCAGTCTTCACCTGATTTACATCAGCCTTGTAGTATTGGCCATCTTCGGTTTGGAAATAGCCAGTAAGTTGGGAAAGATTATTTTGCTTATTCTCTAAATTTCTCATAATAACCTCTGAATAAATTATTTCATTCGTCGTGCCCTTGTAGAGGTATGTTTTACGAGTTTGAAGATCGGCCTTCTTACCTGATGTATTCAAGTTATTATAGGAACCATCGGCCACTGTATTAATTCCATTTGTATTATTACCAAAATTAGAGAACATGATCCAATTACTTGTCTTATCTGTTCCCGTTTTTTGAAGTAACTGAATCTGTAACTGCGAATATTTTAAACTTGAAGGGGCATTGGCTACTACATAAACGCTAGTTGTTTCACCCGCACCGAGAATCTGCGTAGAGTTACTATTGACTAACTGAACATTATTCAATGTCGTCAAGTCCATTTTATAAGCCCCTACGAAGTCAGGAATTTTAGCGGCTTTAGTGCCCTTATTAACTATAGTTATTTTGGTGGATATAATATTTCCATCACTCCAAGGGAGTTTCTGCACACTATCAAGAGTTACACCGTACGTTCCATCATTATTTTTAACAATTCGTTCTTTGCCTAATGCATGGTGCATGTCAGTGTATTCAGGCAGACTATAAGCAGCAATTGGATAGTTTACAGCAGTAGTTGGAGGCTGTCCACCTTCTGATCCCGATGAGCCTGTTGGTGTTTTTAATATCAAATCAATATCTTCTGCACTTACTACTACAGGTATCTCTCCATCAATAGAAATAATCTGCTCCTCATCCGGCTCTAATGACATTCCTTCCAAACCACTAGCGGTTAATGGATATAATTTATTCCCAACCTGAATATCAAATCCATAATTCGGGACTGTGACCGTTTTGTTTCCTTTATTTTTTATAGCAAACTGAACTGATAACTCACTATTTCCGAAACCTTGATTTCTGGAAATGCTATCGATTCTAGTTGTTATGCTGTTATTGTCTACCTTGAGAATTCTTTCTTTATTCACAGCAGTCTTGGATGACTGTCCTTGTTTAGTTCCCAAACTTAATGACGCTACTGGCATGTCTCCTTTAACTGCTTCATCATTTTGAACCATAATAAGCGTCAAGTTATTCAAATTTACATTTTTAGGTATCTTCGCAATTAGATTTAGAGTTTTGTTTTCTTGAGGCAAAATTTGATAATTTGAGCTTGAAGAATCAGGAGTCAGAGCAAAGGCAGTTCCACTACTCGTTTGAACCACGTATTTAAAGTTCGGGTTTTCTAGGGTCTTTGCTCCAGAATTCTGTAAATATAGTGATACATTCACATAATTATAGTCCCCTAAACCTAATACATTAACAGCACTTACCTTTGCCTTAAGCACATAATCATTTATTAACAGCTTCTGTGTCGTATTCACCGGTGTTGCAACTGAATAACTCGACGGAATATTGATGCTTCCTAGTATTTTCTCATATCCTGATACACCAAAATCCCATTTGATGATCTGGAAGTTCAGATCACTATATTTTAGATTCTTAGCTATCTTAGTCGTATATGTAACATTAACAGAAGATCCAGGAACTACTTTTTTCTTGTCTTTATCTGCTCCTACAGCGGTCACACTATATACTGTCCCTGACTTGGTCTTTACCTTTGTCCAGTAATCAATCAAAGACAATGTCTTACTGTCATTATTTTTGTAGGTTAACGTATATGTTAATACGCTTCCATCATCTTGAGACAAAATATTAACATTACTTAACTTGACCGTACTCTTATTGCTAATTTTCACAGAATTTAAATCATTCAATGTCTTTACCGTTTGACTCTGCGTCTTTGTCGTCGTAGTTTTGCTTTTGGTCTCTGCTGCATCAACAATGCCAACAAACCCTTGACCAAGCAGGGCAGCCACTGCTATCGACGCGACAACTGTTTTAGCTTTACTCAAGTCTAAACCTCCTATATATAAAAATATCGTATATAGTATATACGCATAAAAACAAAAAAAGTTTGATTAATTATTAAAATAAGAAAGTATTTATCTAGAAATAACTCTGATGCTGGGAAAACACTAAAAAAAGAGGTACCAATAAGGTACCTCTTTTCTAGAACAAAAGTATTAATTTTGAGACCAGACGTTGCCAAATTGACCGCCAATTGTGTTGCCTGCAAATGCATTTGTTCCGTCAGTAATGGCCTTCAACGCACTGTTAGCACTGCCATCAATCTTAATATTGAAGTATTTGTTTGTATCTTTAACTGCTGGCAATATTACTTCAATTTTAATTTGGTTCGGAGCTACTACTACTGCACTCTCAATGTTCAAAACATCTTCACCAAATTTAACTTCAACAACTCTCTTGAAATCAGCCAAGTTAATTGGTGCAATTACGTCATTACCAGTCAAAGTAATGCTGTAAGTGTCCCCAGTTACAGTTTTAACTGACAGGCTGTCGTTGAATTCTGGTGTGATTTCATCGAATAAAGCAGCACCAGCGTTGTTAATCGAAATTCCTTGTGCGTCACTAGTTGAAGGACTGTTTACAACAGTCAACTTAGCAGCGGTACCAAGGTATGCTGGAAGCTTGTTACCATCATTAAATGCCAAAGTCAGTGTAAGACCATCCGCACTTAAAGATGCACTATCAGGAGCCAATGTTTTGTAATCAGTACCATCAAAATCCTTGGCTACTTCTACTCTGAAGTCATTTGCAGTATAAGAATTAAGCTTACCATCAAACTTAACTTTTACTTCAGTACGGGAAGTTGCTTTAGCTTCTTTAACAGCAATCTTGCTGTTTTGAGAAACAGTTGCTTTCAAAGTATAACTACCATCTTGCTTAAAGTAGTTACCATCTGCATCTTGAACCAATCTTGCTACGATTTCGTTATTATTCTTCAGAGCCCCATTTTCAAATTCAAGATTCAATTTGTTTTTAGAGCTTGTAATACGAACAGTATCTCCCGAGACTACGTCAACAGAAACATCGCTCAATGTTTTTCCGTTAATTTCATACTTCTCAGCAAGATCGGCTCTTCCTTCACCGGAAGTTTTTACATTGCTCTTGTATTGAATGTAGAGAACATTATCATTTCCATCTGGTTTATACCATACGCGAGTAATGGCTTCACCAAGAGTTTGTTTTGCATTGAAGACTGTGGAGTATGGAAGCATAGTATTGGCAACATATGCAGTGTCAACTACATTAGCTACTTCCAAAGTGTAATCAGCTGTATCGAGCTTAGTACCCAATTTAACAGTAACTGTGTTTGTTTCTGGATCATAGCTTGGAGTTGAGTACGGATGTCCGTCCTTATCCAGACCAGTTCCAGTTACAACTTTACCTTCACTGTTTTTAATTGTGTAGTTAGATCTTGTTTCAGCAGATGTTGCTTTAACTTTCTTGCTGAATTGAACTTCCAAAGAGTGATATCCAGTTGTACCATCTTGTTCAACGCTAACTTTTTCTACTGTTGGACGTTCTGTATCCAAAGTAGGAGTTACTTTAGCTTCACGATTAGCTTTGTTGCCGCTATAGTCGGTTACACCTTCAATGTATACAGTGTTTTCCCCTACAGCCAACGGATTGCTGAATGTAACGAAGAGTTTGTTATCTCTCTTAGTTACTACACCTGTGTTACCGGAAACACCATGGTATACTTTGCTCCAAGTTTTAACGGACTCATTGAACTCAATCTCGATTTCTTTCAGGTCGTTCGATTTAATCGATACAACTTCAGGAGCTGAAGTATCTTCTGCGATCGAGAATGAAGTTTCTACAGGTGCAATCTTCAATCCAGAGAAGTCACGGATATTGCTTACAGTAAGCTTGTGGTCACCAACTGGAAGCTTCGCGTTAACAATAGCTACGTTTGGATAAGAGTACTCAACGTTTCCGCTGATAGAAACTCCATCCACTTTGTAGTTGCTAGAAGCATATACATCAGATTTTTGAACTGGCTCGCTGAATACTACTTTAAATGCACTAGTACCCAATCCAACTACTTCTTTGATTTCTGGGATCTTCACATCAACAGCTGTGAATTTCACAGTATCTTCAATAGTTTTGGTGCCATCTTCATTCTTGATGTTTTTAACTTTAATTTCAGTTTCTTTTTGGTGAGGCAAGCTGTTAGTTTCTTGCAACAATACTGTTACAGTCTTCTTGTCTTCTGACAATTTTACACTGTCAACCTTCAGATCTTTAACTTCATAGTTCAATTTGTTTTCTGCAGATTTCTTATCCACAGTTCCATCAAATTCAACTACAACTTCTTGAAGGTTATCAGCTTTTACACTTGCAACCTTTTGAGCAGCAGTAGTAACATAAGTTACTTTATGAGTGTAGTCATGACCGTTGTGAGTGAATTTCACTTCAGTTTCTTTGTTAGCCTCAAGAGCTTTTTCCAAAGTTACTTTCACAACTTCTTTGTTGGAGAGCGTGAACTCAACAACTTTACCAGATTCGGAAACTGTGTAAGAAGCTACAGTTGGAACTTGAGCTGCTTCATAGATTGCATATGCAGCAACGATTGCTTGCGAACGGCTAGCGTTAGCTTGGTAGTTGATACCAGCGTCGATATATCCGCCCTTAACAGCTGCTTCTACATAGCCTTTAGCCCACTCAGTAGCAGTGTTGTTAGTTTCAGTTGGAACTTCAAGTTTCAAAGCACGAACCAGAACTGCAGCGAGTTCTTGAACGGAAAGGTTGCCGCTTGGGTCGAACAATTTCTTCTCAAGGTTCTTACCTTCCATGATGTTCGCTTGAGTTACAGCTTCGATGTAAGTACGTGCCCAGTGCTTAGCATAGTTCTTATCGTTGTAAGAAGTAGCGTCTACTGGAGTAAGATCAGTTGCTTTGACGATGATCTTAGCCAATTCAGCACGAGTCAAGCTTCTGTCCAAGTGGGACAATCCATCTGGGAAACCTTCTACGATACCAGCGTCTTTCAATGTGTTAAATTGTTGCTCTGGTGTCAACTTAGCGTCAGCACCGAATGCTACAGTAGCAAACATGGAGAATGCCATTGCTGTAGACAAAGCTACGGATAAAATTTTCTTCATAACCTTTTTTTCTCCTCCTTGATTAACTATCATATAAGAGTTTTCTTTAATTAAATAGCTCGTGTTACTCATTAGCCATTGCACCCCCTTTCCAGAGTCTGAGCAGAGTTCCTATAAATTAGGTCTGCGACAGAGCCGCAGAAACTTATAAACTATGAGGCAAGCTAATAGAATGTAGAAGTAGACTAGTTTCCTAATCCTACCTTAACATTATACAATGAGTCCCAGGTGCCGTAAAGTTAATTTTTCTAAAAGATAGACAAGTTTCCCCATGAGGAACATGTTGGGATGTCTAAATTTGGTCCTCATCATCATGCTCACAATCTTAAACGCAGTAGAATAAAAAAAGTTGCGCCTATTTCAAAAAAAATTGCAAGATTGTTACCTTTTCTATTGTTCTCCTGCATTTCATCATTTTGTCACGCGTTCCTACTGACGGAAATTAGTATAACACCCCTGAATCTCCCAAGTCACCGTGCAAGTTTTTCCAAATCAATATTCTAAATATATGTACGAGTAGCACAAATAAGACGTCCAAATTTGGACGCCTTATTCGGGCAAATAAAAAGCTTATGATTGCAATTTATTATTATCTAACTCTCATCGCCAATTGAATAATCCGGCTGCGCATCTTAGGATCAGAGTTCAGCTTCAGATACATATCATCGATCGCTTGTCTGTTGTCCTTGTATTCCTTCTCATGCTTCATTGTATTATGCGACCATTCAATTAATTCATTCTCAGCATTACGCAGATCATTGAACGCTTGGTGGAAGCCAGTTTCTACTACAAGCCCTTCCATGATCTCCTGAGTCACCTCTTGTTCCTTAGCAATCTCTTCGATTCTCTTCTCCAATGCCTTGGATCTATCCTCAAACTTTCTCTTTGCCTTTGAATATCCTAGTTGCGGTTTTGACAATATCGGTTTCATCAGTTCAAATTCACCCTTTTTGCAAAAAATGTTCTTCTGAATATTGTACTTGATCTTTCTTACTCTGCCTATTGTAACTTAATCCCCAGCAAATTACAAAAAGATGTAATTGGAAAAAAATATCCCCTTGCCGCAAAACGCGCAGGCAAGGGGATTGCCGTTACTATTAGCTAAAGTTCTTAGGGAAAATATTCGTCGTTTTCTTAAAGAGTTCTACTGCGATCTTACCGGCTTCAGCACGCGTCATATTGCTGTCCGGGTTAAAGTTATAAGAAGGCTTCTTCGCCCCTGGCAATGTTACCGGACTTCCCGACATAATATTCGCTTTAGTTACCGCTTGAATCGCCGGACGTGCATAGTTATCCATCTTACCCGAATCAAGGAACGACTTAGCAAGAGCATCTTTAAGTTTCTCATCATTCGCTGGCAGCTTCAATGACGACTTCATTGCCCTAGCTATCATAACAGCAGCCTCTTCACGCGTAATCGGCATGTTTGGATAGAAGAAGCCTTCTGTCCGGCCAGTAATAATCCCGGCTCTAGCGGCAGTTTCAAGATGTTCGTAATCCCAAGTCGCGGTTTCCGTTCCAGGCTGAACATCGAAGAAGGTCTGCTGACTCTCATCCGCATTGATCGGAATACTCAAGCCTTTCACAAGCAGTGTCGCGAACTCCCCGCGTGTTGTTTGATCATCCGCTCCAAAAGCGTCAGTACGGAGCGGCTGCATGATACCTTTCGAATATAGCCCATTCAGAATATTTCTAGCCCAAGGATGGTTCGTAATATCTGTGTAACTACGGCTTAACTTCATAACTGTATAGTAGCCGAATTTATCGAATGGAACCGTGATAGTGTGAGCCTTAGTATTAATTTCGCCCGGCACAGGCTCCCACTTTCCGTACCCACCCATATCCACAAATCTGAACACCGTTACAAGCGTTCCTGCTTCATCAACAACACTAGAATCGTAGGTAAGCCTCAGCGTTCCGCGTTGGGAAGGAACGACCTCACGTTCTTTTTCAAAAGCCGTGAAGATTCCCTCATTGGAATAAGGAGCTAAACCGTTAGTCGAAGGTTTGTATCCTGATTCACCTTTGTTCCCTAGTTCGCCTTCACCGCCGCTAATCCAATAAATATCGGACACGCGTATAAAGTTATAAGTATCATCTTTGGCAGTGAAGCGAATTGGATAGATGGCCGGAATGTGATATCCGTTATTAATATCCGAGTTATTTCCAATAAGAACGCCATAATCATTGCGACGCTCTACTACACCATCTGCAGGATCCGCGATTCCGAACAGTAACTTGGTATCCGGATAGAACTTGGTGATACGGTCGTTATTCATGACTGATGATTGCATAATCGTCCCTTTAGGGAACGATAGTTCTACCTTTTTATTAAAGACAGAATATTTCGCTGCAGGCTTTTCCGCCATAAACTGTGTATCAACAGTGATTGTCCCTGTGTAGTAGACGCTAATCTCATCTGTTAGAGTCGTATTACCACGCACGATTTGGATTTTAATTTTATTGTCTTTATCCGGCTTAAGGCCAACATAGTCCAGAGTAAAGCGGTTGCTCATCTCCGGCTCAGTTCGGCGTTTTGCCTCTTCCTTACCAATAATTACTTTGGTTGCTCCCTCGGCTTCAACATCGAAACGCACAAAATTCTTATTAACAATGTAGCGTCCACCGACTGTGGGTTGCGGCGCGAGTAATCGGTAAGGTGCCACTTCCCGCGTGATTTCTAGACGCTGGTTGGTCCGGGCCCCCGTATTATTAATCATCTCCAGATTATAAACGTGAGTACCAGGCGATTCAAATTTAAAATTAAGAATTCTGATGATGAAATCCTTCTCGTTACCAATAATATTATAATAGTAAGAGCCTTCTTGTTTTAAACCTTCAACATAATTAGGTGAATCGCTCTCTCTAGGAATATTTATGGTAAGGATTCTATCGGACCCTTTATACAGATTTACAATCCTCGCACCATTACCGCGAATAATTAAATCATATTCTTGCTCGCTTGTAGTGAATTTCTCGTCCTTATAAGTAAATTCTGTAGGAAGCTCTAGTATCTTTCTAATTGCTTCTTCTGTTGCAGTTGTTCTTGGGTTAATGCTGAAATCAGCCCAGAGTGGAAAATCAACTCGTGATTGACCAAATACCGGCACCTTCCCAGGTTTAAATTCAGTCACTGTTGCAACGTTCTCATCGATAATATAGAAGCGAATCATTTTACTCACAACTTGTTTGTTCCCTGCCGCGTCAAGAGATACAGCTCTAAACTCAATCCGGTTCTCTCCTGTGACCAATGGACCGCTAGTAGAAATGTTCAAGTTCAGATTAAATCGAGTATTCTTCATATCCACATTCAAATCTATAGCGGAACCATCAGTATCTTTCAGGGTAGACCCTTCAATTCCGTTAACAAAATATTGCGCACTCTCAATATTAGTGAAGCCGATGTATTCCCCTGTGATCGGGAACTCCTGAACTGAGTTGTTAGCCGAGTTATACAGATAGGACTGCCCGTCAACCAGATTGTCAACGTTGATATAACTCTTCGACGCATATGAAATTTGTACGGTATACGACGCCGAATTATTGAATTTAAACTGAACACTTTGCTGACCATTAGCAAAATTTGTAATTTTATAAATATATGTGTTTGGAATAGCAACTAAGTCGCCTTTACTATCCTTCTTTTGAGCCTCAATACCTGTAGAAATCTGCAAGTCAGAGCTACCCAGTGGCATATAGGTACCTTTTAGAGTATCCCATTTCGTTGAAGTGCTATTCGTTTCGACCATGATGTAAAAACTACTGCTGTTCACTTGGGATCCACTTAAGTTTACCTGGCTAACATTAGTAACATCTCCAGACGTATTGTTGTCGGGATAATCAGGTAAATACTTGATGCTCTTAATAGTTACATCATTACTCAGGAAAAACTTAGGTTGGATACTTGCCTTATAAGGGGCAGTTCCCGCTGTTGGATAGGTGTACTCAACTTGAATCTTCGGAGTTTGAGTCTTAGCTGTTTCCGAAGAATTGGCCGTATCCATTGTCAAATTGTAAGGATCCATCTTGATTGTAATCAATCGATACGCAGGACCCATACCATCCTCGATAATGACTTCATCGGTAGATTCTTTTTGTTGGAATACACCACTTGTTGTATACAAATTAGGTTCCAACGGTTTATAATTCACAACATTACCATCTACAGTCACTTCCAGGTTAGCAAAAGAAAAAGGATCCGATGTGTAAGGAATCAAAAATTGCGCCGTTAATACGGCAGTCGTTTGGCCACTGTCTTTGATCGATGGAGCACTGTTCAAGATGTTATACTCCTGATCGGATGCATCTTGGACATACAATCCGATGAACGGATTCTGGTCCGTAAAATAATATATATCACGCAAGACTTCAATAGAATCGGAAGCGTTCGAGAAGGTGATTTTAACCTTATTCAGCCCTGGGGTCAATGTAAGCGGCGGAGTCGCAAGTTGGTTATTGTATACATTCGTCTTAAGCTCTGTACCACCGTTTACAGATACTGTCGCTATCGTGGTGTTGAAAACTTCACCTACCAAAGACACACGGGAATTCTTAACTACAACACGAGAACCTTCATTCAAATTGATATCGGTGAGTAACCCGGTCCCGGAAACAGCCAATTTATTGACATAAGGTACTTTATCATACAATACGTAGAAGGTTTCAGACCCTTCGGCATTCCCGAACTTACCGGAGAAGGTAATCCGGTTAAGACCAGGGAACAACGTCAAATTGTCTGCGTTGAAGCGATTGGGATTAGTTGAGTCTTTTTGAACTGTACCCGGTGCAGTGTGAAGCTTATCCTCTTTCCACTTGCTTTCCGTTACATCCCATACTAGCAAATCAATTTGTGCCTTCAGTGAGTCCCCAGAAACCTTGGAATAAGCCCCACTGATAGATAATACGTTGTTGTTAGTTACATAAACTGAGTCGCGTAAATTCTGACCTGGTTGAGCCAGATCATCAATCTTCATGTTAGCTGTATTTCGGATTCCCATAATATCCGGACTAAAATAGGTTGTCCCATTAGGTGTTGTCCCACTAGCAGCCTTCGCTTCAGGGAGTAAACCAGTTGGAATCAACGTAACGATCAATGCTGATAGCACAAACCATACGAAGGCCTTCTTAAAGCGTTGCATAAATGTATCTCTCCTTTATTATGTAGTGTGTGTTGATGTCTCGCCATTCTGCCGACGAAACTGTCCAAAAAACGCCACTTAATTTTGTTATCGGTCGAGAGAAGACAAAAATTTAGGAAAAGCTTGTATCCAATTAAATACTATCTCCCGGTTCACCGTGAATTGTCTATTTTTTCAAAACAACAAAAGTCTACTTAATACATCTGATATTACAATTCCTATAAATGCCCGAATATCTATTACCAGCCTATCCTCGCCACACTTTCCTGATCAGCCGCATAGAATAAATATATAGACACGCAAAAAAACAACCCCTTCAGCACCTAAGCACCGATAGAGGTTGTCCCATCGAACACATTTATATAAATCATATAATTTCTGTAATCTTCAGTTCCATCTTGCTAAATCTAAAATCGAAGCTCCTGCAGTCGTCTTACTTCGATCCCCGTTCTTCTCCAACCTTCATGCGTAGACGTGCCAGGAGATTCAGCACCGGCCGTTTGGTCTTGCCGATCAGACCGATGACCTCGGCTCCGATTTGTAGGAAGAAGACCATGACGCAGATGACTACAAAAGTAACCCAGTTGGCACTATACATCGCTGCCGAGGATTGGATAACTGCCAGCACTCCGAAGAAAGCGGCAATCCCGTAAATGATCAGCACCGTCTGGCGGTGGCTGAATCCGAGCTCACGCAAGCAATGATGTAGATGCCCCTTGTCCGGTGAGAAGATAGGTTTCTTCTGCATCCAGCGGCGGATAATCGCAAACATCGTATCCGAGAGCGGTACACCAATCAGAATGATCGGCGTCAGGAACGATACGATTGCGACCTGCTTAAATCCGAGCAATGATAACAAGGCCAGACTGAAGCCAAGGAACAGCGACCCCGAGTCGCCCATAAATATCTTGGCCGGGTGGAAATTGAAATGCAGGAAGCCAAGGATACTTCCGAGCAACAGTAAGCTCATCAAGGCAACAACGAAATTGCCCATAATGAACGCCATCACAGCAATCGTCGCAATTGCAATGCCGGAAACCCCGGCTGCCAGTCCATCCAGACCGTCAATCAGATTGATGGCATTGGTTACCCCGACGATCCATAGAATCGTGAACGGAATAGCAATCCAGCTCTCAATCGAAGCGTAGGTATGGAACGGAATATTCGCGAACTCCAGCCGCACGTCAAATCCGAAGACGACGATACAGGCTGTCGCAATCTGCACAACAAATTTCAGCTTAGCCGGCAAATCGAAGCGGTCGTCCAGTGCTCCAAGCAGAACTGTTATCGTACCGCCAACCAGAAATGCCTTCATAAAATTGATCTCACGTACTGAGAATGATTCCGGAACAAACCATATGATTATCAGAAAAGTAATTAAAAAAGATAAATAAATGCCCAATCCACCGAGTCGCGGCATAATCTTCGTATGCACCTTACGTGCGTTAGGCACGTCCACAGCGCCGACCTTAAAAGCGAACTTCTTAACGAGCGGCGTGAGAGCAAGCGCCATACCAAGCGCGACGACAAACCCGATGGTATAGATCATCCACATGTGTAATAACCCCCAATTGTTCTGCCGGAATGATTATACTCCGTTTCAAAAAGAAAGACCAACCCCGTATTTAAGCAATAATACGCTGTTTTCAGTAATATTTCAATGAATTATCTTACTTTGGTTAGGTTTTCTCCCTCGCGCATCACCTTAACGGTAAATTTCGGTAGCGCAAGCATCCGCGGTAACCGGGATGGTTGTTTTAACAGACGGTATAACCATTCAAGCCGAAGCTTCTGGAATACAAGCGGAGCCCGCTTGGTCTTGCCGGATATGACATCAAAACTGCCGCCGACGCCCATCATAATCGGTACGCCAAGTGACTTCTTATATTTTGCGATCCAAGGCTCCTGTGTGTCCGCACCTCTAGCAACAAATAACAGATGCGGTGCGGTTTCCTTAATTGCTTGGACAACTTCCTCATCTTGTTCCGGACCAAAATATCCGTCCCGATAGCCCACGATCACCAAACCTGGATATTGCTGAGACAAGCGGTGAGCCGTCTCTTCAATCACTTCAGCAGTTGATCCCATCAGATAGACTCTCCACTTACGTCCCGCCCCTTGCAGTAGCAGCTCATGCATCAAATCAATGCCTGCCACTCGCTCTGCCACGGGCTCGCCGCCTTTCTGCGCAGCCCAAACCACGCCGCTGCCATCTGGCACGATTAATTCAGCCGCCTGCATCATCTGCTTGTATTCCGGGTTCTCCAGAGCGGTCATAATCATAATTGGATTCGCGGTAATAATCTGATGCGGTGTCCCGGAAGCGACCACCTGAGACAAGTACTCCACCGTATCCTTCATTCCCCACTTACATACAGGAATGCCGAACATGGATACCGTCGGTACCGTTGTATCATGTGTTATCGTCATTTTCGGATCACCCCTTGCTCCGTAGAAATTGTGCAATATGCTGCGCCGGCAGCCGTGCCGCATTCTTCATCGCGTCGATCTTCGCTGAATGCGCTCTGCGCCAAGTCTCACCTTCGGTGAGCAGGCGCTCGGCCTGCGCGGCAATAATCTGCGGATCGAGCTCATTCGTCGTCCCGATCGGAACACTGCCGACACGGCCGAGGAAGTGATCGATCTTCGGATCATATGAGATGCCGAGCAGCGGGACTTCCCGCGAGGCTGCGTAGATCAAGCTGTGCAGCCGCATGCCGATCAGCAGGCTGCACTGGCTGACTTCCCGGAGCATATCCTGCGGATGCTCCGTCTCCGCCGCAATACTCACGGTGCTGCCGCTGTCTGCCACATTTCCCATCTGCTCCATGACGAAGCGCGAAGCTTCGACATCGCCCGGTAAATGAAATGGCAGGAATCGGATATGCACCGGCTTGCGGCGGCTCAGCGAAGCCAGGCCTTCGGCCAGCTTCGTAAGTTCAGTCCGCTCTTCTGTCCAGAAGCGGACCGACACCCCCACCACCGGCAGCGCGGCCGCATCAGCGTCGGCGCCGGTGGTGGCAGCGGACTCGCCCCCTTGCGAGTCCTGCTGCAGATCTGCTGAAGCTGCCACCCCATCTTCGGGCAGCTTCAGCCCCATCACCGGATCGGGGACAACTTCAATGTCCCCACCCGGTATGCCCATACTGCGGAGCAGCTCCGCCGACTCCGCATCCCGTACCGAGATATAATCGCAGCGCCGGAACACGGACGCGATAAATGGACGGAATAGCTTGCGATTAACTGGGCCTACACCCTGCGCATACACAAAGGTAGGTTTTCCAAGCCACTGCGCCAGCTTGATCACGCCTAGATAATACGGGATCGACTTGAGCCCCGTTGCATCCTGCAGCAGGCTGCCCCCGCCGCTGATCAATCCGTCGCTGTTCTTAATAGCGTTCCTTACTTCCGTAAATTTCATCCGATGTACAGCTTTTACTCCATAGGTACGGCTCGTCCATTCGGGATCGATCGATAATACGACCGGTTCAATCTGAACCCCGGATGCCCGGCCCTCCTCTTCCAGCGCAGTAAGAATGGATTGCAGCACTGCTTCATCCCCACTGTTGCGAAAGCCGTAATATCCCGATAGAACTATGGTTTGAGGAGACGCGGTGACCATTTATCCCAGCACCTTTCGATAATATGCCAAATTACAATTGCGATTAAGCCTACGATTAAGCCGAGTCCCAGACCGAGCAAGCCGCGAATCAGCGACAAGACCGCTGGTGTATGGATATGAGCGAACGTATCCACCATAGACAATTGTCCCATCACCGCAACAACCATCGCGTAGAGCGCCCAGCGATAACGGAAAGCAGCGAAAATACCTGCCAAGAACAGCGGATGCGCAAGCAAGAATTCTTTATTTCTAGGTCTTACACCAAATGTATTCTCAAGCAAAGATCTGAAAGCAGCTTCGCCAGGTAGCAGCGAGCCAGCGTTACCTGTACGTGACAAGTAATACAGTCCGATAACGCCCAAAACTCCAATCACTAGTACCCATAATAGAGTAATCTTCATCTTCAGCCAACGGTTCAATTCCTTCCAGACAGATTCACCTTGGTACAAGAAGACATAAAGAGCAATCAGCAGAATTGGTCCCAAATGCAGCAAGCTTACACCGCGGAACTGATTCAGCACGAGACTGTACGTAATATTGTTAAGCAATGCGATCACAAAAGGAACCGCCGACAGCGAGATCACAGCTGTCTTCACATACAGAACGATCGTATGTGCCAGTCTTTTGCTATTAGGAATCACTGTCTTGCCATCATTCACTTCATTAACTTTACGAATCGCCAGGACCATCGCAATGGTCGGCGCACTAATCGCCACAAACAGAGCAAGAGCCTGTTCCATTAATGTTGGTTTCAGTACATAGAGCCCTGCCGATCCAATCAGCCCGAGAACGAAAACCGCAAGCGTAAGCGGAGCAATAAAGTAAGAAACTAACAGAGCGATAAACGCCACACCACCAAGTACAACCAGCGCCTTCGCGTATTTCTGCCAGGAAGCATCATACACGTGGAAGGCCTCCGCCTGCCCCAACTCGAAGCCGTTATCCTGGATACGCTTGATCGCTTGTCCTGGTTCTTGAAGCGAGTCAATCAGATTATCAATCGGATTGGTAATCGCTGCTTTGGCCGCATCTTTGGCTGGAGAAGCATTCAAATAGATCATCCGAATGTTACGGTCCTTCACAGCAAGTGAGAACCGATCCGCTAAGGTCTCGATAGGCTGTCCTGCCTCCAAGTCCGCCAGCGAATGAAGACGAACCACATTATAATCCGTCAGATATGCCAGTTTGTTGAAGCCTTTTTGAGGAGCCTTCAAATTCTCAATCGTAGCAATCCCAATATTATATTTATTCAGAAGGTCAGCAAAACCCTGCATACTGTTCATTTTCTCATCGTCTTCGAATCCTTTGACGGCTTCGCCATCAAACAGGATACGATTTACGCTATGATCAGCAAAATATTGAAGCTCATTATCCATCGTCGCTTGATCATACGGGATATTATCAGACAACCGCGGCAAAATAATGAAGCCTTTATCCTGCAGCATCGAGAATGTCGTCTTATCAATCGGCATCGGCTTCAGCAGCGCTTCATCCGGAGACATTCCAATTACCAATCCCGGGCTTTCTCCATATTCCCAAGACATAACCGTAACACCCAAGCTTCGAAAAGCTTCTTCAATCACAGGTCGAAGTTGCTTTTCATTCTCTTCGCTCGTAAAAGCAATATAAGTAAAGTTGCTGTTCGGGGTCACCACTGATTTATTGAACTTGGCGATATCCGCCTCACTAAGGACCATGACTCGTCTTGTCTTCTGATACTCATCCAAAGTGCTCTCGAACAGAGCCATCGTCGTAATTCCAGCTTCCTTCAACCGATCTAACTGTTCGTTCATATATGCCGCTGGATTAGCTTGATAATTCGATATCTCCACCAAACCGCGATAATTGAATACAATCTCCACATTATTTGCCGAAGATTCCGTCTCCACCCGCTGATAAATGACAGGTATAGAGGCGACAATCCCCACAATTACCAAAATCCATAGCCATTTGCGGGAAGATTTATTCCACCGCTGCCAACTTTGTACCACAAAGCTACCTCCTCAACTTAAGAAAAAAATATATCCATTCTATTATCTTACAATCTGACAGACCTCATAATCAAAACTGTGACAATATCATCCCTAACATTAAGACTACTAAGTTCTCGCTTCTGAGTCAAAAATCGCCCGATTTTTCGTCTACGCATGAAGGAAAATGTAGGATACTCCGGTAAGCATAGACCAATAATACTTCAATCCTATAACTAAATCTTATCAAATTGTCACTTTTTTATCATTAAATGACACAAGAATCCCAGTAATTACTTCACTAATTGTAAGAAGCACACCTAAAAATGAAAGTCATCCATTCTTCGAATGAGTCATTTTGCTCATACACAACATTTAAGTCGACTTGTTCAAGTCGACTTAAATGAACGGCTTATTTATTTCAAACTGCAATTGTAGCTTGCAGATGTATTACCATTACATATTATGAATAAATGCTTGTGCCTTAAGCATCTATACGCGCCAATACTTCATCTTCCAGACGCTTCAGTCTTGCTTTGGCATCGTCGTTGGACTGCCCGCAAACTGCGAAATAGCATTTGATCTTCGGCTCGGTTCCAGATGGACGCAGGCAGAACCAGGAACCATCCTCGAGCATGAATTTCAATACATTCTCCTTAGGGAGACCATCCAGTCCCAGAGAGTAGTCGAGTACTTCCTTCACATTAGAGCCTGCGATCTGCTGTGGCGGATTGCCGCGGAAATCTTCCATCAGCGCGCCAATTTTGGCCACACCATCTTGGCCCTTCAATGTACGCGAAGCGAGCGATTCACGATAGTATCCGAACTTCGCATAGAGCTCCTCAAGTACATCGATTAAGGTCTTGCCTTGACGCTTATAATAAGCGGCAGCTTCACAGATCAAAGTCGAGGCTACGATAGCATCCTTGTCACGGGCATAGTTGCCAGCCAGGTAACCATAGCTCTCTTCGTATCCGAATAGATAAGTAAACTCGCCAGTCTCATCGAACTGATTCATTTTCTCACCGATATATTTGAAGCCAGTCAGCGTATTAAATACGGTAGCACCGTAGTGACGGGCAATGGTTGCACCCATCTCACTCGTTACAATCGTCTTCACCACCGCACCATTCTCAGGGAACTTGCCCGCTTCCTTCAATTGACCCAGCACATAATGAACAAGGATCGCACCCGATTGATTACCGGTCAAAATCTCATATTCTCCATTCGCCGCTCTGACAACGGCTCCCATACGGTCAGCGTCAGGGTCTGTTCCCATCAGAATGTCCGCTCCAACCTTCTTGCCAAGCTCTATCGCCATGGTGAACGCTTCGCGCTCCTCAGGGTTCGGAGACTTCACTGTGCTGAAATTGCCATCCGGCAATTCTTGCTCCTTCACGATATGAACCTGGGTGAAGCCGATCTTATCCAACACGCGGCGCACCGGAAGATTCCCTGTACCATGTAGAGGAGTGAATACGACGACCAGATCCTTGGCCGCACCGGCAGCCATTAGCTCGCGATTCACGCTGGTCGCAGCCACCACCTCGGCAAAAGCTTCGTCCTCCGCTTCACCGAGCCAGACGAGCATACCTTGCTGTTCAGCCTCTTCACGGCTCAGACGCTTAATCCCGCCGAACGAAGTGACTTCACGAATCTTAGCAATGACCTGCTCCGCCTCATGCGGCACCAATTGTCCGCCGAAGGCATTATATACCTTATATCCATTATATTCAGGTGGATTATGGCTCGCTGTTACGACAATCCCGCCGGTTGCTGCTAATTCACGTACGGTGTAGGATAGCTGCGGCGTCGGACGGAGCGATGTGAATAGCTTAGCTACGATTCCATTGCCGGCAAGTACCAGCGCAGCCTCCAGAGCGAATTCAGGAGAGAAATGACGGCAATCATGAGCGATAACGACAGAAGGCTGACCTTCCTGTCCACGATGTGCCTGCAAAATATACTCAGCGAAGCCTTGCGTCGCCCGAGCCACCGTATAACGGTTCATCCGGTTGCTTCCCGCGCCAATGACACCACGTAATCCGCCAGTGCCAAATTCGAGGTCACGATAGAAACGGTCTTCCAGCTCCGCCGGATTATTCTCAAGCTGCTTCAGCTCCTGCTTCGTTGCTTCATCGATGGCAGGATCTTGGAGCCAACCGTCTAGTCTTTGTCTCACATTCGTGCTAAGTTCAGTCATGATTACAAACTCCTCCTAATTGTTCTACGTCTATCCCCTAAATCTAATGGATGGACAGGTCTCTATACAATAAACAATCACACATCCCCATTTATGACAAAGCGAACATAATTACGCCTTCTGCGACGACTTTGTCGTCGACCTTGGCAACGGCTTTACCTTTACCGATGGAGCCCTTCAGGCGGATAATCTCTACTTCAAGACGCAGGGTATCGCCTGGTACGACTTGACCACGGAAGCGGAATTCATCCAGGCCAGCCAGAAATCCGATCTTGCCTCGGTTGCTCTCCAAATTCAAAATCGCTACAGCACCTACCTGCGCCAACGCTTCCGTAATTAACACGCCCGGCATAACCGGATACCCAGGGAAATGGCCTGTAAAGAACGGTTCGTTCACCGTTACATTCTTGATGCCGACAGCACGCTTACCTTCCTCCAACTCGACAATACGATCCACCAATAGGAACGGCGGGCGGTGCGGAATAATTTCTTGAATTTGTTTTACGTCCAACATATGTAAATCCCCTTTCTTGATTTGAATTACTCTTATTTAATGTGAGTTGAAAAAGTTCGGTTTTCAGCACCGAGAAGGTTGGATGAAGCAGGGCATGAGGAGCGCAGCGTACGTAGTATGTACGTGAGCACCGGAAGGCCCGGCTGAATTCAAGATTCGATGCCGAGTTAACTTCATGATTCGCTTCGTGATCAAAAGTGAACTTTTTCAACTACCTCTCTTGGTATAAAAAAAGCTAAATTCGATCACACTTAGATTATCCTTCGCCGCTGCAGAAGCGAGGGTTAAGATAAGGGGCTAATCCCGTACAGCCATCGCTGTATAGGATTTAGCCCTTTTATTTTCAGATGAAAAATCTAGCACTTAGTCCCCCATCATTATACATTCTCCCCACGCAAAAAGAAAACTCCCGTGTCCGGGAGTTCTCTAAGCAATTCTCATCAAATCTATACTCAAAATCGAGATGTATCGAACCACCTCGCCCGCTAAGGAGCAAAGACCAGATCGAAAACGTGACGCCAGGTGCTCCAGTTCAATACATCGTGTATATCCTGCTTGCCAAGTACAACGTACCCTGCTACCGCTCCACCAATCAAAGCGGCTGCGAAAAACAGCAGTATTAACACAATCTTCAACAGCGGAACCCACCATGCACGGCGCTTAACTTCCGGGTTATTCTTATCTGTCATGAAGCTCTCCACCTACCCGCGTAAGTTATTAGCCAAATTCATCATTGTATCACTCGAAGTCAAGGCACGAGCCGAGAGCTGGTAAGCTCTTTGAACTTGCATCAATTCAGCCATCTCATCTGTTAGATTCACGTTAGAGGACTCAATAGCTCCTTGACGGATACGTGCCTGCTGATCTTGAGGTAGAGCATAGGTGTTCGCCAGTACATCTGCTTCCTGTGCTCCTGGAGCGATTACGTATAAGTTACCGTCCCTCTTCTGCAGAGCATCCGAGCGAATCGGCGTGTATAACTGAATCTGCCCGATCTGTTCAGCAGCTCCAGACCCCGCAATAGCTGTAATCCAGCCATGATCGTCAATCTGCAGCTTGGCATTAGCCGGAACGACGATTTTCTCCCCATCTGTACTTAACAAGTGGTTACCGTCATTCGTAACGAGCCACGCGGATTCCGCATCATTCGGATCAGGTTGAATCATGAAGTTACCTGCCCGCGTATAGGCCTTGATATTACCGGGTGTCATCACCGAGAATAAAGCATTCCCTTCGATCGCCAGATCTGTCGGTACATCGGTCTGTTTGATAGGACCTTGTTCAAAATTAACCGTAGCTCCCGCCATGATGGAACCAAACCCCTGATTGAATCCAAGCGGAGAGACCCGGCCAGGCAATGCCATACCTTTTTCTTGCTGTTGTACACGAGTCAACGTATCTTCAAAGGTTGCTTCCTTGCGCTTAAATCCAACCGTATTCAGATTAGCCATATTGTCGGCAAGCAAATCCAGACGCTGCTGAATCCCGCCCATGGATACCATGGCACTGATCATGGAGTTATTCATGTAGCACCTCCTATATTTAACCGTTCAAGTTTATATTGACAATAACCTATAAACCTATACCTTGCCAACCTCATTAACCGCTTTGTCCAAGCTCTTGTCATAGTATTGAACGATTTTCTGGTTGGATTCATAGGCCCGCGCGGCAGCCATTAAGTCTACCATCGATTGGGCTGAGTCGACATTGGATACTTCGAGATACCCTTGGCGAACCTCTGCCCCCTCTCGATTCGTCAGCTGTCTAACATTAGGGGCCGTTCCAGCCTCCTCACGGAATACTCCGTTACCATCACGAACCAATTCCTGCGGTCGGTCAGCGACTGAGATACCCAGATTCCCAACATCCACACGAGTCCCGGCATTATCATAATAGAAGAGTCTTCCGACACTATCACTTTGCAAGGAATCCATGGATACACCCGCAGGCAACATAACCGGATTGTGATCCATATCGAGCACCCGATATCCTTGTGAAGTCATTAGGGATCCATCAGGAGCTACTGTGAAGCTTCCATCTCTCGTATATCGCAGTTGATTGTTCTCATCCATCACCGTGAAGAAAGCTTCCGGACGATAAAATACTTGACCGTTATTGTCCACATATCTGCCCGAAGCATCTAACGGAATCAGTTCTCCGGTAGTAGGATGATTCAT
Organism: Paenibacillus sp.; assembly: GCA_036498705.1. Classification (GTDB taxonomy): domain Bacteria; phylum Bacillota; class Bacilli; order Paenibacillales; family Paenibacillaceae; genus Fontibacillus. The sequence goes on from DASYFA010000138.1 coordinate 22,976, forward strand.
TCCAATACTCGAAAGCAGCGCGAAGTCCGACCTCTTGTCTGTCTCCTTCAGATCTCCTTGGGCATAAGATGCCAAGCTCTCTTCTGCAAAAACCCCGGTAGCCAACTTACCAATTCTACGATTATTACCGGACTGCTTGTCTCCAATAATCGAGATCAACGTATCGGGAAAAGAATGCGCAACTGAGCTTACCTGCTTATATCCTGGAGTATTGATATTTGCGATATTCTGCGTAATCGTATCATGACGCCGCTGCTCGGCTATCATTCCTGATGCGGCAGTATAAAGTCCCCTGATCATGGACATGCCTCCAAATTCAAACTTTGCTGCTTCGGCCGCGCTTCCTCCGTCTTACACCGATGCAGCACCGATGATTTCATTCGATATACAGAATATATCGGTTAATTAGAATCTTTTCTTAATGGCCTTGTCCAAATTATCAAGCATAATGCCTGTCCCCTTCACGACGCAATGCATCGGATCTTCGGCGATCAGCACAGGCACATGCAATTCTTCAGCTAACAGCTCGTCCAATCCATGCAACAACGCACCGCCACCCGTCAAAATTACGCCGCGGTCGATAATGTCTGCCGACAGCTCTGGCGGAGTCCGCTCAAGCACCGACTTGGCTCCAGCTACAATCGTAGCAACCGAGTCGAACAAAGCTTCCTGGATTTCCTTCGATGTAATCGTAACCGTCAGAGGGAGTCCCGACACCATGTCGCGACCACGGATATCCATCTCTGCAACGCGGCCAGAAGGATGTACTGTACCTACACCGATCTTAATGTCTTCTGCTGTACGTTCGCCAATCAGGAGCTTGTACTTTCCTTTAATATATTTAATAATGGCGGAATCAAACTTGTCGCCGGCGATCTTGATAGACGAGGAAGTAACGATATCTCCCATAGAGAGTACCGCTACATCCGTCGTCCCACCACCAATATCGACAACCATATTACCGCTCGGTTCAAAAATATCCATACCCGCCCCAATAGCCGCGGCCTTTGGTTCTTCTTCCATGAAAACTTCCTTGGCACCGCTTCGCTCGGCGGCTTCGCGAATCGACTTCTGCTCCACCGACGTTATATTCGTAGGAGCGCAGATCAAAATTCGGGGATGGCTGTACCAGCTCTTGCCCCCCACGCGATCGATGAAATACTTCATCATCGTCTCAGTGACATCAAAGTCAGCAATTACGCCGTCACGCAAAGGTCTGATCGCAACGATATTGCCTGGCGTACGTCCAACCATTCGCCTTGCTTCCTCACCTACGGCGAGTACACGCTTAGCGTCATTATCAATGGCGACTACAGACGGTTCGTCAAGAACGACTCCTTTTCCTTTGACATGAATCAGTACATTCGCTGTACCTAAATCAATACCAATATCCTTGCTCATCATTAGGATGCTCCCCCAAAGCGTTTTTTGTTGACATATAAAGGGACGGTCTATATACAACGTGACACCGTTCTCTAATGTCGGCGAACTATTAGTTCAATATAGACTACCCAGGTCGGTAATTAAGATGAACAATTCACCTTATCCAAGTTGATCCGATTAGGCAATCCGATGTGCAAAACATGGTAAATGTGTCCCAATATTTCCTTGCGCAGTCAATCGACAGAACGGTGTCTAAATCCGTGAAAATTCGGGTCCATTGGATAGAAATCCACATTGTCATACCATATTTAAAAATACCATACTTTGGGGGATGTGTTCAATGATAATCCTAAAGTCCCATTGCAACTTACGATAAGTACCTGAAAATCAACGTGCCGAGCTAATTACCTCCCGTTTGTTCTGTCCCTTCTTCTTATACTTGATTTTTGTCGCTTCTCCTCCGCGAAGATGTCTGATCGACTTATGGTATTCGAGAATGTGCTTCACCTGATCTGCTAGATCCGGATTGATCTCCGGCAGACGCTCGGTTAAATCCTTATGCACCGTGCTTTTCGATACGCCGAATTCCTTGGCTATAGTCCGTACCGTGTGCCGAGTTTCCACGATGCAGCGACCAATTTTAATCGTCCGTTCTTTGATGTAATCGTGCACGCTCCCGCCTCCCTACTCGAGATAGTTTGGTACATTATATGAGGGGCGTGCCCATATATTCTTTGTTTCCAAGCCTGACAAGCCTAAGCGAGGCCAAATATTTTAATTGCCACAGTGAAATTACCAACAAACCGCCGTATTATTTCACGCTTAGTTCCGCGCGGATCGCCCACCAAGGTCTAATAAACAAATCTGATGGACACAAAAATAGGCAAATATAGTTTGACAAAAATAACCACCGCTTATATAGTTAGTTACATGAGTAATTAACTAGTTTGGTGGTGTGGATAATGACAACAATAATGGATGACAGCCGCCCTATATTTGTGCAAATTGCCGAGCGCATCGAGGATGACATCATCGAAGGTCGATTGCCTGAAGAATCACAAGTACCCTCAACGAATCAGTTTGCATCTTTCTTTCAGATCAATCCGGCAACTGCAGCGAAAGGTGTCAACCTGCTGGTGGATGAGAACATTTTGTACAAAAAGCGGGGGATCGGTATGTTTGTATCGACAGGGGCCAGAGCTAGGCTCATGGACAAACGGAAAGAACTTTTTTATGAGCAGTATGTAATAGCCATGATCAGAGAAGCAGAAAAGCTAGGGATTACCAAAGAGCAACTAACCGATATGATTCAGAGGGGAGCTAGGTAGAAAGCACTTACTTCAGCTGGTGGAGCAGCATATGGATTGGGCTGAGCAGTCAATCGGCAGCACAACTTGCAACTTGGTTATTCTCCTTGGCAATCATCTACTCCATATTGACTTTTCTTATGATTCGCAGGACTACCGCTTCATAAATGAAGCATAGCAAAGCCGCCAGACCTAAGGTCAGGCGGCTTTGCTTGCAGTGGCTATGATTCGAACCCTATCCTAATTGTTTTTAGGCAATACATTAGCCGGATTAACCGGTTCATCATTCTCATACACTGCGAAATGAACGTGGTTGCCAAGATCCTTCTCGAGCTCATTGCGTCCGGAGCTTGCGATCACATCGCCTTGCTTCACTTCCGCGTTCATCTCCACCTTCACATCGGACAAGCTCTCATACACGGTCTTCATATTACCCGAATGAGTAATCTCTACAACATACCCGATCAGTGGAACTTCCTGTACCCGAGTGACTTTACCGCTCATGGCCGCTTTTACTTCAAATGACTGATCGTCTTTGCGCGCCAGGTCAATACCCATGTTCGCTCTATACGTATCATTGTAATGAACAAGCGCCGCTTGATGATCCTCAGCACTTCCGTCCTTATCATAGAACGGTTTAACAACGGTAACGTCAGCTACGTTAGCAACAGGCCATACCATATCCTCAGCGGAAGCAACCGTCTCAGCAGCTTCTTCTCCCTGCTTCCCGTCCACTTTCCCTGCGGTCCCCTGATTGTCATCAATAGATTGCGAGACACTGGCAGGGGCATCTTTTGGCTTTTGGCTGGCATCCTGATAGACCCACACTAACGTTAGTATAATTGCCACAGCCGCCACGTAAATTGCTGGGAACACCCATCTTTTCGAGAATACTCTCTTCCACGCGGACACCTGAGATACCGGCTCTCCCATTGTTATTTTAGGAGATTCCTCATGGTTCTTCTTTTTACTATTTTGTTCATTCATTACCTCATCACCTCAATAATCATTGTTACCGAGGCAATTGCTTTTATACTTGGCTATACTAATTTTTTTTTGAAAATAGGGAGAATACCAGAGAGTACACTCTATTGAACATAGCTATCTTAATGAACACAGGCAAACTAGTTGGATTTCTTCCATACATCAGATACTTGGTTGAAGGAGATCCCGGTATAGTAGTGTTTGAGAATTTGAGTGGTCGTATAGCCCTGCTTGGCCATCCCATTGGCTCCCCACTGACTCATACCGACGCCATGACCTGAGCCATAGGTTGTGATCTTTACCTCGGTGCCATCCAGTACCATACTGAACTGACTGGAGCGCAGCTCTAGCTTCTCGCGAACTTCCCGCCCACTATACGTCTTATCGCCAATTTGGATGTCATTCACACTGCCCCCTGTCGTTACGGACAATACTTGGAACAGCTTAGGGATAGCCGCTCCCTGACGGCCTGTAGCCGGAAGCACCGGAGCAGACTGTCCCAGTTTGGAAAACAGTTCATTCACGCTGATTTGCACAGTCTCTTGATTGTGCGGATCCAGCTTGCTATCCCATGGACTTGATACACTGCGGAGATATGGTACCTGATCGGACCAGTAATCCTCTGAATTCTCTGTATATCCGCCGCTGGAGGAGAAGAAGGCAGCCGTAATGGGTTGACCCTGATATGTCATAATAATACCGCGCGTCAGTTCCACAGCCTTCTGCAGCTTTTGAAGATCCTCACCACGTCCATCATTCTCCCATGCTCTGAGCGAATCGCTAGACACATAGGCTTGATGTTCTACCGTATCATTCACATCGGCGTTACCGCCGGGCACGCCGCTAGTGTCGCTGGCGGCAAGGCGGCGAACAATGAAGGTGCGGGCGGCAATCGCCTGCGCCTTCAGGGCTGCGAGCTCGAAGTCAGCCGGCATCTCGGCGGCCAGCACGCCGGTGACGTACTCCTCGAGCGGCAGCGTCTCTACCTGGCCCGTGTGCGTCAAGTATACTCGCACGGGCCACTGATCGGGATCGGCCGCAGCCTCGCGGCCCGATCCCGCCGCCTTGCCGCCGGCCTGTCCCGCGGCCGGCGAATGCACCGCCGCCGCAATGTCGGCGGCGTCCTGCGCCTGCGTCGCCCCGCGCTGTACGAGCAGCGCGGGCAGCAGCACCGCCAGCGCGCCTACCGCCGCAAGGGCAGCCAGCCCACCAAATCTTATAGTCCGTCCGTCATTCATCGAGTCTACTACCTCCATCCAATTCATTCACATCTATCTCTAAATTCTGCTAACCTTCTCTACTAATTTTTATGCAAAAACTAGGCTGCACATACCTTAAATATATTTTCATTAGAAGATGAGTTCTAACATCTGAAATAAATAAGAGGCCATCTCTTATCTCATCCGTAGATGACATAAGAGATGACCTCTTCATAATTGATGATTTAATTATACTTGAATTAAGCCCAGGTTGGCTGAATCTTCAATGAAGACATTTCATTCTGTACAGTCTGAGCCGCTTTCTCCGGCTCTGCAACTATCTCTTCTTTGCTAATACGCCAAATGTTAGCGCCAAGTCCAGCTAACTTCTCAGTAAGATTGACGTATCCACGATCAATATGATGTGTACCGCTTACTTCAGTCGTGCCCTCAGCTACGAGACCCGCAATAATAAGTGCGGCTCCTGCACGTAAATCCGTCGCACATACTTTAGCACCGCTAAGCTTGGATCCACCCGAGACAATAGCACTTCTTCCTTCCACCTTGATCTCAGCGTTCATCAGACGGAATTGGTCGACATGCATGAAGCGATTCTCAAATACAGTCTCCGTAACAACACTCGTTCCTTCCGAAGCGAGCAGAAGAGCCATCATTTGCGATTGCATATCCGTCGGAAAACCTGGATAAGGCAATGTCTTCACGTCTACAGCCTTGAGTGGCTTATCCGCAATAACGCGTACACCGTTCTCTTCCGCTTCGATCGTTACGCCCATCTCTTCAAGCTTAGAAATAATCGGTCCCAAATGGTCGGCGATCGCACCTTCCACGAATACATTACCTCCGGTAATCGCAGCGGCTACCATAAATGTTCCGGCCTCGACCCGGTCAGGAATCACTGTATGCTCAACGCCATGCAGCTTCTC
>DASYFA010000139.1:0-5183 GCA_036498705.1 Paenibacillus sp.
AACTGCTGCAGGACATTCTCCGCACAGAGTGGGGCTTTGAAGGCATGGTCATTACCGACTGTGGGGCGATCAATATGTTAGCCGCAGGTCATGATACTGCAGAGGACGGAATGGATGCAGCTATTCAGGCTATTAGCGCCGGTATTGACATGGAAATGTCCGGTGAAATGTTCGGCAAGCATCTGATCGAGGCTGTACGGCAAGGCAAGTTGGATGAGGCGATCATCGATACTGCGGTACTCCGTGTACTCGATTTGAAGTTCAAGCTCGGCTTGTTCGACGCTCCGTATGCCGATCCTGAGCGAGCGGCAAGCGTTATTGGTAGTGAAGAACATATTATGCTTGCTCGGAAGCTTGCTGAAGAGGGCATTATTCTATTGAAGAATGAAGATCAGACTCTTCCGTTATCGAAGAAGTCTGGTAGGATTGCCGTAATCGGACCGAATGCCGATATCGGCTACAATCAGCTTGGAGATTATACTTCTCCACAGCCGCCTGCGAATGTAACGACTGTACTAGGCGGAATTCGCAGTAAGCTTGCGGACGAGCCGGAACGCGTTCTCTATGCTCCAGGCTGCCGGATTAAGGATGAATCGATAGAGGGCTTTGAATATGCTCTTGAATGTGCAAGACAAGCTGATACGGTCGTGATGGTAGTTGGCGGTTCCAGCGCGCGTGACTTCGGTGAAGGAACCATTGATCTGAAGACGGGAGCCTCGAAGGTGACGGATCGCTCCTGGAGCGATATGGATTGCGGCGAGGGAATCGACCGTATGTCACTCAAGCTGTCCGGAGTGCAACTTGAATTGATTCAAGAAGTATATAAGCTTGGCAAACCTGTAATCGTTATCTATATTAACGGCCGTCCGATAGCGGAGCCATGGATTGAAGACCACGCGAATGCGATTCTTGAAGCTTGGTACCCAGGTCAAGAGGGAGGACATGCCATCGCAGATATCCTGTTTGGCGATGTGAACCCATCCGGCAAATTGACAATTTCCATACCGAAGCATGTCGGACAACTGCCAGTTTATTATAATGGCAAGCGCTCAAGAGGTAAGCGTTATCTAGAGGATGATTCTCAGCCGCGCTATCCGTTTGGCTATGGACTGAGCTATACGGAGTTTAGTTATTCCAATCTTACAGTTCAGCCACAGACAATTTCTGCGGGAGGAACAGCAAAGGTCAGCGTTGAAGTAAGAAATATCGGCGATCGTGTTGGCGCGGAGGTTGTGCAAATGTACATTTCCGACGTTGCTAGTACTGTAACTAGACCGGCCAAGGAGCTTAAGGGTTTTCACAAAATTACTCTGGCTCCAGGTGAGAGCAGGACGGTAGAGTTTACAGTTGGTGCAGATCAATTGCAGTATATCGGGGCGGACTATAAACCGGTCGTTGAGCCGGGAGAGTTCCGTGTGCTGGTAGGTAAGCATGTGAACGACACGTTAAGCGCCCATTTACTTGTGCTGGAGGATTAATTGGGATGGAACGGATCAGACGTTTTATTCGGGAACTATCTGAGTGTCAATGGTTGGAGCAGCGTGAGCTGCGTGATTGGGAAATTGTATCATCTACGTACGAACAGCCAGGACAATATGTCGATTTGGCTCCTTTTACGGAAGGGCAAAATTTCGAGCTTTTTCCTAGCAAGCAGGGAACGACATACTTTTTCCGTAAGCAGCTAGATATTCCGCAGGAATGGATGCAGCAGGGGCAGCATATTGGCCTGATCTTCCAATCCGGGGGCGAAGGGCTGCTGCGTATCAACGGGAAGTCTTATCAAGGTCTGGACCGCAATCATACTTTTGTTACCCTAAGCAATGACGTGATAGGAAGTCCGCTGGAGCTTGAAATCGAATTGTTCGATCCGATTCCGGAACCGGTAGATCCGTTGAATCAGCAAGCCGTGATCCAGCCGCCGATCCGCTCGATTTATAGCTCGATCGTTAGCGTGAATCGCCCGGTGCAACAGCTGATGTATACGGCGACGGTGATCCGCGATTCGGCGGTACTGCTGCCAGAGCAGGATTTTCGCAGAGTACGGTTGATTGAGGCGTTATACCAAGCCATGGATGAATTTGTCTCACTTGATCGAGGGGCTATTCGTGAAGGCGGCCTGGTAGCGGCCATAGATGAAAAGCTCAGACACAGCATTTTTGCGATCGGTGGAAACGCCGAAGGTTTGATCCACATGGTTGGTCAGTCGCATATCGACATTGCCTGGTTATGGCCAGCACGTGAGACGGTGCGCAAGACGAGTCGCACTTTCTCTACGGTTGATGCATTAATGAATGAGTATCCAGAGTACCGATATGCCCAGAGTCAGCCGCAGTTGTTTAGCTACCTGAAGGACAATGATCCGGAGCTTTATGAGAGAGTGAAGCTACGGATTCAGGAAGGACGTTGGGAGCTTGTCGGTGGCATGTGGGTGGAGCCGGATCTGAACATTCCAAGCGGAGAGTCGTTAATGCGCCAGATGTTGTACGGACAACGGTTCTATGAGGAAGAGTTCGGACGCAGCTCCAAGATTGAATGGCTGCCGGACACCTTCGGGTACTGTGCATCACTGCCGCAGATTCTGAAGCATGGCGGCATTGAATATTTCATGACGACGAAGCTTGGTTGGAACGACACGAATGTATTCCCTTATGATCTGTTCTATTGGGTAGGTATAGACGGAACGCCAATGTTGTCTTATCTGAATCATGGAGTTAATGAGAATACGCTACCTAAGGATGTTCACGATCATTGGCAATCTTTCCGAGAGAAAGCAAGGCATAATGAGCAGATGCTGCTGTACGGGCATGGTGATGGAGGCGGCGGAGTTACTCGGGAAATGCTGGAGTATATTAGGCGTTCTGAGTTGATGGTTGGCCAGCCTTCTAGTCAATTCAGCTCAGCGGCTGACTTCTTTGCAGGTATTACTGAGGCCTCGCCGCAGCTTCCAAGATGGAGGGGCGACCTATATCTGGAATTGCACCGTGGGACCTATACAACCCATGGACGTAATAAACGGAACAACCGGAAGGCTGAGGTTCTGTACCGGGAGGCCGAATTGTGGAATGCGTTAGCGGCGCCGGAGTTAGTGGCCGATCAGAAGCAGGAGATCAGCCGCTCTCTGCATGACGGCTGGAAGCTTATTCTGCTTAACCAATTCCATGATATCATTCCAGGCTCTGCGATTACGGAGACTTATGAGACCTCGATGAAGGAATATAGAGAGATATTTGAACTTGGGAACAACGGTCTGCAACAAGGTCTGAAGGCTTTGACAGATTGCGTAAATACAGAAGGCGAAGGCCATCCTTATATCGTATTTAACAGCTTGGGCTGGAGCCGGAATGCTATCATAGAAATTGCAGGTCCTGATCGGAGTAATCTACTAGCTGTATATGATGGGGACGGACTTCGTCTCGCTCATGAAGCTATTGGTACTGCCGAAAGAGGCCAGACGATACTGGTTCAGGTACCGGATGTTCCGGCATTCGGCTATAAGACGGTCTGGGTGAAGCAGGAAGCATCCGAAGCTCCGGCCTCATCGGACAAGATGTCTGAAGATCTCCTGGCGCAGGGTTGGGAGACCGGGTACTACCGAATTCTCTTCAATAACCAGGGCGAGATCATCAGTTTGTATGATAAGTCAGCTGATCGGGAGATCATTAAGGTCGGGGAGCGTGCGAATCGCTTCCACTTCTTCCATGACCGTCCTACGCTTTGGGATGCCTGGGATATCGATACTAGGTATGAGGAGCAGCCTGCAGGCGATGCGGAGCTGCTGGAAATGAAGCTGTATAGTACAGGCCCCATCCAGGACGTACTTCGTTTCCATTGGAAATTGAATGAATCAGAGATGATACAGGAGATGATCCTGTATCATCAAGATCGACGCATCGATTTCAAGACTAGAGTACATTGGAACGAAGACCATAAGCTGCTTAAGGTAGGTTTCCCTATCGATATCGTAACGGATAAAGCAACATATGAAATTCCGTTTGGTGCGTTGGAGCGACCGACCCACCGCAATACGAGTTGGGAGCAGGCGCAGTACGAGGTGTGCGGCCATCGCTTCGTCGATGTGTCGGAGCATGGGTATGGTGTCAGCCTGCTGAATGACTGCAAGTACGGTTATGATATTCAAGGTAGTACGATCCGTCTGTCGCTGCTGCGAGCGCCGAAATGGCCAGACCGTTCCGCTGATCTTGGCGAGCATGAATTCACTTACTCGCTGTACCCGCATAAGGGAGATTGGCGTGAAGCGCATACGCTTAGAAGAGCAGCGGAACTGAACCATCCTGCTGAGGTGGCTGAAGTGGAGCGTGGGCAAGGAACGCTTCCAAGCGTGCAGTCCTTGATCCAGTTTACAGGACAGCATGTCGTACTGGATTCAATTAAACCATCGGAGGATGGCCAGGCAAGTATTCTACGCCTGTACGAATCCTCTGGCGGACGGGAGAGAATCACCCTGCAATGGCCGCAGTTATGCAAAGAGATATTCCTCTCGGATGCCCTGGAGCATGAGCTTGAGGCCATAGAGCATCAGGGCGGCTTGATCGAGCTGCCATTTGCACCGTATGAGATCAAGACGATCAGGATTAACAACTAGATAAGTTGAATTAAAGAAAGAGTAGGGCACAGGCAAGAGGGTGAAATGATTCTGGAGAAGCGAAGCGTTCGCCTTTGTGAACAGATTTCTACACTGGTTGAATTTATTAAATCATAGAAATCTGTGAACAACAGCGATCGGAAGAACATTTCACCCGGCTGCCTTCATCCCGACCAATAATTATTAGTTCGACTTATATAACAACTATCAGACTATAGGAGCGTGACGTGACGACATGGAACAATTTAGACTCCCGAAAATACCGATGCCTAAGCTGGAGCTCCCGGCTGCGATAAAGGATGTATTAGCCGAAGCTGAGGTGAAGCTGGCACATCGTCCGAAGCTGTTGCAATTGTTCAAAAATTGCTTCCCGAATACGCTGGAGACGACAACTAAACTGATGGACGATGGAACGACTTTCGTTATTACTGGCGACATTCCAGCTTCCTGGCTGCGCGATTCGGTTGAGCAGGTGATTCAATATGTACCGTTCGCGAAGCAGGACGAGGATTTGAAGCGCATTATCAGCGGCTTGATCAAACGCCATATTCAATATATCCATATTGATCCGTATGCGAAT
>DASYFA010000140.1:0-2301 GCA_036498705.1 Paenibacillus sp.
CGGTCAAATTTCTTAGAAATGAGCCAATTTCAAGAAAAAAACTGCATTTCTGCAGCAATTCTCTTCACTTAGTTGACATCGATGGCAAAAAGATGCATTTTTGCAGGAATTGTACTCCAAGTAGCTACTACGTCAGTACTCAGCAAATATGAGCATCATGCGACGCCACACCATGCACCAGGAGCATTGCGCGATGCAATAGTTCTCAACGCCACTCTTATCCACGTCAGCTATACTCTTCCGCACGCTTGGCGTCCGCAGCCACCTGCTTCTTATGTACCCGGTTGGATAACAGCACACTGATCTCATATAGAATAATAAGCGGGATCAGCACCAGGAATGCCGAGAACAAGTCCGCAGGCGTGATCATAACCGAGATAATTACCAATATAAAATAAGCGACACGACGCATTTTCCGCAGCAAACTTGGGTTCAGAATACGCAGTTGCGTAAGGAACAAGATAACGAGCGGCAACTCAAACAACAGCGAGATCGGAAATACAAGATTCATCAGAAACTTGAAATAGTCCGCCATCCCATAGGTCTCAATCAAACCAAGCTCCTTGTTCAGTCCTCCGGTAAATTTCATCGCCAGTGGAAATACAACGAAATAACCGAACGCAATCCCGATTAAGAAACAGAGAAATACGTAAGGAATATACCTTAGCGTCGCCTTACGCTCTTTGGGTCTCAGCCCGGGACTAACGAACGCCCATATTTGATACAGCGTAAATGGCAGGGTTACACCAAAGGCAACAACCATCGATATTTTCATATACACGCCGACACCGTCCCAGAATGAGAAAGCGTTCAGCTTAATCTCCACGCCTGTAATCGAATTGATCGTCAAATATTGATAAATCGGACGAACGACAAAAAAAGCGGCGACGAGAACGAATGTAAACACGAGAGCAACGTAAATTAATCTCTTTCTTAATTCCGCTAAATGCTCCACAATCGTCTCTGAATTCTGTTCATCAGCCATACTTGTCCTCCTTAGGCCGATTTGTCCGGCTCACTTATCCCATCACTACAGCGGCAAAATTCAAACAAAATCCCTCCCTAATAACAGGAAGGGATTCATCATCCAATATGTATTTTCTATTCTGGTAGGCGCCGGTCCTCTTGCTTCGGAGCTTCATTCATAGGAGCAACTTCTACTTTCTGAGCTTCGGGACGGTCCTCAACAATATCGCGAGTCGCTTTCTTGAACTCATTAATTGTGCGCCCAACGGCGCGGCCGAGCTCCGGCAGCTTCTTCGGACCAAACAACACGAGAGCCGCTACAACAATTAACAGAAAAGCACCTGCACTCATGCTCATTCTCCCCCGTTAGCATAAAATAATAGACTCATGATGGGGCGCCATCATGATACGCCCACATCATACCATAACATAGATCACAGTTACAGTCTGTTCAGCAAATTTATTTGCTATTAGAGGTTGTTCAAGAAGTCCGCATTTGATTAAAAAACCGACCTTTTTGAAAATACAATATTATGCCAACGTATCTATTCCATAGAAGCGATCCGCAAAAAGATGATTAAAGACGGAATTGACCCGTGACCATAAGCAACGCTTCCGGAAGCTGATCCATAATCGCTGCCAGGTTCTCATGAACCCCTTTTGGAGTTCCCGGCAAATTGACGATCAAAGTCCGTCCGCGAATTCCGACAATGCCTCGGAACAGCATGCCTGCTGGATTTTTCTGCACCACCCTGTAACGCATCGCTTCGGCCATTCCCGGTACCTCACGTTCGATGACACGGCGGGTTGCCTCTGGGGTCACATCCCGAATAGCTAGCTCCGTGCCGCCAGTAGTCAAGACAAGATCGGCTTGAAAATAATCGGTCATTTCAATCAGCGCAGCGATAATCTCATCAGGTTCATCAGGCACGATGCGATATTCGATGATTTCGCCTCCCAATTCTTCCTCGACCAGTTCCCTAATCACCTGTGCGCTCGTATCTTCACGTTCGCCTCTGGCTCCTTTGTCGCTTGCCGTAAGAATCGCTGTTTTCCAAACCATGAAGCCATCCTCCTCACCCTAATAGGAACTTCTATTTAAAGTTGTATCATCACTTCATCATGCGCAACTGTGCGCTAGGATATCAGATCCGGGAATAATCCCCGCTGACACCACCACTTTTGGCCTGTAGCATCGTAGGACCGATGACGATATCCTTCTGCAAGGCCTTGCACATATCGTACACCGTTAACGCTGCTGCCGATACGGCCGTAAGTGCTTCCATTTCTACTCCTGTTCTTCCTTCGGTTCTGACTGTAGCTTCTATATATAAT
>DASYFA010000141.1:0-6193 GCA_036498705.1 Paenibacillus sp.
GACGGACACCCCAGAACCTGTGACAACAACAGAAAGCCAGTTTGTAACTAGAGCGAAGGAATTGGAGCATAGAACTGAGGATTCAGCACTCTTTGTTCCTTTTAAGAGCTACTGGCCCACGTATGGTCATATGACAGGCACACAGAGTAGATGGTATTTTTATTGGCGTAATGAAGTTAGACAGGGTAGATATCCGAAAACGGATCTTTCATATATTTTTCTGCATGTGTATGAGCTTATTAATGGTGTAGGCTGGCAAGATCCTTATGATGGCTATAAACAGCTCAGTCAAATCTGGGAAGCTTATCGAGAAAAATATAAACGTCTGGATCAATATTTGGGTGGTTGGATCGCGGACTTCTCGTTTGTTCATCATTTGGATGTGCCACTATCGCTAATCGTTGCTCGTTCACGCGGCCTTGCTGGAGATCTGGCTGAGCTAGAGTTAGAGAGATGTCTTACTGTATCTCCTGAGCAGTTAACCTTTACGGTATTAACAGCGATGTCGGACTACGATATTAGTAAATCGAAGTTTTATATGGGGGAAGGTAAAGAAGCCCTCGAACGATATATTCCACAGATAGTGGCATTAATCAACGCTTATGTCAGTCGGAAACACGGCTCGAATTTGGTTGAAATGTTCCCACCAGGCCCATCAGTTATGCGGGAGCGTTATTTATTCCGTAGCGCCGTATATGATATTTCGCTATATGGTTATTCTGTACTTATACCGGTTGTTCGTATCAGTAAATCTCCACCGCTTCGCAGTTTGATTACAAGGCTGTTCCGTTTGACTGAGAATAAATTACGGGAACTGCTGGGTTATCGTGGTCGGCTCAAAGGGGTTAACGTGGATGCTGATATGGATGATCTTATCACTCGTTTTCTGAAGCGGGAATTTGAGAAAGAGAACCAGGAAGACAAGGGGCCGGCAGTAGTCATTGATCGTGAGAAGCTTGAAAGGCTGCAGAGTGATTCCGAGATTGTACGAACCATGCTTACGGTTGAGGAAATGATTGAGCTGGAAGAGCCTGAGGATAGCGGTTTTGAGATTACTAATGAGGAATCCGAGCTTGAAGAAGTAGTAGAAAAAGAAGAATTTGAAGAGATTGAAGATGAAATCATTGTACCGCTTCAGTCTCTTGAGCCTGAATTAACTATAGAAGAAATTCAATCTGCTAACGTAGGAACGGAGTGGGAGCAGTTCTCTAAAGCTTTAAGTCCACTCCAACACGAAGCTCTTATTGCGCTTATGAACGAGGATGGAACACAAGCCATACAGAAGCTAGCGGCTGCAAACGGCACGATGTCAGAGCTCTTGATCGATGAGATCAATGATATGGCAATGGACATTCTAGGTGATTTGATCATAGATGGTGAAGAAATTGCAGAAGAATATAAAATTTATCTGCTTAATATTTAATGAGGTGAACTTCGGATGAATGTTTTAAAAATACCTAAACGCATGACGACAGCGCTAGTCAATTCACTGACAGCCGGTGTGGTTCCGCGTATCGGACTAGAGCATATAGCCGTTGGTCGCCGGCCAGAGATTGAAGCGATATTGAGAGATATGGATAACATTGCGGAGGGTGGAGCTGCTTTTAAGCTGATTACAGGCAAATTCGGTAGCGGCAAAAGCTTTCTTTTGCAGATGATACGTAATTATGCGATGGATCGGGATTTTGTAGTAGCTGATGCGGATCTATCCCCTGAACGAAGATTAGTGGGAACGAAAGGACAAGGTCTTGCTACATATCGAGAGCTGATGAGTCACTTGTCTACCCGGACGCGTCCAGATGGAGGGGCTCTGGAGATTATTTTGCAAAAATGGATCATTACGCTTCAGCAGTCTGTGATGCAAGAGAATGAATATGGCCCTGATCACCCCCAGCTTGGAGAAGAAGTTGAGAAACGAATCTATGCTGTAGCCTCCGAAATGCGCGGGTTGGTGCATGGATTTGATTTTGCCAAAGTACTGGCTTCTTATTGGAATGCCCATAAGCTCGCTGACGATGAACTGAAGCAGGATTCCCTTCGCTGGCTCAGAGGGGAATTCGCCACTCGAACGGAAGCACGAAAAGCACTTGGTGTTGGCGTGATTATTGATGATGATAATTGGTATGATTATATGAAGCTGTGGGCGGAATTCACTTCTGCTATTGGTTATAAGGGACTGCTGCTGTTCATAGACGAAGGCGTCAATCTCTACAAAATCACGAACAGCATCTCACGTCAGAGTAACTATGAAAAGCTGCTTACGATGTTCAATGATACGATGCAGGGCAAGGCAGAGAGCCTGGGAATTTTTATAGGGGGGACTCCGCAATTTGTGGAAGATAGTCGACGCGGATTATTTAGCTATGAAGCGCTGCGTTCTAGATTAGTTGCAGGAAGATACGGCGCAGCAGGTCTGAACAATTATACCGGGCCTGTTATTGCACTAGACATGCTTTCACATGAAGAAATTTTGATCCTTTTGCAAAAGCTTAGAGATATCCATGCCCTTCATTATGGTTACGAAGCACAGTTAACACAGGAACAATTGGTTCATTTTATGGAAGAAGCAGTGGGCAGATTAGGGGCAGACGAGCTCTTGACTCCACGTGAAGTGGTGCGTGATTTTATGGATCTGCTACACACCTTGCACCAGCATCCGGAAATTTCTTTCGAGAAGCTAGTGGGCGAACGAGCCACTAAACCTGCTGAAAATGAACAAAACGAGTTAGATGGATTCCTCGCGGAGTTTGAATTATGAGTGATAATCCGTTTTACAGGCTGGCTCCCTTCATTAAAGAGTTTATCTATAAGAACCGATGGGAGACCTTGCGCGAGGCGCAGGTGGATGCCTGTCGTGTGCTGTTTGATACGCCTCATCATTTACTGATTGCTTCGGGTACAGCTTCTGGTAAGACAGAGGCGGCTTTTTTTCCAGCGCTTACTGAGCTGTATGAACGTCCATCCGGTTCGGTCGGTATTCTGTATATCGCTCCGCTGAAAGCTTTGATTAACGATCAATTTACACGGCTGAACGATTTACTACGTGAAGGCAATATTCCGGTGTGGCACTGGCATGGGGATGTCCCGCAAGCAGATAAGACGAAACTGGTGCAGAATCCTTCCGGCGTGCTGCAGATTACTCCTGAGTCGCTTGAGGGACTATTGATGAACCGTCCGAATGCTATTCCAGCTCTGTTCCATGATCTTCGTTTTATTGTTATAGACGAGGTTCATGCCTTCATGGGCGCTGATCGGGGGATTCAGGTCTTAAGTCAGTTGGCGAGAATCTCACGAATGGCGGGATGTCATCCGCGCAGAATCGGTCTATCGGCCACGCTTAGCGACTATGCTTCGGTGACGGAATGGCTGGCGGCTGGTACGCGGGAGAGCGTAGAGGTGTCCGCTCCACAGGGCGGGCGTAAGCTCCGATTAAGTGTGGAGCATTTCTCTTTCCCGGATGCACGGGATGAAGTGCAGGCGGAGCATTTAGAACGCGCGAAGCAGTCTTACTACGATTTCATTTACGATCATACGCATCTTAAGAAAGCGTTGATCTTCACGAATAGCCGCTCGGATGCAGAGACGGCGACCCTTGAGCTGCGGAGAACGGCCGCGAAGCGTGGGGAACGGGATGTTTTTCACGTTCACCATGGCAGTATCTCCGCGATGCTCCGCGAAGAGACGGAAGCTGCGCTGCGGCAAGGCTCCGGACCTGCCGTTGCGGCAGCGACATTGACGCTGGAGCTGGGCATTGATCTGGGAGAGCTGGAGCGGGTGCTCCAGGTCGGCGCTCCTTATAGCTGCGCAAGCTTTGTGCAGCGGCTCGGTCGCTCGGGCAGGCGCGGGGACGCCGCATCCGAGATGATCTTTGTCACGCCCGAGGAAGAGGATGAGGAAGCGCAGCTTCCGGCACGGATGCCTTGGACATTGCTTCGAGCGATTGCGGTGATAGAGCTCTATGTGCGCGAGAAGTGGGTTGAACCACTGGTGGTGCGCCAGTTGCCCGTTGGTCTGCTATACCATCAGACGATGAGCATATTGAAAAGTATGGGGGAGGCGGAGCCGGAGGAATTAAAAGAGGCTGTACTTAGCTTACCTTCCTTCAATAGCATTGATCCTGTGGACTACGATACTTTCATGACTTATATGCTGGGTATGGGACAAATCGAGAAGATGGATGAAGGCAGCCTGATTATCGGGATGGCAGGGGAGAAGATCGTGAACAACTTCCGCTTCTATGCAGTTTTCAAAGACGATGAAGAGCATGTTGTCTATAACGGAACGGAAGAGATCGGTTCGATCACAACGGTACCACCACCGGGTTACTGTTTTACTCTGGCAGGGAAGCTCTGGAAGGTAGAAGAGGTCGATAATCGCCATAAAGCTGTTTATGTAAAAACCTCACGCGGAAAAGTGGATACGTTGTGGCTTGGAGCGGGTGGGGATGTGCATACACGCATTATGATGAAGATTCGTGAAGTGTTAGGCGCAACATCCTTGTATCCGTATCTTGCTCCGAGTGCGGCCGCGCGGCTTGAACGAGCACGCCGTTTAGCGAAGGAAAGTGGAATGCTTGAACGTTCCGTTATGCCGGCAGGTGGAGATTCGATGTTTATCTTACCGTGGGCGGGTAGTCGGCAATTCCGCACACTAGAGCGCCTTCTCAAGAACAATTTAAAGAGCTCACAGGGACTTAGATCTATCGTACCGATGGAACCTTATTATATGGTGGTTGCAGGCAAAACAGATGCAGATACGCTGGAAGCAGAAATTATCGCTGAAAGCATGGCTGCAAGTGACCCTTTATCCTTGTTATCACCAGATGAGGCGCCTTATCTCGGGAAATACGACGAGTTCATCCCGCATGAGCTGCTGCGCAAAGCTTTTTCTTTGGATGGATTAGATGTTCCGGGGTTGCTTGAAGTGCTAAAACAATGGCGGCAACCACAATAACTATTTTAAACATTTTTAATCGAGACGCCCGCTTATGCGGGCGTCTCTTTATGTTCGGACGCACAGCAACATGTATGTCTTTACGCCAATCTAGAGTTTCCTCCTATTCCAAAAGCTGCATAAAAATAGGGCAGGCGGAGAATAGTATCTAGAAGATTCCTATTAAGAGGATGATTGCGATGTGGTCTAAAATAGTCTCTTATATTCCCGATTGGACAGTTTTTATACAGGCGGCGATAACGTTGCTCTTTCCCATAGCGGTTTATTATCTTTACAAGCATCTATATTTCTATGTTGGAAGCGGACGCTCCAAGAATTCAGGGGCTAAATCTCAGGATGCTGAACCGAAGAATTCGGACAATCATGCAGCAAATCAACAGGAAACTGAAGCCGATCACCCGCCTTCTAAGTCTACAGGGTTTACTCAAGACTATGATGACGATTTAGCAGCGATAAGAACGGCATTAGAAGGAAATAGTGATGTGTGTTTTCGTGAATTCACAGTCAAAGGTATTCAGGCACGTGCCGCTTTGGTCTATGTTGAGGGCATGCAGAATGAACTGCTAATCAACCAACAGGTGCTACAGAATCTGATGTTTGCCAATGAAATGCAGGCTTCCGAAGGAATATACACCTATATGAAACAGAATATGCTACCGCTGGCTCAGCTAAACGAAACTAGAGATTTGGATCATCTGCAGGAGTCAGTCCTGTTTGGATACACCGCACTGATTGTAGAAGGCATGCGTGAGATGCTGCTGGTTGGCTTTCCACATGGAGCAGTGCGCTCTATTACTGAGCCGACTTCAGAAGCTTTACTGCGGGGACCAAGGATTGGATTTACCGAAGTGCTCAGTGAGAATACCTCTATGCTTCGCCGCCAAGGGCTCAATAAGCATCTGGAAATGCAAAGGTTTGAAGTGGGTAGCGAAATCAAGAAGAACCTGGTTATCGCTTATATGAAAAACATTGTAAATCCAGATCTGCTACAGGAAGTGAAAGACCGGATCTCCAAAATTGATATGGATTTCATTCTGGAATCTGGTTATGTGGAACAGTTAATCGAAGATGATTATTTAAGCCCGTTTCAACAAACACAGAATACAGAAAGACCCGATCGTGTGATTGCCTCCTTATTAGAGGGGAGAATCGCTATCCTGCTGGATGGCACACCGTTTGCCCTCATTGTTCCAGTTACGTTCAGTATGCTATTGCAGTCACCTGAGGACTACTATGAGCG
>DASYFA010000142.1:0-6290 GCA_036498705.1 Paenibacillus sp.
CGGGGGTTGTGCTAGCAGCTTATACTTGAAGCTAAGGGGAACTGTGCCGTAGGGAGACTGAACTTCCTGACTAGCTAGTGATCCTGGGACCTTGTCAGGGAAAATATATAGCTGCTTATCGGGGATTCCATCAAAAGCAGCCTCATCTACTCCGAAGTTGGCGGAGAGGATTTCTTTTGGCGTATGGGCGAACCAGTCTGAGATGGATAATGTATTCAGATCTGAGAAACTTCCGTCATCGAAGACGAGCAAAAATTCACATCCGTTCTCAAGCGCTTGAATAGAGTGGGGGATGCCCGCTGGAAAATACCACAGATCCCCCGCCTCAATATCGGCGATAAAATTCCGTCCATTCTGATCCACTGCGGTGACTCTGGCACTGCCAAGTAGCATATAGGCCCACTCAGATTGCTGATGCCAATGTAATTCGCGTACCCCGCCTGGCACCAAGCTCATGTTAACGCCTGCGAGGGTCTTGGCGATGGGTAGATCGCGTACGGTAATTTCTCTTGACCATCCGCCCTCATTAAGCTGCATATGGGTGTCGGAGTAAGACATAACCATATTCGGTAGTAGCCCGGAATCGGTGACCGGAGGTACCAGCATATCAGGGTTCTCCCGGTCTCTCATCACATCCCGCGGTCCATAATCAGGTCCGCCCGCGCCATCGCTGCGTATCGGTTGGGGGATGCGAGGAGGTTCACAGTTGTTTGGTTCTGAATTCGCCATTAAATGATATCCCTCCTTGAACACGGGCATCATTTCCGCCCATTCAGAATATGTCTATGAGTTAGGGCTTGTGTAATATTTGTCTGAGGAGCCATGCGGACAAAAAAAGGGAGAGAAATGTAGAATTTCTCTCCCTTAGTCACTGTTAATTTTTGTTTACGGCAAGATCTTACCGCCTGCTTTGTAGATGCTGTACCATTCTTCTCTGGTGAGCGGAATGTCCGAGCCTTTGCAGGAATCGATGAGTCTTTGTTCATTTGTCGTGCCAAGTACGACCTGCATGTTAGCTGGGTGACGTGTAATCCAGGCTACGGCGATGGTCGTATTTGTCACTCCGTATTTCTCGGCAAGCTGATCAAGAATTTTGTTGAGTTCTGGATAATTCTCCAGGTCGCCAAGGAAAGGACCATTGAAGAAGCCCTTCTGGAATGGAGACCATGCTTGAATCGTAATATCCTTCAAACGGCAATATTCGAGAACGCCGCTGTCGCGATTCACAGATTGATCGACATCCATATTGAAGGCGAGGGACGAATCGAACATCGGTGTATGCGTAATGCTAAGCTGCAGCTGGTTAGCTACGATTTTATGTGACATGTATTTCTGTAACAGTTCCATTTGATTCGGAGTCTGATTGGAAACGCCGAAATAACGGACTTTACCGCTACGGTGCAATTGATCAAATGCCTCCGCAACTTCTTCTGGTTCCATTAATGTATCGGGACGGTGGAGCAGCAGAACATCCAGATATTCAGTATTTAGACGCTTCAGGATGCCGTCTGTTGCTTCGATAATATGTTCTTTGGAGAAATCGAAGTAACCTGGACGAATGCCACATTTACTTTGCAGAATCATTTTCTCCCGGATTTCAGGATTCATTTGGATGGCTTCGGCGAAATAGGATTCGCATTCACCATAGGATGGTCCGTAAATATCTGCGTGGTCGAAGAAATTGATCTCATTGTCCAGTGCAGTACGGATCAGTTTCTCTGCCTCAGGTAAAGAGAGCTGCTTCAGGCGCATATTGCCCATAACTATATTTGACGCTTTCATATCAGTTCCAGCGATGTTAATGTATTTCATACTTTACATTCTCCCTTCATATTCTCTACAATAATAGGATAAGTGCTAGAGTTCACTCTATGTCAAATAAAGAAATTGGATCGGCTCTTATCAAATCTAGGATTTACATTGTTATGACTTTTGATCCAAGAATGGAATGCTGTAATTAAGGAGAGACCACTTTGACTTATACGATTTCGCAAGTTGCCGAGAAGACAAACCTGTCCGTGTACACGATTAGATACTATGATAAAGAGGGCCTACTACCATTCGTCGATCGCGAGAACGGCATACGCGTATTTCATGATCAAGATATTGAATGGATCGATTTGATTTGCTGCTTGAAGCATACGGGAATGCCGATCAAGGATATTCGTACTTTCATCCAGTACTGCATGGATAATGATGCTGTCGTGGATAAGGGCCTGGAGATTCTGATCCAGCATAAGAATAATGTGGAGCAACAGATCAGAGATACCCAGCGCAATCTGGAGACTATTGAATATAAAATCAACCATTTGCCGCAAATGTACAAAGAGAAATTCTCAATTCATCATTAAGCCGGCTTATAAAAAAATCCCTCACTCTCTTCATGAAGAGCGTGAGGGATTTTGGGTTTGAGGGGAAAACTAAATTTTAGCGCAAAGTTTTCAAAGCGCTGCTCCATGCAAGAACTTGGTCAAGCATACCGTTAAGGTTAGTCAGGTGAAGATCAGCTGGCTTGAATACCGAGAAGTTCTCGAAATCTGTGAATAGGGACAATGCAGGGTGAATACGAACGTCAGCAACGGACAGTTCGCCCAAAATCCCACGCAGATGTTCAGCTGCACGAGCGCCGCCGACAGAACCATAACTCACGATACCAGCTGCTTTGTTGTTCCACGCTTCACGGGCATAATCAAGTGCATTCTTCAGAGCAGCCGAGATACTGTGGTTATATTCTTGAACGATGAAGATAAATCCATCCAGGCTGTCTAGCTTGCTATTCCAAGCTGTTGCTTGTTCTGTAGCATCAGCTTCACCGAGCAATGGGAGCTTGAAGTCAGCGATATCAACGATCTCATAGTTGGCGTCTCCGCGCTCATCAGCGATTTTTTTCACCCATTCACCAACTTGTGGGCTCAAGCGACCTTCACGTGTGCTACCTAAGATAATACCGATGTTTAATTTAGACATTGAGAAATCCTCCTCTGAAAGTGTAATAATTTAACAAAAGTTTGCTTAAGAATTAATAACGTTCTGTGGATGTCGATCGGACTTTACTTGCATATTGTCCACAAATCAACTGTTTTAATTCCTAATAATTAATTTAATTTTGAGAATCTTTATATCACGAAATGAATATAACACACCATATTTATTAAATCAAGCACCTTTCAAAAAGTTAGTAAAAAATTTTAGGAAAACATGAAATTTATGCCTATATAGCCGAAAATAAAAAATAGCCTATGAATTCAAATAGATTGAACCCATGGGCTATTTGTATAAGTTGAATGATTGGCTGTCTGGTTGAAAATAGGGGAGATGCTTTTCCGCTAGAAGCCGAAATATCCGGCTGCATTGTTGTAGGAGATATCTTCGACCATTTGTCCAAGCAATACAGGATCATCCGGCGCTTCGCCGCGTTCTACCCATTCGCCGATCAACTCGCACAGAACGCGGCGGAAATACTCATGACGCGTATAGGATAGGAAGCTACGTGAGTCAGTGAGCATGCCGACAAAGTTGGCGAGCAGGCTTTGCTCAGCGAATAGGGACAGCTGTTGACGCATCCCGCCGTGAGTGTCATTGAACCACCAGCCGGAGCCGAGCTGCAGTTTGCCAGGGGTCTCCTGCTGGAAGCAGCCCATCAGCGTTAGTATCACAAGATAATCCTTTGGATTAAGAGAATATAGAATCGTCTTCGGTAAGCCCTGATCGCTCTCAGCGCGGTCAAGCAACTTTGCTAGCGCTTCAGTGATCGGCTGGTCGTTCAGAGCGTCAAATCCCGTATCCGGCCCCAACAATTTCAACTTCGATGAATTATTGTTGCGGTAAGCATGCATATGCAGCTGCATCGTCCAATTCTTTTCGCGATAGAAGGCGATTAACTGGGCTAATAGCTCTGTATGATAAACGGTGATTTCATCCGCTGACAGCTCTTCTTCGGCTAGTCTTTTACGGAAAATGTTCTCCAATGCTTCAGCATTTCCAGCTTTATAGCGCAGTACGTCCAGTGCATGGTCGGACAGGCGGCAGCCGTTGTCATGGAAGAAATCGACCCGATTCTTGAGCGCAGCAACTAATTCCTTATAGGATGCAACTTGCAGTCCGCTAGCGTTCTCCAGACGGCTGAGCCACTCCTTAAAGCCTGGTGCATCGATGTTCAGCGCTTTATCGGGACGGAAGGTAGGCAGTACCTTGAAATCCTGTTCTTCTTCAGCCAAGCGTTGGTGATAGCTTAGAGAATCCGCTGGGTCGTCGGTTGTACCTATGATTTTGACATTGGCATTCTTGATGATATTGCGGCGTTTGAACGGCTCTGTGGCCAACTTGCGGTTCACTTCTTCCCAAATACGCGGTGCAGATTCCTCATTCAGAAGCTCGTCAATGCCGAAGAAGCGACGAAGCTCAAGGTGCGTCCAGCTGTACAATGGATTGCCAATCGTCTTCGGTAGTGTTCTGGACCAAGCCAGGAACTTGTCATAATCGGAAGCATCGCCTGTAATATGAGATTCAGGTACTCCGTTAGCGCGCATTAATCTCCATTTATAGTGATCCCCGGATAACCAGGCTTCAGTCAGATTCACAAATGGCTTGTTCTCGTAAATTTCCTGCGGATCGAGATGGCAGTGATAATCGATAATCGGCATTTTGCTGGCATGATTATGAAACAATGTCTTGGCCATAGGGGTGGTTAACATAAAATCGTCATTTAAGAACATAATGCTGGCTCCTTTAAAATTAAGATAAGTTCGGTTTACAAGGTTACACCCGTTTTGAAAATAGCCAGTTCCCGCACATCATTTTGTTCGTTTCGCGTTTTTTGGCCGCTGGCTACGGCAATAAAATATTGAATGAAATCCTCAAGCACATCTTCCATCGGTGTCTCCAACAGCGGACCGGCATTGAAATCCATCCAATGGCCCTTTTTTGCGTACAGTTCATTATTCGTTGCGATCTTCACAGCTGGTACGAAGCTACCGAAAGGAGTACCACGTCCAGTCGTGAACAGTACGAGTTGGCAATCTGCAGCAGCGAGAGCGGAGGAAGCGACAAGATCGTTACCTGGCGCTTGCAGCAAGCTAAGCCCTTTCATACGAAGCTTCTCACCGTATTGCAGCACGTCGACCACTGGGGAGGTTCCGGCTTTTTGCGTGCAACCTAATGACTTATCTTCCAATGTACTGATGCCTCCGGCCTTATTCCCTGGTGATGGATTCTCATATACCGGTTCACCGTAAGAGAGAAAATATTGCTTGAAATGGTTGATGAGCGAGACAATCTGTTCGAATACTTCGCGGTTCTCTGCTCGCGCCATTAACATCTTCTCAGCTCCGAACATTTCAGGCACTTCAGTCAGAACCGTAGTCCCACCTTGGGAGATCAGGAAGTCGGAGAAGGCGCCGAGCAGAGGATTCGCAGTAATACCTGAGAATCCGTCTGATCCGCCACATTTGAGGCCGACATTCAGCTCGCTGATCGGAACAGGCTGGCGGTGATCGTCCTTGGCTGCTTCATATAATTTCTCAAGCAGGGTAAGCCCTGCGGCGACTTCATCGCCAACCTCTTGGGCGACCAGGAATTTAACCCGTTCATCATCATAGTCGCCTAAGAGACTACGGAATTCAGAGACGATATTATTCTCGCAACCGAGGCCGAAGACGAGTACACCTCCAGCATTCGGATGATTGACGGCATCCATCAGGATGCTGCGTGTCATGCGGTGATCATCTCCTAGCTGGGAGCAGCCGTAAGGATGCTTGAGAATCGTAATGTTGTCGAAGCTGCCTAGATCCGGATGAAGCTGCTTGAATTCGCTCAGCATTTGCTCAGCAATGCCGTTGACACAGCCAACGGTTGGTACGATGTAAAGATCGTTGCGAATTCCGACTTTGCCGTTCTTGCGGATATATCCATTGAAGGTCATGTCCCGCTTCGGATAGGTAACCGGGTGAAGATCTGGTTGATATTCATATTCCTCTTCACCGGAGAGCCCGGTTTTAAGGTTATGTGTATGCACCCAATCACCAATAGAAATTGCCTCATTAGCATGGCCGATTGGGTAACCGTATTTGGTGATCGTATCGCCTTGTTTGTAATGGATAAGTGCCATTTTATGACCTTGCGGGATATCTTGCTGCACCTTGAATGTCTGTCCCTCAAGGATTATTTCCTCTCCCGCTTGAATCGGTCTCAGAGCTACGGCGACTGTATCACGCGGATTCATCTTCATGAGTCGCTGCATATTACTTCACCCCTATCCAATGTTCAAGGGCTGCAAGGCTTCCCGCGGCCTC
>DASYFA010000143.1:0-8759 GCA_036498705.1 Paenibacillus sp.
GTGAGGTCAGGTTCGTCAGCCTACTGTCCGTGGACAATCGATTTGTTAAATTCTCATACCGTTCCACTCGGCTCTGCAGCTCAGTAACTAAATGATCCGAGGACTCTACGGATAGATCCACCGCTTTATCAAATACATATCTGTACATTAAAAAAGCGTACATGACGATAGCGAGTAGCACAGGAATCAAGACCGAGGACAGCAACATAATGAGCATCTTCTTGCGAATCGTAAACCTAGACAACCAGCCGTGGGAGAAGCGCTGTTCTGGTATGCTCCGAAAATCAAGATCATTCTCCTTCTTCCATACTGCTCGAGCCAAGGCCTGATAGGGATACATTACGGCATTGGCAAGCCGATAGGCGATCACCAAACTAAGCAGCATACTGCAGACGAGGAAGATAATAAAAGTATAAGTAGTGCCCCACTTCCCGATTGAATCATATTGCATCTGCTCAAAGATAATGACACGTATGCCATAAGGGGGAACGGGAACAGTCCTGACATAGTAACGACCGTCCAGAGATTGCTCCCATTCCGTCTCGCCAGAAGCGGCTAGCTTGACCGCCTTCTCCATAGCTTCCCGTTCAGGCACATTCGTCCACAAAATCTGCTGATTCTCATCCAGAATCCCCGCGTATCCGCTCCAGATTCGGGATGAAGGCAGCTCGGCCGTAAGGATACGTTCGTCGAATACTATGACTGAGAGCACATTAAGCGCATTGACTCCGTTATTAATAATTAAATGTCCTTCGATGCTGGAAGTGAATTGATTTAACCGTTCCCATGTCTCCGGCGGCAGCAATCCCCTCTTCTCCTTCAGCACGCTGGAGAGCATTCCTTCTGGAATATAAGCCGGCATACCGTAATAACGAGTCAACAAATCTAACAGTCCGGCATCCTGCAGATCCTCGATCCACGGAATTTGACTGTCATCAATCGATTCGCCTGATTTCATTGACTTACCGAAGTTTTTTTGGTTGTTGTTATCGCCTATGAAATAGATACGTTCCACCATCTCCGGCGGCAGATGAAGCTGTTCGAGACGCGACGACAGCTCCTGCCGTGCGATCAGCTCTTCCTCAGGAGGGCGTAGGCTATAGAATGAACGCGCATACAGAATAAAGTCATTCTGCTCCAGCTGCAGAGCCAGCGAGTTCATTTCATTCAGCTTCGAGATCATTTGGCTCTCGATATGCCGTGCAATATTCTGCTCGGATGCCCTTCTAATCTCGGAGCCTGTATCATTAATATTCCAATAGCCGATTCCGAATATAGTGATCTCGGATAATAGTGTCAGCAGCAGCGCTACACTGATAAGCATATTGCGGTGATAGCGGAACCTCACGACAGTTCTCTCCCATAAGCCGCATTGCGGTATTCAAGCGGAGAGAGCTGATTATATTTTTTGAATACTAATGTAAAGTATCTTGGATTCTCATAGCCGACCATTTCACCCACCTCATGTACCTTGTGATTGGTATGCCGGAGCAGGCTCTTGGCCTTCTCAATCCGGAACGATGTAATATAATCGATATACTTCTGACCCGTCAGTTCCTTGAACAGGAAGCTTAAATAGCTGGCGTTCAGGTGTACATATTCGGCTACATCATCAAGCGTAATCGTCCGGTCATAATTGTGCTCAATAAATTGCTTAGCTTCTTGAACTAAGCGGTGTCCGTTGTTAATCTGCTCCGCATTACACGCAGCCTCTTCCGGGTCTGCCACCTCTAAGCTCGGAAAATCCCTACTGGCTGTATCGTCCTGCCGAAAAAGCGCAGCTGCCTCCTGATAGGATCTATAAATTTGGTTTGGCTGCTGTACTACTGTCCCAATGGTATAAATCAGCTTAGATTTAAACAGGCCACGAAATCGCTTCAGACGTTGTATCACCTGCTCAAGCTCAACAGCCAACGACTGCGGATCTTCCTTATAGCTGTCAATCGCCGCCCGATCCGTCCAGATCAGCGCACATTGCCCATCGGCATCGACATGGTGGTAGCCCTTATCCCATAGATCCTGCATCAAATTATCCAACGTAAATAAAATAAGGGCCCAATCCTTATCTCCAACTCCTCTCGGTCGTCGCGGATATTCTGTAAAACGCAGCAGGCACACAACATACTCCGTATATTCCTCCAGCATAATTTCCGCAGCGCTGCTCTCCAGTTCAATCGCATCCTCTTTCATCTCGCTATGCAGAAGATCGCGTAAAAAGCGCTTTCGTAAATGCTGTACCGATAGCTTTGCTTTGCGTTCCCAGTCTGCGCGCTGCAGCTCATGCACCCGATCCTGCTCGACCATCCGCACCGCCCTGGCCAATATTTTTCCGTAATCCTCGAAATCGAGCGGCTTCAGCAAATAATCGAGTGAGCCATGTTTCATACAGGTTCTCGCATATTCGAAATCATCATAACCGGACAGTACGATAATCTTCATATGGGGATATCGGGAGGCAACCTTCTCCGCCAGCTCCAGGCCATCCATAAGCGGCATACGAATATCTGTCACCAGCAGGTCGACCTGCTCATCCATCATCGTCTGCAAGGCAAACAAGCCATTCTCACAATCTGCAACAACGTCAATATGATAAGAGGAATAGTCAAAGCTGCGCAGGCCTTGTCTAATTTCATATTCATCGTCAACGATCATCAATTTATATCGATTGTCACTCATAGCTGCCCTTCCTTTCTTGTCTGCCAAGCTATGGATGCTGGTATATAGGATCTACAATTAGGAAACCGTCAGATTTTTTACAAACTCATTCACTTTGAAAGGTAGATTCTCCAGCATTTCAGCCTGCTTCCCGCCGATAATCAATCCTTCAATATGGACGCCATCAACGATATGCGAAGCATCAGAACCGTGAAATAACGAAGCTGTCCCTTCTGGAATCTTAATATTACGGAACGTAATGTTAAGAATCTGCCCCGGCTCCTGATCGACCGACCAGCGGTCCTTGAATATTAGACAAATCATCGCATGCTGCCGTTCTTCCTCAATGGTTATATTCTCAAAGCGGATATTCGAAATCGTTCCCCGGTCACCAACGACAATACAAAGCGAACCGACTTCCTCCGTCCATACTGCCGTGCTATGAACCACATTGCAGTTTTCGAATATGACATCTGAAATATCTGTTCTCGTCTCTCCAGCAATTCCGAAGCAGCGTACTTTATCGTTCCATACTGTGCAATCGGATACATAAATATCACGACCTCCTATTGCTGGCGGCGCATCCATCGCCTTTACAGCAACGGCATCATCGCCAGTACGAATGAAGCAATCGGTCACCCGAATCCGCTCGCAGTTCACAATATCGATTCCATCACTGTTCTCACGATAACCGATCAATGTCAGATCGGCAATGGAGGAATCGACACAATTGGACAGATGTACTGTCCAGTGTGAGGTTCCTACAATCGTCAGACCTTCTATCGATACATCTCGGCAGCCTGTCAGCAGCATCGCCCTGCGTGCATGCCAGTCCAGCATCGACATATCAATAATGCCTCTGCCATGAATTCGTATACTCTCAGCTTGGTCAGCAGTAATAAAATCAACGTAATTCGGTTTATTCGCCCAGTCGCTGGCAACAACAGGTGCTTCATCCTCCGGTACATACAGCTGTAATACCGCTCCACCGGCAATATATAAGGATTCGCCGGACTGCAGTTCAAACGAGCTTACCTTATGCAAACCCGGACCATAATATTTCACCTTGCTATCCGTCGGATCGGCTGCCCCTTCTTCCTTGGCGTGCAAAGTAATAAATAGAGGACGCTCCGTATTCCCATTAGCTTCCACAATGATTTTCGCAGGTCTGTCTACCGGAATATGAATCTCTTGACCAACTAGCTTCGCCTCGACCCCTAAAGAGAGCGGGCGGATCACAGCCGACTCTGTACTCCCTATTCTCTTGGCAATCAGATTGAAGCTTCCCGGATCACCGACGAAGCTTAAGGATGCAAAAGAGAGCGGCCCTCCATTTGTAATTGGCGCAGCATATACAGGAACTGCCTGACCTTCCACATACAACTCCCAATCACGGGACAGCACAAGTCCTTCCGGATCAGGCGCAAAAGCGTCTTCGCCCTGCGTTCGCAATCTTTCCTCATTCGCAGCATAACCTATTCCAACAGGTACACGATCTATTTTAATAATTGTCCCATTACTATTTATGATAATTTCTGCTTCCATCTTGATCTCTCCTCTGTAATTCTGCAACTCTCGCTACGGTTTAAGACATCAGCATTAAGCGACCCGCCTGATAGGCCGTCTTAAAGAAGGCCGGACGTTCATAAGGATGTGTATTCGGCAGATGCAAGGAGACAAGCAATTGTCCCTCAAATGTACGGAACAGCATGCCATGACCACCGTTCTTCTCGAACAGCTGCTCACGCTCCTGAACCCATGGCCCTGTAATGCTGCCGCTCTCAGATCGGGCTATTCCGATTGCGTAGCCGTCCTTACCGTGGCTGGACCAGATCATCAGCAGCTTGCCGTCAGGTGCTTGATAAAGGAAGGGACCGTCGGTTACAAAGTTCCCAGGTCCTTCTTCCTCCACTGGCCAATGTGCATCGGCAGCCCGGAACAAGACGAGTGGATCACTCGCTGGCTCAGACAAATCCGCCGCAAGGCGCATCGTACACATCTCGCCATTTCCCACCTGCGTCCATTCATGGCAGAAGATCATCCACGGATCACCATGTTCATCCGTGTACAGTGTACCGTCAAGGCATTCCCAATCCGCCGGCGTAACCGGCCCTTCCCCCATAGGCACAAATGGCCCTAACGGAGCATCCGCTTTTAGAATCTGAGTCCCCCGGCATTTGCCCTCAGCTTTAAAGCTGGCGAACATATAATATCCGCCCTCATAATAATGCACCTCTGGCGCCCAGAAATGATGGTCCGCCCAGAAGCCCTCAGGCTTCCGGAATACTGGGAAGGGGCCTTCCCAATGGTGCAAGTCGCGGCTGCGGTAACCGTCAAAGCCAATAGCAGCGCCCCCCCATGAAGTTACACCCATCGTTCCGTACATATAATAAAAGCCAGCGTCTTTATCGGCATATACGAACGGATCACGGATGTGTATATCACCAAGCTGCAGCAGCTTCTCCTGTGCGGCCTGATAAGGCAAGCCTCCCGGCTGCAAAACATCCTGCTTCATCCTATCTTGATCTCGCTTCAACCTACCCGCCTCCTACTTCACTTCGATATCCTTCACATAATCGTTCACGGTAAATAAAGGATTGTCTTTTTTCAGCTTCTCGCCGTTTACTGTTATATTCTCGAACCGGACATTTGAGATCAGCCGATCCTTGCTCCAGCCCTCAAGCTTAATTTCATTAGAACCGTCAGAATAGGATTCGATATTCCGATATGTGATGCCGCTGATCTGTCCCGGCCAATCCCAGTTGCCCTGCAGCGCACCGAAATAGAACGTATCTGCCATCTGGATATTGATTAAGCGCTTCGCCTTTTCAACCCGGATATTCTCAAAAGTTACTTCACTGATCTCCGTTCCATGCAGCGCAAATATATTAATGGCCGACCGGTCCGGCAGTACATCAGGATGATCCCGATCATCATAATTGTGCAAAATATCGATATTACTGAAGGTGATATTCCGGAAATAGGGCGCTACGGTCTCTGCACCTATCCCAATCGCATTATTCGCATCCGCCCAGAGTTGGGCATTTTTATACGTAATATTGTAGACAGGCAGTGCATCCTTCGGCTCCTCATGGGACAAGCCTTTAATAGCTACCGCATCATCAGCGGAATGAACAAAGGCCCCGTCAAACGCAATGTCATGGCTGCTGTTAATATTAAATCCGTCGCTACTTGCAAACCGCGGACTTACCGCCTTATAGTTAATCACCTCTATATTGCTGCTGCCGTGCATCGCCGCTGTCCAACTACTGGCATCCCGGTTGACAATAATATCTCGAACGACAGAATCCGTTACAAAGCCTAAAGTCAGAGCTATATCATCATATTCATCATTGGAACGGTAATCATTAAGGAGTATGCCTCTGCCGCGAATCGTAATGTTGCTAGCCTGATCCGCCCGTACTCTGCCACGCACCACAGCCCCACCGCTAATATAGAGCGTCTGATCCGATTGCAGCATCAGCGGCGGTTCACCGTAATCTCCCAGATCATGAAAGCCCGGTTCAAAAAATATGACATTCGGATCATTCTTATCAGGGATATCCTCTTCCGGCTTCTGCGCGAACAAGTGCAGCACCTTCCCTTGATAATCGTCGTTGAGGACAAGCGTAACTGGAACCTGTCTATTTAATTCAAAGCGAATGGTATTCCCTTCACGCTCCCCCTCAATCCCTAATGATCTTGGAATAATCTCAAAGCTCTCGAATGGAAAATCCGGTGTAATCGCCATTCTACTGCGGCCCGGCATGTCAAAGTAACCGTAAGAAACCGGCTCATTCCAGCTATTAAGACCCGCATTATATAAATCTATCTCCTGCTCTCCGGCAAAAACTTTGAAATCATAGGAGCGATAATTAGCAGGTAGGTCCTCAGGTGCTTTATAGTTGATAATCGGCTGGTCCTCCTTCAGCTCAGGAGGCAGGAGCGCCTGCTGTCCCTTAACGCCTGCTGAAGAGCAGCCCGAGATCATAGCTGTTAATAGACCGATCAACAGAAGTACAGTCACCAAACTGTTACCGTGAGCTTGTGGACAGAATACCGCTGGCTTCTTATTTCCCATGACATGTCACCTCTCAGCCTTCAATTTCTTTTTACCAGTCAGACACTTAGGCCCTTTATAGGCGTTTAGCCTTTTACAGCAGAGGCTACTACTCCTTCTACCAAATAACGCTGGCCGATAAAGAAAACAACAATAATAGGCAGCACGAACATGACCAATCCAGCGCTCTGTACCTGCGTCATTGTAATTTCCTTCTGTCCCGGGAAGACGTAACCGATCGAGAACAAAGCGGTGGCCAGCGGATATTTATGGTCCTGCAGGAACATAAACGGTGTAATATAGTCATTCCCCCATGCGCCGTTGAAAGCCAGGATCGATACGGTCGCAACTACAGGTAAAGAGATCGGCAGGAATATATTCCAGAAAATACGGAATGTCGTGCATCCGTCAATTCTGGCCGCCTCCTCCAGATCACGCGGAAAACCCGCGAAGAACTGGCGGTATAAGAAAATGCTGAATGCACTACCGCCCAGGCCCCAGAAGAACCAAGGCCAAAATGTATTAACAAGACCTATCTTGAAAAAGATGACGTAGGTCGGAATTTGAGTAACGATCCCTGGTAACATCATCGTAGATAGCATGAGTAGGAACAGTACATTTTTGCCGGGTCCTCTTAATCTGGCGAAGCCATAGCCGACGAACGCGCTAGTTACTGTAGGAATAATGACAGAGAAGGCCGTAATAATGATTGAGTTCTTCGCATATCCCCAATAATCGATAAATGTGAGGGCGTATTTATAGTTAATAAAATGTAGGCCCGTCGGCAAGAATGTTGATGCTGCTCCTACCTGCTGCAATGAATTCGTAACCAGCCAATATAAAGGCATCACGAACAATATGGACAGAGCAATGAGTAAAGCATATACCGTTATTCGGAAAGGCAGTCTCTTCATCCCCGCGTTTACCATGTTATTTGCCCTCCTGATCTACTTCATAAAATACCCAGAACCTGCTTGTCGTGAATACAACAATGGTTAAAATAAGAATCATAACGAACAGCACCCATAACAGCGCCAGACCGTAGCCAAACCGACCGTAAGCGAAGATCTGCTGAAAAGCGTGTACCGAATAAACATAGTTCGGACGAAGCGGCGTCGAGAGCAGGCTGTTCGAATTTGCTGCAAGCAGAATCGGCTGCACAAAGATCTGTAGTGAGCTGATAATGCTCATAATAAATTGGAAGAACAGCACCGGCGTCACTAGCGGAATCGTTATTTTCACAAAACGCTGTATTGTCGTTGCACCGTCAATCGCTGCCGCTTCATACAGATCCTTGGACACTCCCTTGAGTCCTGCCAAATAGATAAGTATCCCTCCGCCAACACCCCACAGGAGCATAATAATCAGTGGATAGATCGCATAATCGTAGCCAAGCCAAGCCACCGCCTCCATCCCCAGAGTTTCCAGCATCTTATTCACAATGCCGTCATCGACGAACAAGGAACGCCACATCGTCCCTACAGCGACTACGGGAATAATCGATGGAATAAAGAATAAAGTACGGTAAATGCCGATGCGCTTAATATTCTGATTCAGCAGAACAGCTAACAGAAAACCTAATATAATCGTGGATGGCACCATAATCACAGTAAAAAATAAAGTCCTGCCGAGCGAATACATCGCATCATTATCCGTAAAAACCTTGTGGTAATTGTCCAGACCAACAAACACCAGACGATCCATATTAAAACCTGCATAATTAGTAAAGCTCAAATATAGACCATATAAGAGCGGAATTAATCCAAGCACAATAAATACGATAAACCACGGAGATATAAACAAATAAAACTCTATTGCTTCTTTAAAGCTTCTTCCGCGAAACCTCTTTCGTTTGCTGTGGAAGGCAGCGTTTGTCCCATGTACAATCTGTCTGTTCACCAAAAGCCCTCCTTGCTTCCGAGTTAAATTTAAGAAGGGCTGCGGAAAGCAGTGCTTCCGCCAACCCTTCTGTGGTTCCCTTATGGGCTAACCAGTTGCTTGCCTTCCGTAATGAGCGTGTTCAGCTCCTCTGTCATTTTATGAA
>DASYFA010000144.1:0-7473 GCA_036498705.1 Paenibacillus sp.
ACATTTATACTCAATAACGTTCATCTGCTCACCTCAATGACATTAAAAATAGCAAAAACATCTGTTACTTGTTATCCAGATCATTCTCCCGATCTGCTCGAAGCTCAGTCAGCGCTTCCGCTTCATGAATCGCCTGAGTCATCTGCTCCTCGATTTCTTTGAACGAAGCCTGACCCGAAGATAGGCCGTCTGAATTCATCCCTTGTTGGAGCCTGGCCTCTGCCAGCTTCCCCTTCAACTCGATCCGTCTATGCTCCAGCTCTGCCAGATCAGCTATAAGCTTATCCTGCACTTGCTTCATACTGACAGCCTTAGAAGAAGCCAGATTATAGGCAGTCTGAAGGTCACTTAACCTCTCGACAAGCTTGACTTGTTGGTCCAGAAATTTCTGCGCCTGATCCTCATTTCCTGCTTCTACCGATTTATCTGCGTACCTCTGCATTTTTTTGATCTCGCTATTACACTCGTCCAGTGCTGTCTTTACCCTTCGCTCTTCCGCAAGGAGGGAAGCTGTCTCGGCTTTTACCTTACCCAGGTCGCTGTTCAAGCTGCGCAAATACTCAGCAATCGCCTTCTCGGGATCATTTGCTTGATCCTTGTAAGAGTTCACATTGGCCCTTGTTATATTCTTCATCCTCGAAAAAATCCCCACCACTAAGCACTCCCTTCCCAGAAGTCCATCTTTCCATATAATACAGGAATTCTAAGCAAAAGGTTTCATTTAGGCGACATAATTTAAACATACCTTTAATGATTCCAGGCTTCAAGGTAAATTGGCACCTCGAAATCTGCTTCATAAATCTTGGTAATGTAGTTCGTGGATAGCCTTATTTAAGTTTGCCTTGGTGAAGTCAGGACTTATTTGTTAGAATCAAAAATAATACATGGTTAATTATACTTTATGTTTAATCGGAGGGGTTCATCATGTCTTATCAAGCCTTCGGAAGAGCAAATGCCCTTCTCAATCAACATATCTCTCAAATCAGCGGGAATCAGGCATCCTTCGAAATTCATTATTGGGGCTTCATGCCTCTTCATTATAGCAACTCTCTGCACCGACACTCTTTCTTCGAAATTTGCTACGTGCTTGAGGGTTCAGGCGAATACACCGACGATGGCATCGATTATCCATTACAGGCTGGGACCCTGTTCTGTTCAAAGCCCGGCATATGGCATCAAATTCGCAGTGAACAGGGCCTTGCCTTGTTTTTCGTAGCTTTTGAAATCGATGAATCGCAGACCTCCGAGGCTTATACGAGAGGCTTCCGAAGCATAGCTCACCATGGCAAAATTGTCGCGGACCCGGAAGACTCTCATATCACAGCGCAGATTTGGCAGACGATTCTATGCCTGATCGAGAGTACACATCCTATCCCCAGCGATATGCTACAGCACCTTGTTCTCTCTCTGCTTCTGTCCTTTCTGCATGGTCTCTCTTCTACGCCGAATCTAAGTGGTGATGCCTTGAATGAGGACACCGAGGAGCACCGCCAGTTGAGACGAGCCAAGCTATATATAGAAGATAATCTTTCTTCACCTCTACGAATGGAGCAAGTCTCTCAAGAGCTGGGGATTTCCTCACGGCACTTATCAAGACTGTTTCACACCCAGCTGGGTCAAACCTTTGTGCATTATGTGCAGGAACGGAGGGTACAGAAGGCCAAGGAATGGTTGCTTAACAGTGATATTGCCATTAAGGATATCGCCGAACGTACTGGATTTGAATCCGTCCATTATTTTACCCGTGTATTTACAAGAAAGCTGGGCGTTGCCCCTGCCAAGTTCCGAAAAGCACAATTCACAGATGGGCGGCAAAATAGGAAACAGACATAACTAGAACCTCCCCCAGCTACTCTCCCCGCAATGTCCGAATTGTACAAAAAACAGGAGTCTGTTTCTAAAGATTTAAGCCTTAAACCTTCTTACAATGAAGCTAATCATATGTATAGGAGTGTGGCTTGAATGTTTGAGAAAAGACCTGTCAACCTCGTTCGCTATCATCCAATCCAGCCTGATGCAGCGATACCTTATGCTAAGGCAGGTTTGCAGCAAGGATATGAAGCGATATTCGCACCATTCATTTCTCTAGCCGAGCAGAACCACCCTAGCCTCGTTCGCGTCGCTCTTGATGGAACCCATGGAACCCATTTCCAGACTGTTCTACAAAACCTGGTAGAGACCCTTGAGACACAGGGATACTCTACTCTCGTCGTGGAAACCAGCGGCTTTATCAAGACAAGTGAAGAGCTGCGTAAGCATTTTGAGCAGAATATTACGGATAACCGTGCCTTCGGTTATTTCACAGAAGGGACGATTGAAGATTATTTTCGGCCCAATGCCCAGCAGGAAGCCGCAAGCACTCTACATGATGCAACCAAAGCTATTCAATCCTCCAAGGTTCCGTGCTTTGTCATCACGGTTGGCCCCGGTGCTTATTGGTTAGGCGACGGTAATTTCGACATTACCTACTTCTTGGATGTTTCACGTGAGTATCAGCAAATCGAATACAAACAGAAGCTGCTGAATTTCGGATTCAATTGGAACGAAGATGACACAGAGAAGTACAAAATATCGCTGTTTGTGGAATGGCCTATTTTTGAAACCTATCGCAAGCAAATTCTGGACTCTGTCCATTACTACATCGATATGAATCAACTCGATACTCCCGTGATGACAACAACCGGTACGCTTCGTCAAATGATCTCGAGTATCTCCCAAGCACCTATGCGTGTGAAGCCGTACTTTGCTCCAGGTGTTTGGGGTGGTCAATTTCTTAAAGAATTCGCCGATTTGCCTGCAGATTGGACCAACTGCGCATGGAGCTTTGAACCAATTGGTCCCGAGAACTCAATCATTATGGAATATGAAGGCGAGCAGATTGAAATTCCTTTTCTCCTAGTCATGCATTATGAACATGCCTCGATTCTCGGAGAAAGACTCGTTAAGTTATTTGGCGATTATTTTCCGATTCGCTTCGACTATCTGGATACGATAGACGGCAGTAACTTATCTTGTCAGGTTCATCCGAAGCAGGAATACATTCGCAACCAGTTCAACGAGTTTATGGAGCAGCAAGAATCCTACTATATTATGGAGAACAAGGGCAATACCGCGGTGTACCTGGGACTGACGGAGCAATGCAGCGAGGAAGGTTTTTATACTGCCGTACAGACTGCCCAAGATACCGGAATTCCGATTGAAATAACGGATTATGTTAATTCTTATCCTGCGAAGAAGGGTGATCTCTTCCTGATCCCGACAGGAACAGTACATGCATCAGGCAAGGATAATCTAGTACTTGAAATCTCTTCGACCACATGGTGGTTCACCTTCAAAATCTATGATTATCTGCGTCAGGGCTTAGACGGAAAACCTCGCCCTATTAACATCGATCATGCGTTTGAGAATATCGACTTCTACAAGAAGACTAAATGGGTTGAGGACCATCTTATTCCACTCCCTACCCTGCTGCAATCGCAGGATGATAACGAGGAATATTTATTAGGTCAGCGTGATGATTTACTGTTCTATGTCCATCGGGTGCACTTGCACAGTACATGGGAGGATAACACGAACGCTGAAATGGTGATGTATAATCTCGTCGAGGGCGAACAGGTCCGGATCATATCATGTGCGAATGAATCTATATATGTAGAGTTTAAATATGCCGAATCCTATATTCTACCTGCCAACTTCGGAGCTTACCGAATCGTTAATCTTGGCAGTGGGCCATGCAAGCTCATCAAAGCGGGCGTATCCAAGACTTGGGATGTGAGTCTCATTGAAGCGTAACATCGTTATTGCACTTGATGTAGGAGGCACGTATATCAAAAGCTGCATCATGCTGAACCATGTCCCTATACCAGCTAGCCAGAAGGAATTTCCTTCGTTAGCAGACCAGGATAAAGAGACGATTATCGAGCAATTTATTACAATTTTTAAATACCAAGCAGATTTTTACCATTCTCAATTCATAGAACAAGACGGCTATTGGCATATCGGTTTGGCTTTTCCCGGTCCCTTCGATTACAAGCAAGGAATTTGTTACATTCAGGGACTGGATAAATTCGAATCACTATACGGATTCAATTTAAAAGAGGCCTTTTATGAACGGCTTACACAAGAACAAGGTTCATGGGCGAGGCCGCTTCAATCGGCAGAGATTAAGTTTGAGAATGATGCCAGACTGTTTGCGCTAGGCTTCAGCACGAATTATCCGCAGGATCGCTTCATTGCGCTAACTTTAGGTACCGGGCTAGGCTCTGCTTTTATCGAAAAATCGACCATTATTGATCGTTTCCAAGGCATTCCGGCAAATGGCTGGCTGTACAATCAGCCCTACCGTGATGGAATCATCGATGATGCTTTCTCCAAGCGTGGTATCCTTCAGCTTGCCCACAGCCTGGGGGTGATGAAGCCTGATCTCGACGTGAAAGAACTGGCTGAAGACGCTATAGCCGGTGATGCTTTATCCAGAGAGGTTTTTACGGAGTTTGGTAAACGGCTTGCGGACATGCTCATTCCGTATATTCAGGCATTTCAACCAAACCTCCTCGTATTTGGAGGGCAGCTCTCAAAAAGCTTTCATTTATTCAGTGCTGCTCTTCAAGGCTTCGCCGATCTACATCAAATTCAAATATACACTTCAGAGCGAATGCTAGAAAACACATTCCTAGGTATTTCACATATGTTCCGCTTTTGATCACGAAGTAATTCAGGAAGCAACTCGACATCGAATCTTGAATTCAGCCGGGATTTCCGGTGCTCACGTACAAACAACGTACGCTCCGCTCCTCAATCCCTAGCTTCATCCAACCTTCTTGGTGCTGAAAACCGGCCCTTTTGATCACGAAGTAATACTGGAAGAAACTCGACATCGAATAAAGGAGAGATCTATATGCCAAGTCAAAAACCGTGGAAGATTTACGCCATACATCATTCTCATACAGATATCGGTTATACGGAACGCCAAGAGAAAATCCAGCAATACCATGTAAATTTCATACGTCAGGCCCTGCAAATTTTACGTGAAATCCGTTCAGGCCGCCATCCGGAATGGGCAGGCTTTAAGTGGGTATGCGAGACGTTTTGGCCGGTTGAATCCTTTATGGAAAGAGCAAGTGAGCAGGAAAAGGCGGACTTTGCAGCTGCCATTCGCCACGGTGAGATCGGTCTCTCCGGAACCTACCTCAATATGAGCGAATTGATGGATAAAGAGCTGCTAGAGTCGATGATCGGACGCATTCAAAGCTATGGGGAGTCTATTGAAGCTCCGGTAACTTCCGCCATGACGGCCGATATTACCGGATTTAGCTGGGGATATGGCCAAGTCCTGCTCGATGCAGGCATTCAGAACCTAATCACCTGTATTCATACGCATCATTCTATGTACCCGCTGTGGAAGAAGCAACAGCCCTTCTGGTGGGAAATGCCCAGCGGTGAACGACTGCTAACCTGGAATGGCGAGCATTATATGTTCGGTAATGATCTGGGGTTTATCCCGGGAATCGGCGGCAACTATACAACCAAAGATGAACTCGATACTAGCCAGGGCGTGACCTTCGAGATCGCGGAGACGCGAATACAGCGTTATGTTAATCGCTTAGAGCAGGATGGGTATACATTCCGTTTCGTTCCTGTCATGTTCTCCGGCTTGCCGACGGACAATGGCTCACCAAATCCACAAATCATGGAGTTCATTCAGCAATGGAATGCCAAGCATGGGGAACAGATCACGATCGTATCTTCGACTTTAGAAGATTTCTTCATGGAGGTCCGTGAACATGCTGCAAGTCATCCCGAGGATATCCCTGTCCATCGCGGCGACTGGCCGGATTGGTGGACGGATGGTGTAGGCTCGACACCAAAGCATGTGCAGATCTACCGCGAAGCCGTACGTACGTATCATAAGGTGAAGAGATTAGATCCTCATTGCAAGATCGTATCCCGCGATACCTTGAAGGATATAGAATATCAGCTTACATTGTTCGCAGAGCATACCTGGGGATACCATTCCTCAGTAACCGAACCGTGGAATCCCTTTGTTCAGGAATTAGGCGTGCGTAAAGAGGCTTTTGCGGCCAACGCGAGTACTGCGGTACATCGCGCGCTCTATGACATTCTGGAGCATAAGGGGGATGTGCTTCTATCACCAAATCGACCGATGAAATTTAGACTATCCAATCCATTTGACTTCGTTCAGGAGGATTTCGCCCAACTTATTATGGAGGGTTGGCACTATAGCCTAATTAAAGATGGATTTGAAGTACGTGATGTAGACAGTGGCGAATTGTACCCCTCTCAGCTCAGACTTGCCTCGCGCGGCGTAATTATAAGCATTCCAGTTACACTTCAGCCGGGTGAAGAGAAAACCGTCCATATTCAGGCTGTTAAATCCAGCGAATTCAGAACCGCATATCGTAGCGACTATGTCGGAGCTGACCGAATGATGGATCTGGATGTGTCGAGCAACGCGCGGGCATTCAAGGTGACATCAACCTATATTGACACCCCATTCGTCAAGATCAAATGGACTAAGGGCGACGGCATTACCTCTTGGGTCGATAAACGCATAGACAAGGAAATGCTGAGGCAGGATCGCAATCACCATACCTTTACACCCGTTTATGACGTGACCCGAGCAGCCAAGGTCGAGGATCAGTACGAAGTGCGACGCAAAATGGGCCGTAACCGTAAAGGCCCTGATGCGGTTACTTCAATCGGAACGCTCACCAAGGCTGAAGTCATATCAGAAGGTGATATGTATGGTACCGTAGAATTGACCTTCGAGGTTGCAGGCTGCTCTCATTATTCATTGTTTGTTACCGCTTATGCCAAGCATCCTCGAGTTGATGTAGCGGTTCGTATCCATAAAGACAGTATATGGGATCCGGAGAACTTGTATATCTCCCTTCCTTTCGGAAGCCCAATAATGAATGAAGCTGAGGAATTATGGATCGATAAAATGGATGCCCTGACACGTCCGCGCAAAGACCAACTAACAGGCAGCTTGGCGGATTACTATTGTGTAGGCGAAGGCGCCGCTTATGTATCAGCTCACAATGGTACCGTGATTGCCATGCCAGATACGCCACTCATTCAACTGGGTTCGTTGAATCATGAGTTTCGTCTGCTTAATGGCGATGCCAAGCTGCAGCAAGACCCAGGACATTTATATGCTTGGCCGATGAATAATTATTGGGAGACCAACTTTGCGGCCACTTTGGGCGGATTCTACGAATTCCGATATCTCGTTGCCTGGGGAGAGCAATATCAGACTCCTAAATCGGCCATGGATGCGTGCCGCAGCATGAACGCTGGTATTCTGGCCTGGAGGGTTCATTAACCGAAAGATATTTTTAAATGGGAGCTTATTGATTCCGTATTATTTGATGATAATAATGGCAGCAAGTATCAAATTCGATATGGGAGTCGTTAACCAATGAAAATAGCAGTCCTGTACGGAGGAACTCG
>DASYFA010000145.1:0-3931 GCA_036498705.1 Paenibacillus sp.
CTCGATCGTTAGATGCGACCCTAGGGTTAGGTAGCTTCGGTACATTATTCCTTTGTGAAATAAATAAATATCTTCTTTAGATATCGTATCTGCTCGATTGGACAATGTATAATCACCCGCTTCTCCAAATAATTTTATAGGACGCACCTATTAATGATTATTACGATAACTCCCTGCGCATGAAAATAAAAATGCTTTTTGCAAAATTTCTTGTAATAATTTCTGATAATTTCCATACCTTTAATTTCAGTGAGTCATATCTAGTGTACGTAAGAACAACACAGTCCAAACCACACGGGAGGGAAAAAGCGAAGTGAATA
The DNA here is from genome assembly GCA_036498705.1 of Paenibacillus sp. GTDB lineage: Bacteria > Bacillota > Bacilli > Paenibacillales > Paenibacillaceae > Fontibacillus. The sequence continues at coordinate 321 of DASYFA010000145.1, forward strand.
AGAAAAATTGTATTGCAATGCTTTTGGCTGGAGGTGAAGGTCGCAGGTTAACACCGCTGACATCCAAACTTGCTAAACCAGCCGTACCGTTCGGCGGCCATTACCGGATCATCGATTTTCCTCTCAGCAACTGCGTGAACTCAGGAATTGATACGATCGGTGTACTTACTCAATATGAGGCTGAATCTCTTCACGAACATATTGGCGAGGGTAAGGCATGGAACCTCCCGAAGCATGAGCATGGCGGTATTTCCCTGCTGCCATCTTATAATGCCGGTGTACAGGAGTATGCAGGAACAGCAGATGCAATATTCAAAAATATAGAGTATGTGGACAAATTCAAGCCAGATCAGGTGCTTATCTTGTCGGGTGACCATATTTATCATATGGATTACCGCAAGCTACTTGATTATCACTTGTCAGTAAATGCTACAGCGACCATCTCTGTTATGCCCGTACCATGGGAGGAAGCGCACCGCTTCGGCGTGATGAGCACAGATCAGCAGAACCGAATTACGGAGTTTGCAGAGAAGCCAATGCATCCGACAAGTAATTTAGCTTCCATGGGTATTTATTTATTTAATTGGGATTTTCTTAAGCAGCATTTGATCGATGATGCGGAAGATGCTAAGAGTAGCCATGATTTCGGCAAAGACCTAATTCCTAAAATGTTGACTGGCACAGAGCCGTTGCATGTATATGAATTTATGGGGTATTGGCGCGATGTAGGCACAGTTCAAAGTCTGTGGGAAGCGCATATGGATTTACTGGCCGAGAACGCGGATTGGAAATTAACAAACAATGATACCTGGCCGATGTTCACCCAGGGACTACCCGGCGCTCCATCCTTTCTGGCCCTTCATACGCAAATCAGCAACTCGCTGGTGCACCATAATTGCGAACTGGAAGGACAGATTGAGCAATCGGTTGTCTTTGGTGGAGCAAGCATCGGACGCTATACGAAGATAAAAGATAGTGTCGTAATGCCCGGTGCCAAGATCGGCCGCAATGTCTGGATCGAGAAGGCCATTATTGGCGAAAATGCAATCATTAAAGATGGGTCGATAATCAAGGGAGCATTAGGCGATATTATGGTCGTTGGGCCCAGTGAGACCGTTACAGCCAAGCCAGTTCTCATTCCTCAACCAACAAGACTGCTTATGGAAGTCTATGAGAAGACGCCGCGACTTCGAGCGGAAGGAATGCCTTCTTAGATGTAGTTCAAAAAGTCCGCTTTTGATCACGTAGTGAATCAGGAAGTAACTCGGCATCGAATCTTGAACTCAGCCGGGTCTTCCGGTGCTCACGTACTAACTACGTACGCTCCGCTCCTCAGACCCTAGCTTCATCCAACCTTCTCGGTGCTGAAAACCGAACTTTTTGAACTTATAATATAAGGACTCTCTAAAGTACAGCATTCCTTAGAGAGTCCCTTCATGATGCAACTACATATTTAATTTTGATCCTCGGAGTTTATTTGTTCAACCTCTTCGTCCCGATTCTCGGGATCATGAACAGGCATCGGCAGTGTGACCGATACTGTAGTACCAACCCCAAGCTCACTTCGTATATCCATTTGACCGTGGTGCAGCTCAACGAGCTGCTGGCTAATCGCCAATCCAAGTCCGGTTCCGCCGCCTTGATGATTGACTTGGAAGAAGCGATCGCGAACTCTACTCAGATTTTCCTCGCTTATCCCAATCCCGCTATCGACAACTTCAATCTGCACCTGATCTGCCGATAATGGATTGATCACGAGATGAATCCAGCTATTCTCATGCGAGAACTTAATCGCATTATCCACTAAGTTAAGGAAGACTTGCTTCAATCGATTGGCATCACCAATGACCGTGATCGGCTTATCCATTTGACCATCAAGCTTGATCTGGATTTGCTTCTTCTCCGCCTTAGCCCAGACGTTTAACATGATCTCCTTCAGTAATTCCTGCAGCTTGACACGGCCGATCACGAGCTTCATCTCGTTCTGCTGCAGCTTGGAGAAGTCCAGCATCTCCTCAACCAGACCAATGAGTCGGTCTGTCTCTTTGGAGATAATATTCATGCCGATCTTTGTCTCATCTGGATCGAATCCTCCTGAGGTTAGCGTCTCGCTCCATCCCTTGATTCCCGTTAACGGAGTGCGCAGTTCATGGGAAATGGACGAGATGAAATCATCCTTGATCTGATTACTGCGGACGATCTCTTGAGCCATATAGTTCAGCGTAGAAGCCAACTCACCTAATTCATATCTATATTCGCCCTCGATACGCGTATCAAATTTCCCCTTCGCTAATTGGGCGGATACTGCACGAATATTGTTGATCGGCTTCACGATCGAATTAGCTAGCCCGATACTGAACAAGGTAACAAGTGCCAATACAGCTACACACACCGCAGAAGAGAGCAAGGTCAGATTCATCATCTTGGAATTGACCGACTCTAGTGATGTGACATAACGAACGATGTAGGCGTTCTCCCCTCGTACTTGGAGAGGGGATGACACGGCCATCACCATCTCGCCCGTGGAGGGCTGCCTACCAATCCATTTACCGACGCTTCCTGAAGCGGCCTGCAATACATCGCTAGTCTGTATCGCCTTCTCGTCCTGGAACGGATTGCTACTCGCCTTAACATTGCCTTTCCGGTTCAGAATCAGAAGCTCTGTATCCTTTAATTCAAAGGCATCGAGCATTTCCGTAAAATAATTCGGATCATTATCCGCGTTGAGCTTTACGAATTTCTGAAAATAATCGGACGCCCATGTCGTATGATTCGACATATGGTTATAGATCGTATCGTAATAATACATGCGAATGGCCAAAGAGAAGATCAATTCAACCATGAACAGAGTTACGAATACGACGATAAAATAATGCATTACAATTTGCCGTCCGATACCCTTCTTGATCATTGTACCTCGCCCTTCCATTTATAGCCAAACCCCCAGACCGTCTGGAGGAACGTCGGCTCGGAAGGATTATTCTCAATCTTCTGGCGAAGCCGACGGATATTGACGTCAACTATTTTCGGATCGCCCATATATTCTTTGCCCCATACATGATCGAGCAGTTGATCACGGCTAAGCGGGGAGTTCTCGTTCTCCAAGAAATATTGCACCAGTGAAAATTCGGTCGGAGTCAGTTCTATTAATTGGCTGCCGCGCTTGAATTGCTTGGAGATCAGATCAAGGGTGAATGGTCCGGATGTAAAAGTAACCTTCGTGCTGCTCTCCCGATATACATTGACCCTTCTTAACAAAGAGTGAATGCGGGCGATCAGTTCGGTCGGACTGAATGGCTTGCTAACATGATCATCCGCTCCGACGGACAGCGCGTAGACCTTGTCTTGTTCCTGTACTTTTGCCGTCAGAAAAATAATCCCGATCCGCTCGTTCGTCTCGCGGATTCTCCGACACACCTCAAATCCATCGATGCCTGGAACCATCACATCAAGCAGCGCGATATCGATATCCGGCACGCTTTGCAGCTTCGCAAGCGCCTCGTGCCCATCACCTGCCTCCAGCACCTCGAAGCCATTCCGCTTCAAGTTGATCACGATAAAACTTCGGATTGATTCTTCATCTTCCAATATCAAAACTTTGCTCACTTCGC